>JABHGV010000057.1 GCA_018671895.1 Rhodospirillaceae bacterium | reverse complement strand
TTACGCCCTACGTTGAGAACTTTATTTCCAAGGGGGCACCATGAGGCCGGGAGATTTTGAATTTCTGGCAGAATTAATCAAGCGGGAGTCTAGCCTTGTGTTGAACGAGGACAAGGGCTACTTGCTGGAAAGTCGCTTGATGCCCATCGCCCGCAAGCGTGGCTTGAAGGGACTTGAAGATTTGGTCGATACCCTGAAGGGCAATGCAGACGATGAGCTGATACGCGATGTGACGGAAGCGATGACCACCAACGAGTCATTCTTTTTTCGCGACAACAAGCCGTTTGATTTGTTCCGCGATCACGTCATGCCGCATTTGCTGGCTACGCGGGGTGACAAGAAATCTTTCCGTCTATGGTGTGCTGCGGCTTCCAGTGGTCAGGAACCCTATTCCATTGGTATGCTCATTCGTGAAGAGGCGGCAAAACTCGCAGGCTGGAGGACGGAAATCGTCGGCACCGATATTTCCAGGGAGATTCTGGAAAAGGCAAAATCAGGCCTGTATTCCCAGTTCGAAGTACAACGCGGTCTTCCAATTCAGATGTTGCTGAAGTATTTCGTCAAGCAGGACGATATGTGGCAAGCCGATGCGGCCTTGCGCGCCATGGTGACCTACAAGGAATATAACCTTCTGACCGACCTATCGCCGCTTGGAAAATTTGACATCGTTTTTTGCCGGAACGTGCTGATCTACTTTGACCAGGATACAAAAGGCAAGGTTCTGGAACAAATCAGCCGTTTGATGGCCGATGATGGTGTGCTTTTCTTAGGCGGCGCCGAAACGGTGCTTGGTGTCTCTGATAAATTCAAGCCGATTTCAGGCTTTCGCGGAGTCTATTGCAAGGCTGAATCGGATTTGACATTTGCTAGCTGACAGCTGTTCTTCAGGCCTCAGCCGCGCTCGCCTCACCGGCCCCGTCCGGATCCCTTAGAACATAGCCACGGCCCCAAATGGTCTCGATGTAATTATCACCATCGGTCGCAGCGCTCAGCTTTTTGCGCAGCTTGCAGATAAATACATCGATTATTTTCAGTTCCGGCTCGTCCATGCCGCCGTACAGATGATTCAGGAACATCTCCTTGGTCAGGGTCGTTCCCTTTCTCAGCGACAGCAGTTCAAGAATGCCATATTCCTTGCCGGTCAGGTGGATCGGCTGACCTTCGACCTCGACTGTATGGGCGTCCAGGTTGACGCTCATCTTTCCAGTATGGATCAATGATTGGGCATGGCCTTTTGAACGCCTGACGATGGCCTGAATACGGGCCATCAATTCGGCCTTGTCGAAAGGTTTAGTCAGATAATCGTCAGCACCTGTGCCCAGTCCCTTAACCTTGTCGTCGGCCTCGGTCAGTCCCGACAGGATCAAAACTGGTGTTTCGACGCGGGCATCGCGCAACCTGCGCAGGACCTCAATGCCATCGATATCAGGCAGCATCAGGTCTAAAATAATAATGTCGTAATCGTAAAGCTTGCCGATTTCCAGGCCATCTTCGCCAAGATCGGTCGCATCGACGACCATACCATCGGATTCAAGCATCATTTGCAGGCTTTGCGCTGTCGCCTGATCGTCCTCAACCAAAAGCACTCGCATCTGGATCTCCCCTTACCGAACCGGATTCGATATATTAACCATTTTTGTTAACAATTGTTAACCATAATTGTTGCCTGGTCTGACGAAATGCTCGATGAGAGCCTTTACAAAGATTTAAAGACTCTTTGGCGATAATCGGAACGGGATGAAATTGGGTATACGAATGAAACAATCAGGGCCTGTTTCCGGTCGTCCGCAAGGGCACACCACGTGTTGCTTTCCAGGTAGGGGGGCAGCCGCTTGAAAAACCTGACCGATAATATCGTCAATGAAATCGGCCACCTGTCGGACCACAGTGTCTACGGCAGGGTCGCGTCGATCGTCGGGCTGATGGTCGAAATCGAAGGGATTCGCGATACATTGTCCATTGGTGACAGGTGCCGTCTGGTCGGTCGCGATGGGCGCAAGGTGATGTGCGAAGTTGTTGGCTTCAGAAATGAACGCGCCCTGTTGATGCCGTTTGGCTCGCTTGACGGTATCGGCTTGGGCAGTCGCGCAGAAGTCAGCATTACCGACCCTATCATCTATCCCAATATCAGCTGGATGGGACGTGTCGTCAATGCCTTTGGTGAACCGGCCGATGGCCTGGGGCCTCTGGTCAAGGGGCCGACGGCCTATCGGGTTCATTCCAGCCCGCCCGATGCTCATACGCGCCGCCGTGTCGGCGAGAAGATCGACCTTGGGGTGCGTGCGCTGAATGCCTTCCTGACCTGCTGTAGGGGACAGCGCATGGGCATCTTTTCCGGTTCAGGTATCGGCAAGTCGACGGTCATGTCTATGATGGCGCGTCATACGAATGCCGAAGCAGGGGTCATCGGCTTGATTGGCGAACGTGGTCGCGAGGCCCGTGAATTTATTGAAGATGATCTTGGCGAAGAGGGCATGGCGCGAAGTGTCGTTGTCGTTGCCACATCGGATGAACCTCCGCTGGTTCGCCGTCAGGCCGCCTATGTCATGATGGCGATTGCCGAGTTTTTCCGCGATCAGAATCTTGATGTGCTATGCCTGATGGACAGTGTCACCCGTTTTGCCATGGCGCAGCGGGAAATCAGTTTGTCGGCTGGCGAGCCACCGGCATCGAAGGGATACACCCCATCAGTATTTGCTGAACTGCCGCGCCTGCTGGAACGCGCCGGCCCGGGAGCCGAAGGTCAGGGCTCCATTACCGGCCTGTTCACGGTTCTGGTCGAAGGGGACGATCACAACGAGCCTGTCGCAGATGCGGTTCGTGGCATTCTCGATGGTCACGTGGTGCTTGATAGAGAAATCGCAGAACGGGGTCGCTATCCGGCGATCAATATCCTGAAAAGTGTCTCCAGAACCATGCCAGCCTGTAACAGCGATGATGAAAACGCCATCGTCAATCGGGCCCGCAAGTTGCTGGCGACCTATGAAGATATGGCGGAGCTGATCCGGCTGGGTGCCTATCGACGGGGCAGTGATGCCGAAATTGACGAAGCAATTCATTATTATCCGGCAATCGAAGCGTTCCTGGCGCAAACCAAGGAAGATCGGACGGATTTGCAGAGCTGCTATACGCAACTACAGGAAATACTCGACATGACCGAGGCGACGGAAGGGGATGCTCAACTGCCCCCGCAGCAGGCAGCACCACCCCCACCCCCACCTGCTCCTGAGGCGCCACCGCCGGAAGCGCCGGCACCAGCGCCGGTGTCTGCCCAGCCGGGGACGGACCAGACTTTAAGTACGGAAACCCTGCAAGACATTAATTCGTTGAATACCTAGGAAAGCTGAATGGCCCGCAGCCTGAAAACGTTGATCCGACTGAATGAGTGGACGGTTGACCAGAAACGCCGAAAGCTTGGTGGAATTCTGCGTCTGATCAATGCCTTGCAGAATCAGGCGCAATTGCTTGAAGAAGAGTTGATTGAAGAGCAGGCCAGTGCCGCCAACGATCCCTCGGAAGCCGGGTTCCTGTACGGCAACTATGCCAACCATGTGATTGAGCGGCGCGAACGGATAGCGCTGTCAATTCAACAATCTGAACAAGAAGCCGAAGTCGCCCGCGAGGAATTGAACGAGGCCTATCGCGAGTTGAAAAAATACGAAACCGCCCAGAAGAACAGGGAAGTGCGCGAGCAAAAGGAACTCGCCGTTCGCGAACAAATGGTCCTCGACGAAATCGGTTTGCAGGGCTACGCGCGTAAGAAGGCATGATGTAGGCGCACCCTTCGGATGGCGCAGCCTCTGGAAGTCAGACTTTAATTGGCGAAACGATACACCGTCATTTCCAACTCTCTACTTTAAACGTGATAAGAGTTCCGGGTTGCTCCATTTTGGCTGCTGATCTTCCAGCAATACTTCATGACTGGCGATACCGGGGTGAACCTGATCCGGCGTGTCGATGGAAACCTGAACCCAGCGGGCAATCAATTCATTGTTGATGTCATTCAGGATTACGGCTGCTGCCTCTTCCAGTGTCGGCCATTCGACCGTTCCCAGAACATCCAGATACTTGCCGAAGGCTGCCGGTTCCAGAATCAGCTTGTCCGGCACATAGCGCAGGGTGACGGAACTGCGTTCCATATCGCTTACGGCGGCCATATGGCCGACAAGTGTGGTTACGTAATCCAGCTTGCCGTCCGGATTGCGTGTTGTTGGCAGATGTTTGCGTCTTTCGCTTACGTCCATAAGGCTTGATCCTAAACCACGAGTCCCATTTCTTCATTTGAAATCGGATCATCGACATCAATGAAGTTGGGCGGGGCTGCCTGAAAACCAACGCCACCGCTAAGTCCAAAGGCCTCAGATGAATTCTGGAAGATTTCCTGAATATCGTATCGGATTTCGTCGGTCAGCGGCATTTCCGTACGCACAATCAGATCCAGTTTTTTTCCTTCATCGCGGACCAGTCCATCTAGCTGTATCCGTCCCATGCGGCTGAGGATGACATCGATGATGAACCGCGTGTTTGATTTTTCGGAACTTTCTTCATCATCATTTTCGTCGTTGCGCATCAGCATGCGGATTTGTTCCAGCGCCTCGCCGCTGTTGATGGGAATCAGGGCAACGCGCCAGTCGCCCTTGGCCGAGTCATCAGATATACGCCCAAGGGTCTGAAAATCATCGTTCAGGCGGGAATGAAGGTTGGGGCGTGTGCGTTCAATGGTGCGTACCGGTGCTTCACCGAGCCAGGCGCGCATATCGCCGCCACGCAGGGCAGTCAGGAAAAACAGCACGGTCGCCGTCAGTGCCGGACCGGGGCGGGGCAGGATGTTCTGGACAATTTGTTGAGCCGATGCCGGGGATGCCTCGTGGATGGTGGTGACTGTTTCCTCCAGCGCCGGCCATTTTCGAGACATGAACAGGTTTTCACGACCAAGTCCTAAATGCACACCTGGTTCGGCCTTCGGCTGTATAGGCGGGGTGGTGATATCGAACGTAATGATGCTGCCGCGCGGCAGGGCCGCGGGCGTCTTCAGGGCAAAAACACCGGAATTTGTCTGCACAATTGGATGTCCCGTCGTTGTCGTGCCCGATACCGTGCCGGTCAAGGTGCGGCCAATGCTTAAATTGCTTGTCGCGGATTTTGGGGCCGCGGGTGTGGCGTCCGTGGCGGTGGCGGACGGCAAGACGATTTTGCCAATCTTGATGCTGAACTGCGTCCCCGATGATAAATACTGGGTTCCCTTGGCGTTTCCGGTGGATCCGGCTGCCTGTGCCGAATGGGATGCCTGTGCGGTTTTTGCAGCGGTTGTAGAGGCTGTTTTGCCCGATGAGGTGACGGTCTTGGCGGCATTGCCAGCAGGCAGCACCCGCGAGGCGAGATTGCCGAAGCCTTTGCTGAGACCCTTGGTGATGTTCTGTTTAAGACCTTCTGTGAAACCAGCCCCGGTGCTGGTACCGGGAGTGTTCCCGGGCGCATTGGCAAGCGTTTGTGACGCTACGGTTCCGGTGGCTTGCGAGGCTGCCACTGCTGGTTGGGCCAAGGGGCGTAACAAGGAAGCCTGAAGCGTTGTCCCGGCATTCAGTGTCAGCGGACCGGCTGCCGGACTGGCGCTGGCGGTATTTGCCGTTGCTGTCTGCCCTGCCTGTCCGGCTTGTGCCATTGTAGGCCGCAGGGTGCCTTCCGGGGGTTTGCCGTTGATTGAATTGATGACGAACTGGGCCTGTGGCGTCAGTGACTGTAAATGCAGCACCAGGTTCGAGAGTTTCGGCAGCGGCAGCGTCGTCTGTACCGTCAATTGTCCAAGTGGCGTTTTCAGGGTGTACAGATCTTTGCCGACTTGGGCGGTCAGCGCCGCCTCGAGCACATGACCCAGGCTAAGCTGGGTAATCGCGACCGGCGGATTCTGCACGACGGCTAGCGGTGGTGGCGTCGGCATGGCGGCTTGCGTAAGCGCTGGCGGCGGTGGCGTAATGGTGGGCATATTGACCCTTGGCCTCCCGGCTCAATCCTTGAGTTTGGCGGCGATCTCCTCGACATCCGTGGCGGCCTCGGTATTGGGGAAGCGCGTCAGGATCGACGACTGGCTCTTGATCGATTCACGCACCTTGTTGTCGCGGCGGATCACTCCGATCAAAGGTGGAGAAATTTTAAGGAACCCTTCACAGGCCTTGAGCAGCGTATTGTATGTGCGCTCTCCCTCGCGGGTTGAATTGGCCATGTTGATGACGATACGGATATCGGCGCCGGGCCTCTCCATGTGCGTCACCTTGATGAAGGCGTAGGCATCGGTCAGCGAAGTCGGCTCGTCGGTGGCGACGACAAGACAGGTGCCAACATTATGGGTCAGCTGGCGCACGGTTCGTTCTACACCGGCCCCCAGATCAATGATCACCTTGTCATAACCGGCAGACAGCAGCACCAGATCATCGCCCAGCACTTGCAAGCGGCTGGCTGGGACGTTGGCCAGTCCACCGGACCCGGACCGTCCGGCGACGATATCAAAATTGCCGTCTTCGTAGGGCAGGACAGCCTGATTAAGGGTCAGTCGTCCGGCGATGACGCTGCCCAGGTCGTGTTTCGGCATCAAGCCAAGCTGAATATCCAGATTGGCGAGGGCGAGATCACCGTCAAACAACAGGGTTTTCAGGTTTTCACGCGCCAGTGCATGGGTCAGGGTGATGGCGAACCAGGTCTTGCCGACACCGCCCTTGCCAGACGCGATGGCAATCATGTTCTGTCCCTGGGATCGTCCAGAGGGTCTTGGCGCAAGGGGCGAGGTGGTTGTGCTGGTGCTCATTTACACCTGCCCAACGGTTTTGATGTTGGCTTTTGAATAAACTTCGTTCTGGGACATCACCGTCGTCATCGGGCGGAAACGTTCAACAATGGAGCGCACGAACGGCCTGATCGGCGGGCTGGTCAGCAATACCGGTGTTTCGCCCATCATTGCCTGACGCTCAAAGCCGTTACGCAGTGCCTGAATGAAGTCCTGCAAGCGGCTTGGCGGCATTGAAAGCTGGCGATCCTCGCCGGTGCCGACCAGGGATTCGGCAAAGGCCTGTTCCCATTCCGGGCTTAAGGTAACGAGCGGGATAAACCCGGCCTCGTTGGTGTTGATTGAACTGATTTGTCGGGCCAGTCGGGCACGGACATGTTCGGTAATCATGGTGATGTTGCGGGTCTGGCCGCAGGCTTCCGATATGCCTTCCAGAATAGTCGGCAGGTCGCGCACCGACACCCGTTCGGCCAGCAGGTTCTGCAAGACGCGTTGTACGCCGCCCAGCGATATCTGCGCCGGGATCATGTCGCCAATCAGTTTTTGATGTTCCTTGTCCAGCTCGTCCATCAGTTTTTGCGTTTCCGCATAGGACAGCAGCTCGGCCATGTTGTCCTTGATGACCTCTGTTATATGGGTGGTGATGACGGTCGCCGGATCAACCACCGTGTAGCCACGGAACAGTGCTTCTTCGCGGTTTGTCTCGTCAATCCACATGGCTGGCAGGCCGAATGTCGGCTCGGTGGTTTTCTCGCCGGGCAGGGTGATTTCCTCGCCGCGCGGATCCATCACCAGCAACATGTTGGGGCGCAGATCGCCATTCCCGGCCTCGATCTCCTTGACCCGGACGACATAGGTGTTGGCGGGAAGCTGCATGTTGTCCTGAATACGGACCGACGGCATGACGAAACCGATGTCCGATGCCATTTGCCGTCTCAGCGCCTTGATCTGGTCGGTCAGGCGCTGGCCGTCGCGGGGGTTGTTAATCAGCGACAACAGGCCGTAGCCCAGCTCAAGGCGCAGGAAGTCTATCTTCAGGGCCGAGCCGATGGGCTCTTCTTCGGCCTTCGATGGCTCTAAGGCCTCTTCCTCGGCTTTTTCAAGCGCCTCATCCTGTGTCTTTTTCTGGCTGATGCCGACGTACAGCGAAATGAAACCGGTGATAGTGCCCAGAATAACGAACGGAACTGCAGGGATGCCGGGCAACAGCGCTAGTGAAATTAGCAAGAATGAGCTGACGCCCATGGCGCGCGGACGCCCACCCAGTTGCGAGAACAATGCTTTGTCTGCAGTGCCACCGATACCGGCTTTCGTCACCATCAGACCGGCGGCGGTCGAGACGATCAACGCCGGGATTTGCGAGACCAGGCCATCACCGACGGTCAGGCGGGTATAAGTCTCGGCGGCCTGAGCAAAGGTCAGATCGTTCTGCGCGACACCGATGATCATGCCACCGATGACGTTGATAAAGGTAATCATCAGGCCAGCGACAGCATCACCACGAACGAACTTCGATGCACCATCCATGGCTCCGAAGAAAGTGCTCTCGTCTTCCAGTTCCTTGCGTCGGGCCCGTGCATCGGCCTCGTCGATCAGGCCGGTCGACAGGTCGGCATCAATGGCCATCTGTTTACCGGGCATGGCGTCCAGGGTGAAGCGCGCTGAAACTTCGGCGATACGCCCGGAACCCTTGGTGATGACGACGAAGTTGACGATAACCAGGATCGCGAAGACGATAATACCGATAACAAAATTGCCACCCATAACGAAACCGCCGAAGGCTTCAATGACTTTACCGGCGGCGTCTGGTCCGGTGTGACCGTCACTCAGGATCAGGCGGGTCGAGGCCAGGTTCAGGGACAGGCGGATCATCGTCGCGAGCAGGATGACTGTCGGAAAAGCATTGAATTCCAACGACTTGGTAATAAACAAGGTGGTCATCAGGATGAGCACGGAAAACGTGATGGAAAACGCAAGGGCGATATCCAGAAGCCATTTCGGCATTGGCAGGATCAATACCACCAGGATACAGACGACACCCAGGGCCAGCGCGATATCGGCGCGCTTGGTGATAAACCCGACCACATCTTGCAGACCGAATGACGGCGTCTGTGGGGCGGTTGTTGTTTCGCTTTGAGCGTCGGCCATTTTTGCCTTCTGGGCTCTCGTCTTTATTCGTTAAACGGACGGGCGTTCGGTTTCGCCGGGCATCGGGACGGCAAAACCTTGCTCGTTGTAAAGCTTCAGTTTGTTACGCAACGTGCGAATGGAAATTCCAAGGATGTTCGCGGCGTGCGTGCGATTGCCCAGGCAGTGTTGCAAGGTGTCGATAATCAGGCCGCGTTCGACCTGGGCGACAGTCTGGCCGACCATGTCGCCGCCGATTGCCGTTGGTGCGGCCTTATCACTGCTCGATGCCGCCGCTGTCAGCTGGATGGCGTCGGTGCTGATTTCCTTACCGCTGGACAGCAGCACGGCACGGTGCATGGCGTTTTCCAGTTCACGAACGTTCCCCGGCCATGGATAGTCTTGAAGTGCCTGTGTGGCGCTGTCTGACAAGGGCAGGGCATCGACGCAGTTTTCCTTGGCGTATTTGGCAATGAAGTGGCTGGACAGATGGAGAATGTCCAGGGGCCGTTCCGAAAGCGAGGGCAACGCCAGATTAACGACGTTGAGGCGGAAATACAGGTCCTCGCGGAAGCGATTTTCGGCAATTTCATCGGCCATATTGCGGTTCGAGGTGGCGACGATACGGACATCGACTTTAACCGGCCTGGTGCCGCCAATCCTGTCGATTTCCCGTTCCTGCACTGCGCGCAGCAGTTTGGCCTGAAGATGCGGGTCCATCTCGCTGATTTCGTCCAACAACAGGGTGCCGCCGTTGGCTTCTTCGAATTTACCGATGCGGCGTGCAACGGCACCGGTAAAAGAGCCCTTTTCGTAACCGAACAGTTCTGATTCAAGCAGGTTTTCAGGGATCGCTGCGCAATTGACGGCGATGAACGGTCCTTTCGAGCGCAGGCTCTTGGCGTGCAGGAAGCGGGCCATCAGTTCCTTGCCGGTACCGGACTGGCCGGTGACCATGATGCTGGCATCGCTGGGCGCGACCTGGGTCGCCATTTTCAGAACCTCGGCCATGGCCGGATCCTTGAATTCGATGGCGTGGGTTTCTTCGGTAACGGCCGAAAGTACGGCGGCGATCAGGTCGGTGTCCGGCGGCAGCGGGATGTATTCCTTGGCCCCGGCCTTGATAGCCTTGACCGCAGCGCGGGTATCGTTGCCGATGCCGCAGGCGACGACGGGAATGGTGATTCGTTCGGCCTCAAGCGAGGATATCAACAAGCCGATGTCCAGATTGACGTCGACCATCAACAGATCGGCACCATTTCCGGCGCGGAGCGTCTCCAGCCCACCCTGAATGTCGTCGACCTGGGTTACTTTCGCACCACGTTCGACGGCGATACGGCTGGCGCCGCCGATTTGTCCGTCCAGAGTTCCGATAATCAGTAATCGCATCAAACTTCGTTTCCGTCAGTCAGTCTTGGTTCAGTCAAAATATTGCACGCGTTTACCCGGGGGCAGTATGCTGTTGAGCAGCATTTCCAGGCGGCGCGGGTTTTCCTGCCGACCGATGGATGCCGCCCCCATCATGTAAATTGTGTTGACCATGGATTCTTCCGCCGAGTTCCGCTCCAGCTTCGAAGCCATCGGCGAGAACACCATGTTTGCCAGCACAGCACCGTAAAATGTGGTCAGCAGGGCGACGGCCATGGCCGGACCGATGGTCGAGGGATCATCCAGATTGCCGAGCATCTGCACCAGACCGATCAAGGTGCCGATCAGGCCCATGGCCGGTGCAAATTCAGCTGCTTTTCGCAGCACATTGGTACTTTTGTGATGGCGCGTCAGCGTCGCGTTCAGGTCGCGGCGCATAATCAGTTCGACTTCTTCGCCCGGCGTCCCATCGACGACCATCAGCATGCCCTTGTACAGGAACGGCTCAGGGCGCAGGCCATCAAGTACGTTTTGCAGCGACAGCACGCCCTGACGGCGCGCCAGTTCGGCGACTTGCAGAATTTGCATGGCGGCGTCGGACGGATCGCGTGACGAGAAGAAGAATGTTTTGGCGATGATTTTCACGGAATGGCCAATTTCCGACATGGAAAAGCACATGGTGGTAATGGCCAGCGTGCCGCCGACAACGATCAGGATCGATGGCGGATTGACAAATGACGCTGGATCGCCGCCCAGCACAATGGCGGCTGTAATCAGCCCAAAACCACAGATCAGCCCGATGACGGTTGCCATGTCCATCGACGACTTCACTTTACGGATATTTATAGTTTCACCGCCGTTTGCCATTAACCGGGTTCCTGCCTAGCGTTCTGTCTTGATGATTTCCGTCATGGTCACGCCAAGACGGTCTTCGACGACGACGACCTCGCCACGCGCTACCAGACGGTCATTAACGTAAATGTCTATGGCCTCGCCGACCTTGCGGTCCAGTTCGACGACCGCACCCCGCCCCAATTTCAGCAACTGGCTGACCTGCATGTGGGTTTTTCCAAGAACAGCGGAAACCTGAACCGGAATGTCGTAAACGGCTTCCAGGTCCTGCGCGCTTGCTGGCAGGTCGGGAATATCGCGTGGAGCCTCCATTGCCGGGGGCGGCGCTGCTGCTGCCTCACCTTCTGCGGCTTCGTCTACTTCAAGTTCGGATAATTCCAGATCTTTTTCGTCAGCCATAATTTCCTCCTGACCTTATTCGTCAGCTTCGGGTTGAATTTCGGGTGCCGGATCGTTCATTTCAACGGTGCTGTCAAGCTCAGTTTTCTGTGTTTCGGCGACAGGGTCCTGGGTGTCGTTCGGGGTGTCGCTGGCGGGCTCGTCAGAGCGACTCCAAATTGTTGGTTTACCGTCCAGATAGCTGTCGATAATGGTGTCGATATCGCTCCACAGGTCGACACTGTTGCGTTCGGTGCCACCGTTTGACCATTCCAGGCGACAATCACCTGTTGGCATTGTGTCGTCGCCCTGCACATGCATATTTCCCTCGTATGTGCGGCTTTTGCTCATGTTTTCGATGCGTGCCCGCAGATCATCTACCAATTCGGCGCTGACGAAAATCGTCACACGCGGTTCTTCGACAATTTTCTCGAAGATGGACTGAATAACCCGCTCGATCTCGTCCAGGGCTACATTCCCGACAAGACTGGGAACGACTTTGTGGACGACTTCACTGGCGATTGTCACGGCACCGCGGGATAACTCGACATTGCCGTCAATTTGCATCTGAAAAACATCCTGACACTTTGTTTCGATAACGCTGAGCAGTTCCGCGATACGTGCCTCGACGGAAACCGACGTTTCCTGCTGCCCTTCCTGCTTGCCAGCGGCAAAGCCTTCCTCGCGTGCGGCATTCAGTTCTTCTTCGGAAAAGGTCGGAACAATGATTTCCGGTTCTTCTTCTTTTTCCTCGTCTTCCGGCTCCGGGACAACAATTTCTGGCTCCGACATTTCGTCGAAGGTCGTCTCGAACATGAATTTTTCTACGGTTGCGGTCATACGTTAGTACACCAGCTCGTCTTCTTCGCCGGAACCGGCGATGACGATTTCGCCAGCATCGGCCAGGGCCTTGGCGGTCTGGACGATGGCTGCCTGGGCCTCGTCGACCTCTTTCAGGCGAACAGCGCCCATGGCGTCCATGTCTTCCTTCATCATCTTGCCGGCACGTTCCGACATGTTCTGGAAGAACAGCGTCTTGACTTCTTCGGAACCACCCTTCAAAGCCATTGCCAGGGCGTCCTTTTCGACCTGACGCAGGACCGTCTGGACACCGGAGTTGTCGAGCCTGGCGAGATCGTCGAAGGTGAACATCAATGCCTTGATCTTTTCGGCCGATTCCCTGTTGCGTTCTTCCAGTCCGGTCATAAACCGGCTTTCCGTATTGCGATCCAGGTTGTTGAAGATATCGGCCATCATTTCGTGGCTGTCGCGACGTGCCGTGCGCGCCAGGTTGGTCATGAATTCTGTCCTGAGGGTCTTTTCGATGTGATCCAGCACCTCTTTTTGTACTGATTCCATCCGCAGCATGCGCATGATGACTTCCATGGAGAAGTTTTCCGGCAGGACCGCCAGCACACGGGCGGCATGATCGGCGCGAATTTTAGAGAGCACGACGGCAACCGTCTGCGGGTATTCGTTTTTCAGGTAGTTGGCGAGCACCGCCTCGTTAACGTTGCCCAGCTTATCCCACATGGTACGGCCTGCAGGGCCGCGAATTTCTTCCATAATCTGGGAAACGCGATCTTCTGGCAGGGCTTGATAAAGAAGCCGTTCTGCAGTGTCGTACGAACCAATGACCGAACCGCCACCCCCACCGGACAATTGGTTGGCGAATTCGACGAACAGGCGTTCGATCAGGCTGGAATTGATGTTGCCCAGAGTTGACATGGTCTGCGACATGTCGCGAATTTCTTCATCGTCCATCAACTCGAACATGCCTGCTGAATGTTCCTGGCCCAGCGCAAGCATGAAGATCGCCGCCTTTTGCGGGCCCGATAGATTTCGCAGGTCGTCTTTAGCCTTTGCCATGCTTCAGTTTACCTTAACCTTCCTGATACATCCACGAACGAACAATCGACAGGGCCTCTTCCGGATGCTTGGCGACAATTTCGCCGACCTTCTTGACCGAGGATGCCTTGACCCTGCCTTCGACGCGGTCGATATCAATCAACTCGTCATACTGATCTTCAATGCCGGGCGCGTCGCTGGGCGCCGGTGCACCTGCGCTAGGTGCGGTTAGTGCGGCGGTTGCGGCGGCAGTTGTCTGATCAGCTAGCATTTTGCCTTCGGCCATGGCTGCGGGCAAGGCTTCGAATGCTCTTGAGACCAGCGGCCTGACAACCAGCAGGATAACCAGGATGGCAACGATGCTTAAAACAAGGATTTCCGCCATTCTCAGCAGGTCGTTCTTGTCGAGACCGAAGAACAGCTCAAGCTCTTCTTCTACGCCGGTATCAAGGTCTGCGAACTGCATATTGATAACATCGACAGAATCGCCCCGGTCGGCGCTGAAGCCGATGGCGCTGCGGACCAGCGTTGCCATCAGTTCCATTTCAGCCTCATTACGGGGCTGATAGACCTTGTCGCCGTTCTCGTCCTCGCTATAAGTGCCGTCCAGAAGCACCGCCACCGACAGCCGCGTAACAACGCCAGCCTCACGCGTGTGACTGATGCTTTTCTTGGAATTGGCGTAATTGACGGTTTCTTCGGTGCGGTTTTCCTTGGTGTTAAGACTGGCCGATGATGTGGAAGATCCCAAATTGGCATCGGGCAGGTTGGTGGCGACGCTAACCGGTGTGGCGCCGTCCGATTCTTCGCTCGAGGCACCCTGTTCGACAGACTGTGTCGAGCGTACCACCTGACCTTCCGGGTCATAGAGTTCCTCGTTGGTGGTAATCAGGTCGAAATCCATATCGGCGTTAACTTCAGCGCGAACCTTGCCAAAACCAACGGTCTTTTCGAGCAATTGTTCAATAGTCTGGGAAAGCCTTTTTTCCATTGCTAGCTTGCGCTCTTCGCCCTTTGCCGACATCGCACCAGGGGTGCCTTCTTCCTCGAATCCACGGGCCAGAAGCGAGCCTTTGTTGTCGACGATGGAAATTCGGTTCGGGTTCAGGCCGGGCACTGCAGCGGCGACCAGATGCTGGACGGCAGAAACCTGTTCAGCGCCAAGGCGCATCCCACCGGACATGTTCAGCACGATCGATGCAGACGGCTGCTGGGCCTGTCGGCTGAACAGCTCACGCTTCGGCAAAACCAGATGGACACGGGCCGATTTAACCGATGATATGTCCTTGATGGTTCTGGAAAGCTCTCCCTCAAGGGCGCGTAACAGGTTGATATTCTGGATAAAATTTGTTGTTCCCAGGCTGCTGGCTTCGTCGAAAATTTCATATCCGATAGAGCCGCCACTGGGAATTCCCTTCGATGCCATGCTCAGGCGGACCTGGGAGACTTTATCAGATGGGACGAAGACTTGATTGCCACCACGCAGTTCATACGGTGTGTTCGTGGTTGCGAGTTCGGTCATGATTTGCGAGACGTCGTCGCTTTCCAGACCGCCATACAGGAGCTCCAGTTGAGGCGACGTCAAGCGTGTCGTCAGGAAGATGAAAAATCCAATCAGCGCCATCGCGACGCCGCCCATGACGGTCAGACGTAATGGTCCAAGGTTCCGCAATGCCTGCAATAATGTATCCACGCCCTAGTCCCTTATCCAAACCCATTGATACGCCACGTGCCTAAGGCGGCGCTTATCCCAGTTATCTTAGGGCCTAGGCTAAGGAGTGCTTCGTGAACAAGTGGTTAATACCGGGCAATTTTTGCCTAGTGGATTCTCTGGTGAATTGCGATGTCAGGAATCGGGGCGGTATTTCTTAATACCGGTGGCGCGCAGGCCATTCATGCCGTGGGTGTCGAGCTGGTTTTGCCAGGACAGGAATTCATCGACGGAAAGTGCATAACGTTCACATGCTTCTTCAAGTGAAATCAGCCCCGAACGAACCCCGGCAACAACCGTCGCCTTGCGCCTGATAACCCATCGTTTTGTGTCTGGCGGCGGCAGGTCTTCGCGAGACATGGGCGCGCCGTTGGGGTCGATGGGTCGTGTAGAAACTTGAAATGGTGGCATCGGGTTCCGCTCATATTGTGCTTTGATTACAAAGACTACAGTCACCCCGTTAAAAATTGGCTAAGGTCTATGGTTAATATTGACTGTACAAATATCGGCGAGCGTGTCGGCAAAAGACTGTGGAAAATATGGGCCTGAATAAAATCAACACCGTGCTGGAGCGTGCCCGCGAGCATGAACGGGCGGGACATATCAAGGACGCCTTCGATCTCTGCCGTGAAGCCCTTGAAAAGGACCCGGAACAGGCGGGTATTATCAATTTTCTGGGCCATTTATCGACCCGTTTGAACAACCCGCAAGCGGCGCTGAACTTTTTTGCCAAGGCCGTCGAGGCTGATGGTTCGAGCCCGGCTTTCCAGCGTGATCTGGCCGAGGCTTTGATTGCGGCCGGAAAACTGGCGCCAGCTGCGATGGCAGTCCGCAATGCGTATGGGCTTGATGCGTCGTTTAAGGGGCTCACGGGGCTGCTTGATACACTGCAAAAGGCCGCCCGTGATGCCATCAATGTGGATTCCAGCAACCACGAGGCCTTGTTCGCCTTGGGCATCGTCCTGAAAATTGATGGCAATATAGACGAGGCATTGTTGTGGCATCGCCGCGCCCTGAGGCTGAACCCGGAATACGCCGATACCGACACATGCGAGTCATTGACGCTGCTGTCCGCCGGAGATTTGCCCCGCGGATGGATGGAATTCGAATGGCGTCATGTCATTGGCAGTCTGGGACCGTTTACCGAAATCGTCTGGAACGGCGAAGACCTGGGCGGCAAGACAGTCCTTGTCTGGGGCGAACAGGGGCTGGGCGACCAGATTCTGTTTGCCAATTGTCTGGGCGATATCATTGATGATGCCGAGCAGGTACTGATCGAGGTCGATGAAAGGCTGGTGACGTTATTCCAGCGGTCGTACCCCGATGCCATCGTGCACGGCACCAAACACTACAAGGAAACCAGCGGCAACTGGGAAGACCATGATTGGCTGGATGACCACCAGCCTCTCGATTTTATGACGCCCGAAGGCAGCCTGCCGCGGTTCTATCGTCCAGGTCTGGACAGTTTTCCAACCCACGATGGTTTTCTGAAACCCGATCCTGGACGCAGCGGCGCCTGGAAAAAGCGACTGGCGGCGTTGGGACCGGGATTGAAAATCGGTGTCGCGTGGCGGTCGGTATTTATAACCGAAAAACGCCAGACCCGTTATCCACCCATCGATTGTTTCGCACCTGTGTTCGCGCTTCCCGGTGTTCGTTTTATTTCGGTACAGGCAAACATGACACCCGATGAAAAGGCCGATATAGAGGCGCGTTTCGGCATCACCCTGGATGTTTTAAACGATATTGATCTGGCCGATGACATGGACGATACGGCGGCGCTTTTGTCAGGCCTCGATGCGGTCGTTTCGGCCGACACCTATTTGCCGATGATGGCCGCAGCGCTCGGTCGCCCGACATGGCGCGTCACCCGCAGCCCAAAACTGGACGACTGGAGTTTCTTAGGGTCTGACGAGGATTATCCCTGGTTCCCGTCGATGACGGTTTGCTTCGGCGAGAGCGAAGAAGAGTTGGAAAATATCTTTAACAAAATAGCTGAAGAACTGGATTCCCTTTAAGTGTCGTGCTCTCTTGGTAAGCGCATCCTTCGGATGGCGCGGACTCTGGAATCCAGACATTAATTGGTGACAGGAAATTCTTTCTCGTCCGTCATTCCCGCGAAGGCGGGTATCCAGTTTTATTTAAACATCTCTGGACCCCCGCCTACGCGGGGGTGACGGTATAGCTCTTGTTGCTAATTAAAACTTGGCTTCCAGAGGCATCACCCCGCAGGGTGCATATATAAAGTTGTCCCGACAATGGCGGGAACCATTGTCGGGACTGGGTTTGGGACGTGGGTTTGTGGTTTTGGGTTGGCGTTAGTTAGGGACTAACGTTTCACCCTCATCAGCTCTTCCAACATTTGGTCGGCGGTGCTGATGATTTTCGCGGACGCAGAGTAGGCTCTCTGGACCACGATCATACTGGTGAATTCCTCACCAATATCGACGGTGGAGGCTTCAAGTGCCCCCTGAACTGTTTGCCCGGCCGGTCCGTTATCGGCCGTGCGCAATGTATAGTCACCCGATGCTTGCGAAGCGTTCCAGGTATTACCTGTGCGGCTTTCAAGACCGTTGACGTTAACGAAGGTTGCGATGGGGATCTGGTAGATCGGTCGCGTTTCACCGTTATCGAACAGCGCCGTTACCAGCCCGTCCGATCCCACCGTGACACCGGCGAAGGTGCCAAAGCGCGAACCGTCCTGGTTGATGAACACTGGCGTATAACTGGCACCAAACTGGGTCATGCCGTTGGCTTCGTTGATGGTTCCGAAATCGAGCGTGATTTGCGATGCATTCGATGCGTCATCATCCATGTTCGCGGCACCGTTATCGAAATCGAGGATTTCGATCTCGGCGACGTTAACAGCGTTCGGCAGGCCATCACTTGAGAACTTGATGCCCGCCGCCGTATTGACGGCTTGCGTCGTGCCGGTGAAAGCCGTGTCGTCGGTTTCGGTAACGGTCGTCGTCGTGCCGGTGATGCCCGCGAAATCGACGTCGTAGGTACCGCTGCTGAGCGATTTCAGTTGTAACGTATTCGACGTTGTCGAGTTGCCGTAAGCACGGATATCGACGCTGGCACCACCCGATGCGAAGTTCGAGTCGTTGGCTTCAATGGCGTCTTCAAGGTCAGTCAGCATGGTTTGCAAGTTGGCTGCCGTTGCCGCCGTGTTATCGGTGAAGATGGTCCTGTCACCACCGGCGGTGTCGGCTGCTTCGGCGGTCAAGAAAGTGTAGGTCAGGCCGTTGATGACAACGGTGTCGCCGTCGGTGGCCATGGTCGTGAACTTGAACTGCACGGAGTCGGTGTAGGCCAGATCCTGTTTCTTGACCGTGAAGGAATTGTCCTGTGCGCTGACGCGCACACCGGTGCTGTCCAGCATGCCGGTCGGGTCGACGACAATTGCTTTGGTGCCGTCATCTTGAAACAGGATGGTTGTCGAAGAACCAGGGCTGATGGAAATGCGGGAATTGACCGTCGGTGTGTCGCCATAGTTGGCAAAATCAGTGTCATATCCCTTAACCGCATTGACCAAGGCCTGGACGTCCTGGGCTAGCGTCGTGTTGGAACTGATGTCGACGGCCACGGTTGCAGTCGATGTCGCGTCCGAGTCGAATTCGTAGGTGACGCCGTCGATAATAACGGTTGAACCATCGGCCGGGCGGCGGGTTGAATCACCAGCCGCGTTGAGCACGTTGAATTCAAGCTGTCCGATGCTCTGGTAAACTAGCGGCGTTGTCGCTGTTCCGTCTTCAAGCGTCAGTACCGCGGTGCCACCGGGCGGGCTCAGAAAATGCGCGCCCAGAGACGCCAGACGGAAGACTCGAAACTCAATGAAATCATTGATGAAATTGAATTGCGGGCGGAAGTTGAAATCGCCAAGTTGACCCGCTAGGCGGGTTTTGGCGGCGTTTGTTGGTTATTGTATTGTGCGCGTTTCCGGAATTATCACAGAAAAATAAGGGGCGTTGAGGGGATTATTGAAAAAGTCCCCTTGCCCCTTGTGCCTTGCCCCCCTATATTCCGCGCCAATCATCCACGATGGTTGAGGATTAAGGAAACGCAATGGGGAAAAAGAAGTCCATGAACGTTACATTGGCTCCGGATTACCGGCCTTCAAAAAAAGAAAAGTTTATGAACCCGGAGATGACGGAATATTTCCGCATGAAGCTTCTGGCTTGGCGCAAGGAATTGCTGAACGAGTCTGACGAGACGCTTCAACACCTTCAAGAGGGTGGCATCCAGGAACCGGACATTGCCGATCGTGCCTCAATCGAGACTGATCGTTCTTTGGAATTGCGGACCCGCGACCGGGCACGCAAACTTATTTCCAAAATTGATGAAGCGCTTGAACGCATTGAACGTGGCGAGTACGGGTATTGCGAAGAGACCAGCGAACCGATCAGCCTGTCGAGATTGGAAGTGCGGCCCATCGCAACCTTGAGCATCGAGGCCCAGGAACGCCACGAGCGCATGGAAAAGACGCATAGAGACGATTAATCGCCAAGGCGATTAATCTCTCAAAAAGGCCGACGCATTGCGTCGGCTCTTTTTTTGCTCGCCCCTCAATTGCCGGGCGGGGCTCTTCGCCCCTTGGCTCTCGCCGAACGGTCGGCGGCCCGCAGTCGCGGGCTTGTAGAATCAATCTCCTGTCAAAATTAAAACCTGACTTCCAGAATACTCGCCGCGCAGCGGGCCTAAAAAAAAGGCCGGTGCAATGCACCGGCCTTTGAGTTTTCCAGGTTTTCAAGGAAACCTAGAACGGGAAGATGATATCCCAGATTTGTGTTCCCCAACGGGGTTTCTGCAATTCGCTTAGTGTTCCGCGTCCACCGTAGGCGACGCGCATTTCGGCGATGCTGGTGTGTGCGATGGTGTTATCAGATTCGATGTCGCCCGGGCGAATGACGCCAGTCACCATCAATTCCCTGAGTTCCTTGTTCACCAGCATTTCCTGGCGTCCCATGATGACCAGATTGCCGTTCGGCAGAATCTGCGTGACCACGGCCGCCATCGATAACTGGACCACTTCCGTACGGGTTATGTTGCCGACGCCTTCGGTGTCGTGATCGGCACTCCATGTGCCGGCAGTCGACGGGACCAGACCCTGGGGCAAGACCTTGTGGAATTCGGTTTCCAGACCCAGCAGGTTGGTGACGCCGGTGGTTTCCGTGTCGGTTCTTTCGCGCGTCGTTGTGTTGTCCAAAGTGGCGGTATCGGTGAAGTCCAGCTCGACCGTCAGGATATCGCCGATTTCCTTGGCCCGGTGATCCTTGAAGAATGCCCGTGCCCCGGCCCGCCACAGCGAGTTCGGGTTTTCCTCGACCATTTCCGGGGTCGGCATCGGCATGTTGACCGGCCGATAATCAGGTTTGCTGGTCGGATTGGATATTTCCGTCATCTTTGGGCCATTGCCGACTTCTGACAATCGACTGAGGGTGTCGGCGCACGCCGTCAGCCCCAACGTCAGGGCAATGGCGGTTGCCGTTCTTGCCTTGAATTTATGTTTCATATCGAAGGCTCCTACTTCATTGCCTAGTTCATTGCCAGGCTACTGGCGCTGGTTACCCGCACCTGCCCGGTATTGGTGACGACGGCCTGGACCGTTTTATTGCTTTGCGTATTGGTGATGCGCACGACGTCGCCATCGCTGCCGTTATCAAGGGCACGGCCCTGTGACGTCAGGGTCATGAAGGGAGACTTCAGAACCATGGTCACCAGTCCGCCTTTCTTGATCAGCAAGGGACGGCTGATATCGGAATTGCTGACAGGCTTGCCGGATCGCAGAACCCGTTTCGGAGTCATGCCGATGAGTCCATTTGCGTTGGTGACGACATCATCCTGGATGCGTTTCGAACGAATTTTGATCCACTTCAGGTCTTCGGCGCGGATGATCTGATCCCTGGCAATACGATTATTAAGCACCGGAACATCGACCATCTTGACGATCTGGCCGGTGACCCGGGTGCGGCTGCTGACCGGGCCATTGGCAGGTGCAGTCAGCCATGCGGTAAACCGGCTGGTGCGTTGATCAACCAGCAAATCCTCAACGGCGATGGTTGCCTCGGTGTCGCTGGGGACGTGGATTTGCAGCATCCGGTTGGAAAGTTCGACGCTCATTTCCGGGCTGGTGCCCTGTTCGATCAGGGCGCCAAGGATGTTGTCTTCGATTTCCGCTCGCTTGATGGCGATACTTTCACGACGAACAACGGCCTGCTGCTTGTTGCTTAGCGGTTTCCAGGCGAGCCCGTATCCACGCGCCACCTTGTACAGCCAGGTGGTGTCGAAGACCGCCCTCTTGCCCGGTTCCGGGGAGTATGCGACGCTGGAACCGGTTCGTGAATTGCTGCTGCAAATGTTCATGGGTGAAAAATTTGGTCGTGACTCCATTTGGGAAACGCACCTTGCCGAAGAACTCTGGATGACCCAAGTGGAAGTAGAGGCCGTGCTTGATCAGTTGAATATGAAACTGAGCGACGTGTTCGCCCTGCAACCCGGGTCTCAGTTGATGCTTAACGCGACGCCGACGTCCCTGATCAAGATGAGCAGTGGCGGTTTCCCGTTGTACACAGGATCCATGGGACGCAAGGGTGAACAGATGGCTATTCGTATTGAAGACCGGCTTATCAAGGATGACGAGGAGATGCGCTAACGTGAACCTGTCACTTGCCCTTGATTTACTGCTTGTCGTCCTGTTGGCCGCGTCCATCGGCTATGCCGTTGTTTTGAATCGTAAACTCAGCAGTCTTCGTCAGCATAAGGACGACCTGGAAAAACTTGCCGCGACTTTCGTTGAGTCAACGACGCGCGCCGAAGACAGTATTCAACGACTGAAGGGCACGACAACACAATTGCAGAACGGTATCGAGGCTGCCGACGGATTGCGCGAGGACCTGACATATTTGATCGACCGGGGAACGACGACAGCTGACCGTCTTGAAGGTGCCATTCGTGGGTCACGAGACGTCGATGGCGCGGCGGCAGACTCCGGAATCGAGAAGGAAAAGATGGTTGGCATTGAAACCATCGCCGATGTTGCGTTTGACCGTGAAAGTGCTGGTCAAGCAGGGGCTGAGGCCCTAGATAAGATTAATGCTGCAGAAGACGTCGACAATGAAGAGTCGAGGGCGCAAGCCGAACGGGATTTAATTGAGGCTCTGCGCCAGGTGCGCTGATGATAGGATACGGGAAAAGTTTATGAAAATTCGCTTCCTGCCAGTCACAATTTTCGCTACCGCGCTGCTGCTGACGGTCAAAATCAGTGACGTCTGGAGTGTGCTTGAAAGTCCGTCGGAGACGGGGCGAATGACGGCCAGTCCTATTTCCGTTTCCAGTGCGCGCGCCCAGGAAAAGCCGACAACGGAAGAAATTGTCAAGGAAGGCGAGGATCTGGGATTGTCTGACGAGGATGCGGCGGATGATACCGAAGCAGAAGACGTATCGCGCATCGTCACCAATGACCCGACCCTGTTGACGCAGGCCGAAATTGATTTGCTGCAACGTCTCGCCGACCGCCGTGAGAGCTTGGTCGACCGGGAAAAAGAAATGGAGTTGCGCCAGGGATTACTGGCCGCTGCCGAGGCCCGAATCGAGAAGAAAATCGCAGAATTAAGAGAGTTTCAATCGACCATCGAGAAACTCATCAAGACCTATGATGAACAGCAAATTGCCAAGATTCAGAGTCTCGTGAAAATTTATGAAAATATGAAACCCAAGGATGCAGCTCGCATCTTTGAGGAAATGGGAATGGATACGTTATTGTTGGTTACCGAACGCATGAGCGAGAGGAAGCTGGCACCAATTATGGCCAAGATGGACCCGGCGAAAGCAACAGAAATGACCGTCGAATTGTCGAGGCTGAGAGACCTGCCAAACGAGAGTATGAAGGCAGGAGGATGATTATAGGGGTTGCGAACGTTAGCCCCTTGATTTAACAAGTAACTACGAGTGTTTTTTGAATACTCACAATGATTAACGGATGCATATGCAGATGCATCACAGTAGCCGGAAAATGGAGTGCTAAATGGCTGTCGATATGAACATGAAGATTCTCATCGTCGATGATTACAAAACGATGTTGAGAATTCTCCGCAACCTCCTCAAACAGTTGAACTTCAACAATGTCGAGGAAGCGACGGATGGCTCCATGGCGCTGGATATGCTCAAGGAGCAGAGCGACTTCGGCATGGTGATTTCCGACTGGAATATGGAACCGATGACCGGCATTCAATTGCTGCGCGAGGTTCGCGGTGATGACAAATTAAAACCGTTGCCGTTCATTATGATTACTGCTGAAAGTAAGTCTGAAAACGTTATCGCCGCCAAGGAAGCTGGCGTTTCCAACTATATTGTTAAGCCGTTTAACGCTGAAACTCTGAAGGCCAAACTGGTCAGTGTGCTCGGAGATTTTTAGGCTCGGGGGAGAGCTAACCCATGCCTGCTGCTAAAACTCCCGCAAAAAAAGGGGCCAAGTCTCGTAAGGCCGTCCCAAAAGCCAAGCCCAAAACCAATGCCAAAAGAAAGGCATCGGCGAGTAAGGCTGTGAAGGTGGTCAAGAAGGTCGTCAAGTCGACCGGCAGCAAAGCGCCAAGCGAATACAAGCTGTTTTCCGAACTGGAAGTGCTTGCCGATTTCATCAAGAAAGCGCGTACCGATATTGCTGCGCTTAATCCTGACGAGGTCAAGGATGATTTCCTGCCGACTGCGGCCGATGAACTTGATGCCATTGTGGCGGCAACGGCGGATGCCACCAACGCCATCATGGATGCTACGGAAATTATTGAAGACGTAACATCCGGACTTGAAGGCGAAGCCGCTGACAAGATGATGATGGCGACCAGTGGAATTTACGAAGCCTGTGGCTTCCAGGATATTACCGGACAGCGAATCTCGAAAGTCGTCAGCACTCTTCAGGACATAGAGCTGAAAGTTGACAGCTTGATTTCTGCGTTCAGTGACGGCAAGAAAACGCCGGCCAGGAAAAAGGCCAAAAAGAAGAAGGAAGTAACCGACGAGGATCTGCTGAATGGTCCGCAGGCGACAGACAAAGCTAAATCTCAGGCGGAAATTAACGACCTTTTAGCAAGCTTTGACTAGGGAGTAACATTTCCTAGATGGCCGTACAGGAAGAATTTCACGACCCGACAGAAGGACACGGTGGGTCCAGCATCGCCTTGTTTCTGGCGCTCTATCTTCTTGTCCTGGCGTTTTTCATCCTGCTGGTCAGCATTTCAACCCTGGAAGATGTCAAGTCGAAGGCCGCCATGGAAAGCCTGACGTCGACATTCACGACCATTCTGCCACCCAGCCTGCACCTGACGTCCGATAGCAGCTCTGATGGGAAAATATTGGCGGGACAGCAGTTTCAGGAACAAATCACCAATATTTTTTCGACGACCATTCAGGTCAGTAAAGTCGAGGTCGTTCAGCCGGGGCGTTTGATGCGGGTGCAGCTGAATGCTGACGTCATGTTCGAAGAAGACAAGGCGGAAATCAGAGAAACCTATCAGCCTCTGCTGGACCGGATTGTCGCCTCTCTCAGCGGTCGTCCGGCCGGACTGCGCTTTGACATGGAATTCATCATCGGCAGCGCCTACACATCGAACAGAAGCCTGCCCATTGGCCAGACATTGGAAATGTCCCGGGCCGGTGCTTTTGTTCGCGAGATGATGTCGCGTGGGGTGCCGCCTGACAGCGTGTCGGTCGGTATTAAGGCCGGCGCGCCCGACGAGATAAACATTTTATTTTACGTTCGCAGTAGTGACGAGGCGCAACTAGATTTCTCGCAGCCCGACGCTGTGAAAGAGCAATAGAAGGAAGCTCATGGACGACGATGATTTCAGGATGGAATCGAAACAGGGCGTAGCCTGGATGATTACGTTCACCGACCTTGTGTCGTTGATGCTGACATTCTTCGTCTTGCTGTTTTCCATGTCGAACATCAAGGTCGACCGATGGAATGACGTCATTGATGCGCTGTCGCAAAGCCTTAACCCATCCAGTACCAAGGCCGAGGCATCGGCGACGTCGAGTTTCAACATCGAGACGTTGTTCAGGAAGCGTGCGATTAATCTGGATTATCTGGCTTCGGTGCTGACCGACGCGACGTCAAAGGACGAGCTTCTTATGAATAGCCGCCTGTTGCGCATGGAAGACCGTTTGGTCATCGCCCTGCCGGGTGATTTGTTGTTCGAACCGGGCAAGGCGGTGTTGAACGATGGGGCGAAGAAGGCGCTGTTCAATCTTGGCGGAGTCCTGCGCAATGTTGGCAACCGGGTTGGCATTAACGGCCATACGGACCCGTCGCCACCGTCGGGCACGGCGTACACGTCAAATTGGGAACTGTCGATGGGGCGCGCGACGGCCGTCGCCAACACCCTGAAGCGGTCGGGCTTTATCGAGGAAATAACCTCGTTTGGCTACGCCGACAGCCATTACACGCAACTGCCCGACATTGATGCTGAAAAGCGTCAGGCCCTTGGGCGGCGAGTCGATATCGTCGTCTTCCCGACCGTCGGTGAATTCTGATGAAGCGTTTGAGCATCAGACCAGGATATATGCTGGCGTCATTAACGGCACTGGTGCTGATGGTTTCCGCCGTCAGCGCCTTCGCCGTCGAGGTCAAGGTGCGTTCAGCCGTCCACGATGGTTATGGCCGCATCGTCTTTAACTGGCCCTCACCGGTACCCTTTACCGCATCCGCCAGCGGCGACAGGCTGGTCGTTCGTTTCAGTGATGCCATCGAGGCGAACTACACCGGAGTTGTCAGAAGTTTGCAGAAGTACATCAGCGCCGCCGAACCGGGGGCCGATGGCCGGTCAGTATCTTTTACCCTGAAAGGGGATTTCGGCGTTCGCAGTTTTGATATGGGCGCAGCCGCCATCGTCGATGTTATTGACAATGCACCCAAGCCGGTCGCCGAGAAAGCCGAGACGCCAGCGCCCGCGGCCGGCAAAGCGCCTGCGGCCAAATCTGCGCCTGCGGCCAAACCAGCCGCGGCTCAGGCATCGGCGGGGACGGGCCCGACGGTCAAGGTGCGTACCGGATTGCACGAAAAATACACCCGCATTGTTTTCGACTGGCCGAGCAAGGTCGGCTATCAGCTCGACCAGAATGGCGGCCAGACGACGATACGCTTTGCCAGACCGGCACAGTTGAGCTTGGGCAATCTGCAACGACGCCCCCCGAAGTTTATATCCAGCGCCAGCACCAGTGCGACGGATGATGGCGTCGAGGTGGTGCTGGGTGTTTCTGAAAATTCAAAAATCAGGCATTTCCTGTCCGGGCCCAAGGTCGTTGTCGATGTTATGGCCCCCAGCGAGACCACCCAGGCGACAGCGGCACCGAAGCCAGCAGCAAAGAAGGTTGCGGAGAAAGCGCCCGCGGCTGACAAAGCACCTGCGGCTACACCAGCTTCTGTAGCCAAGAAACCTGAAGCACCAAAGAAACTGTCCATCGCCGATGCAATCAAGAAGGCCAAGGAAAAAATCAACGCTGATGCGACCGGCACAACGCCAGCAGAGGCGCCCGCCCCGGATGCGGTGCCCGTCAGTCCCGTTCAACAGGCGGCGGCCACAGCATCGCCGACGCAGCCATCCAAACCCACCGCCCTGACACCCCCGCCAACGGCTCTGACACCCCCGCCAACGGCTCTGACGCCTCCGGCTTCGGCAAGCAAGGCGAGGGATTCGTCAGGCATGGATACATCGGCTTTCAGTCAGTTGTCGGGGGTCCAGATTGTCGATGGCAGTCAGCCCGCCGCAGCGATGCCTGGGGGGCCGAAAGCCCCGCTGGGCAGTGCCGGGGGTAATCGCGAGCGTGGACCATCGCGTCCGATGAAGGCACAGGCCGTCGGTGGTGGTGTCGATTCCATCGGCATCAGAATTGATTGGGACGAACCGGTCGCTGCCGCCGTATTCCGTCGCGCAGATTACCTGTGGGTGGTTTTCGATAAGCCGACGGCGATGGATGTCGAGGAGCTGAGGACGGCAGGCGGAAATATCATCCGCAGTATCGAACAGGTCCCCAACGAGCGGGCAACGCTGCTCAGGCTGTCGACGGTGACGGGCATCAACCCGGACCTGAAGCGCGATGGACTGGCCTGGATACTGGAATTCCGTAAGCAGCCGCTGGCACCGAAAACCGTCATTGAAACGACGGCGCAACCGAACTCGCCGATCGGCGCGCGTTTGTTCCTGCCGGTCACGGAACCGGGTAATGCCATTACCTTGACCGACCCGGAAGTCGGCGACAGTCTGGTCGTCGTTCCGGTCATTCCGTTGGGCTATGGTATCGCCACCCGTTACGACTATCCGCAGGCGCGAATATTGCCATCCAGTCAGGGGCTGGCCTTCCAGCCCAGGAGCGACGACCTGAGGGTCCGGCCGCTCAGGCAGGGGGTCGAGGTGACAAGCAGTTCCGGTTTGAAGATCTCCGCCGTGTCGGCAGACATCGCAGCAGGCAGCAAGCTGGGCGAGGGCGTCTCGATGCGGCAACTGACCCGCATGTTCGACCTGGAGAAATGGCGGGATGCGAACATCGAAATCTTTACCGAGGAAAAACTGAAATTTCAGGATGCCATCGTTCGCAGCAAAAAGACCGGGCTCGAGAAAGCCCGCATGGACCTGGCTAATTTCTACTTCGCCAATGGCTTTGGGGCAGAAGCACTGGGCGTCCTGAAAATAATCTCGGAAAATCGTCCGGCAATTCTCGAGACAGCCGACTTCAAGGGCATGAAGGGAGCGATCAATGTGACCATGGGGCGGTATGGCGATGCCCATGGAGAGCTTGATGCCGAGGTCTTGAAAGATAACGACGAAGCTCGCTTCTGGCGCGCTGCCCTCAGGGCTTATGAAGACGATATATTTGGTGCGGCCCCCGACCTCAGGCGCATGGGGGTGATTACCCGGCCCTATCCACGACCGTTGAAGATCCCGCTGGAAATCCTGATTGCCGAGGCCGCCGTGCAACTGGGCGATATCAAACAGGCGACTCGATATCTGGAGGCATTGAAGGCGGCGGAACCGAATCCGGCGCAGAAGAGTCAGATAAATTTTGTCTTTGGACGCCTGCGTGAGCTCAGCGGCGATTTCGATGGTGCCGTCGGTGTTTGGGAAGAGGTCATGGAAGGCCCGCATCGGCCCAGCCGCGCCAAGGCCGCCGTATCGCGCACCGAACTGTTACTGAAGCTGAAAAAAATCGATGCCTATGAAGCAATAACGGAACTGGAAAAATTGCGGTTCGCATGGCGTGGAGACGAGTTCGAGTTCAAGTTCCTGCGTCGCCTCGGTGATTTGTATCTGGAAGTCGGCGACTATCGTAATGGGCTGAGAACCCTGCGCCAGGCCGCGACCCATTTCCGCGATAACCCGAAGGCTCCGGAAATCACTCAGCAAATGACCGATTCATTTGCCAACCTGTATCTGGAAGATGACGCCGACAGCCTGCCGCCGGTAACGGCAATTGCGTTGTATGACGAATTCAAGGAACTGACGCCGCCCGGTGAACTGGGCGATGAAATGATCCGCAAGCTGGCCGACCGTCTGGTTGATGTCGACCTGCTGGACCGTGCCGCCGCCCTGTTGCAAGGGCAGGTCGAATTCCGGCTGGAAGGTCAGGAAAAATCCCGGGTTGGTGCACAACTGGCACTGGTTCACGTCATCGCCGTCGAATACGAACAGGCACTGGATGCCCTTGACGCGACCTTCGTCGCCGATCCAGAACCGGAACTGGAGGAACAACGCCGCCACCTCAGGGCCCGTGCCTTGATGGGGATGGACAGCGACGAAGAAGCATTGGCGTTGTTGAAAGACGACAAAAGCATCAACGCCGACTTGCTGCGCACCGAGATTTTCTGGAACGGCAAAGACTGGGTACAGGCATCGATCAGCCTGCGCCGTCTGGCCCGCTCGTATGGTGCCAAGCCAAAGGAACCGGTCGATGAAAAACAAGGTCAGACAATCCTGAACCTGGCCGTCGCCATGACGTTGAGCGGCAACGAACGCGGCATCGACAGGTTGCGCCGGGATTATGGCGAAGCCATGGACGAAGGCCCCTTCCGCGATGCCTTCAGGCTGATCGCCAGCCCGCAATCCTTTGGCTTGATTGATTATGCGTCGATTGCCGGCAAGGTCGCCGACGTCGAGAATTTCCAGTCCTTTATGGAAGCCTTTCAGGAACGCCTGAAAGAACAGAAGCTGAGTTCGATTAACTAGGCCCCGCCGAAGCTTCGGACCAGGCTGCCGATCACCATGTACCAGCCGTCGATCAGCACGAAGAAAATGATCTTGAACGGCAGCGCGATGATAATCGGTGGCAGCATCATCATGCCCATGGACATCAGAACCGACGCCACGACCATGTCGATAATCAGAAACGGAATAAAAATCAGAAAGCCGATTTCAAAGGCACGCCGCAATTCACTGATCATGAATGACGGGACCAGGACCCGCAGCGGCATTTCATTGCGGATTTCCTCGTCCGGAATTTTTGCAATGTCGGCGAACAGCGCCAAGTCGCGCTCGCGCACATACGTCATCATGAACGTCTTGAACGGCGCGATGCTGCGTTCAATGGCGGCTTCTTCATCAATCTGTTCTTCGATCAGCGGACTGATGCCGTTGTCATAGGCCTCTTCGAAGACCGGCATCATGATGAACATGGTGACGAATAACGCCAGACTGACCAGCACCTGATTGGGCGGTGTTTGTTGCACACCCATGGCGGTACGCAGGAACGACAGAACGATGATAATTCGGGTAAACGATGTGACCATGACCAGCATCGACGGTGCCAGTGTCAGAACCGTCATCAGCAGGATCAGCTGGATAATGCGAGCCGTTGACGAACCACCGCCTTCGCCCATATCCAGCGACAGGGTTTGAGGAAAAGCGACGTCCGGAACGGCGAGAACCAGCAGGCCTATAATGACGGGAAGGGCTAATCGACGGGTCATCGCGGGTCCTTGTGATCGGGCTCGACGGTCGTGATGTCTTGCTGGCTGGCCGCTTTGGCAGCCGCTTGCAGGGTTCTGGAAAAGGTGTTTTCCGGGGCCTTGATGCCAGCTTCAAGCAGCAGGTCTTCTAATGGCCCCAGCAGCACCAGATGTTCCCTGTCGTCGCGGCGGACCAGAAGCAGCCGTCTTTTGCCGTCAACGTTCATCGCCTCGACAATACTGAGGCGGCGTTCGGCGGCAGACTTGTTGATAACCGGCATGCCGAAGCCCATGCGTCGAGCAATCACCGTCACCAAGCCAATCAGGGCAAGGACGAAAACCAACGACAGCACGAATTTCATATAGTCGCCGAGACCGATATCCATTCCATCCATTGGTTTCAGGAATCCTTTTCGTAGGCGTCGATGGCTTTTTTGACGGGCATGTCGGAAATATCACCACCAGCGGCCTCGTGCTGGGCGACAAGTTCTTCACCCAGTCGCTCAAGCTTCCCCAGAACGTCCCTTAAAGCCTGACTGATGTCGTCAGTGCTATCCACGTCGGCGTCGATAATCTGGTCGCACAAGGATTCTACTCTTCCTTCCAGCGCGGACAGATCGACAATTTTTCCATCTGCCAGCAGACGCTGGGCCGTGGTGATGACCGAATCGACCTTTTCGATCTCGTCATATATGGCGGCGATTTGATCCGTCGGCGTTTCTGCGGGGGTCATGCGGGCATATCCTGTTCTGTATCAGAATCACCATCATCGGGGGTCAGGTAGTCCGAAAGGTTGCCGTTGGCCCGATAAACGTAGGTTAGAATCTCGGCAACGGCGGCGAAAGCCTCGAGGGGTATTTCTGAATCGATATCGATGGCGCTGAGCATTTCGGCCAAATCAGCATCCTCGCGAACCTTAATGCCGGTCGCGAAGGCAATTTCCAGAATTTGTTCGGCGATGGCGCCTCGGCCACCGGCGGTGACTTTTGGCGCAAATTCGTCTTCGGCGGTGTATTTCAGGGCAACAGCGATCTGATCGGCGCGCGATGAGCCTGCGTTTTGCTCCGCCCCGGATTGATCCCGCGTGCTGTTATTGTGTTTTGACAAGAGTCTTTAAGCCCTAACCACAAGATTTTGCCCTTTTAAGTCCCGATGTTGATGGTGGTACATCATGCTTAATAATTCTTTAAGGGCAAAAGCACCGTTTACGCCTTAATTTTCAGGGTGTTAACGGGCGTCGCCGGTGTTTTCCTGTGCGGGAGGGTGGTGAATGCATGAGTCTTTTCAGTCGTTTACCCGATGTTAAGCGTTGGGTGGTGATACTCAGAGTCCAAGGCATGTGTCTGCGGGTCGTTTGGGACCGACCGGCAGTTAAAAGAAGGGTGAGTGGTTGTTATGGAATTCGAAAGAATGTCTCTGTTCGGAGCCGTTAAAAAACGGCTTTCGTGGTTGACCCAGCGCCAGGAAATTCTGGCGCAGAACATCGCCAATTCCGATACCCCTAAATACGCACCCAGTGACTTGAAGCGTTACAGCTTCGATGAGCTTGTTCGTTCCGAAAACATGCAGTTGAATCTTGATGCCAACGGGCCCGGACTTATCGCCGGGCGACCAAAGCGGATCCGGGATTACGCAACCGTTACCGAACGCCGTCCTTATGAAACCTCGCCGAACGGAAACTCCGTGGTGTTGGAAGAACAAATGGCCAAGGTCAACGAAACATCCATTGATCATAAGTTTATGACCAAGATCTATAAAAAAAATCTGGACATGATCCGGATGGCTATCGGCAACAAGTAAACGACGCTTAAGACGGCTCTTATTGAAGAGTTAAGGGAGTAGGCACCATGGACGACATTATGAAGACGCTCAGAATTTCCTCCTCCGGGATGAGAGCGCAGGGGACTCGCCTGAGGGTGATTTCCGAAAATATTGCGAATGCCGGGTCAGTACCGCAATCGCCGGGCGAAACGCCGTACCGTCGCAAGGTCGTTACCTTCAAGAACACGCTCGATCGGACCATTGGTCTTGATACGGTCAAGGTCGACAAAGTGTTACCCGATCGTTCCGAATTCAAGAAGAAGTATGACCCGTCCCACCCGGCAGCGGGCAGTGATGGATACATCCAGACCCCCAACGTTAATTCACTGATCGAAATGATGGATATGCGCGAGGCGCAGCGTTCCTACGACGCCAATCTGAACGTCATGAAGACATCGAAAACCATGATTAACAACACCATCGACCTTTTGCGCTAATCGCGTTTGCGGCTTTAGGAAATTAGGAGTTTAAAATGGCAATTCCCGTACAAAATGTAGCAAATGCCGTCGCGGCCTATGCAAAATCGCCGCAAAACGCAGGCGCCGGAATGGAAGCGCGTGATGCCGGACAGGACAGTCCGTTTGCCGGTCTGGTCAAGGGCGCGATCAAAGAGGCGGTTAAGATTGGCGAAAAGCAGGAAGCGATCAGCTTGGCGGCTATTAATGACCGGGCCGATATGAATCAGGTGGTCACCGCCATTGCCGAAGCTGAAGCCACCTTGCAAGTGGTCGTTGCCGTTCGCGACAAGGTCGTTGATGCTTACAAGGAAATTCTTCGGATGCCGGTTTGATTTGTTGGCTGTTGAGGCAAGAATATGAATGAGGCTGCGGTTCTTGAAGTGGGACGTGATGCACTTTTCGTCATTTTAAAGACGGCCGGCCCGATTATGTTTTCCGGCCTGCTGATTGGTCTTGCCATTGCTCTGTTTCAGGCGTTGACAACGATTCAGGAAATGACCCTGACGTTTGTTCCGAAGATCATTGCTATTTTCTTCGCCATCGTCTTGTTCCTGCCGTTCATGATGACCACCGTCATCGAATTCTCGAACCGCTTGTTCGACCGAATCATCGCATTGGGCTGACAGGGAGGGGTGACGTTTCATGCTTGAGGAACTCCTGAAGCTTAACGTTTTTGCCTTCTTCCTGATCTTTGCCCGTGTAGGCGCCGTGTTCATGTTGTTGCCCGGATTCAGTTCCGATTACGTCAAGCCGATGATGCGCCTGGCCGTCGCGCTGGGGCTCAGCCTGATGCTGATGCCGTTCCTGATGAACAGCCTGCCGGGGATGCCCGAGACGGCGACAGGATTGGGCATACTGTTGATCGGAGAGGTCATTGTCGGGGGATTTCTCGGGCTGGTTGCCCGGGTTATGACCGCGGCCCTGCAAACAGCAGGAACTCTCATTGCACTTTTCTCCTCGCTGGCCAATGCCCTTATTCAGGATCCGATCACCAATCAGCAAAGCTCTATCCTTGCTTCATTTATGGGGACCATCGGGATGACTTTGTTGTTTATTACCGACCTGCATCATCTGATGATCAGGGGAATCGGCGAAAGCTATACCCTGTTCGTGCCGGGTCAGCCCCTGCCGTTGGCCGATTTTTCTGCGCTGGTTGCGCGCCGGGTCGCGGACTCGTTCACGCTGGGTGTGCAATTGGCGTCGCCGTTCATCGTCACATCAATGATTTATTACATTGGCCTTGGTATTTTGGGACGCCTGATGCAGGCATTGCCGGTTTTCTTTGTTGCCATGCCATTGCAAATCGGCGGACAGTTGATGTTGCTGTCATTATCCCTGACGACCATTTTCATGTATTTCCTGACACGTTATGAAGACAACCTGATTCACATGTTGGAGCCTTGATTTAATTGGCAGAAGACGAAGACGACTCATCAAAAACAGAAGAACCAACCCCGAAACGAATAAGAAAGGCTCGGGAGAAGGGTCAGGTTGCCCAATCGCAGGAAATCAAGCACTGGGCGATGCTGCTGGGCGCGGCTTTTGGCTTGATGATGATGTCATCGGGCATTGCCACAGATATTCGACTTCTCGGGGCGAAGTTCATCGGTGGCGGTTATCAGATGACGATAGGGCCCAGAGAAATTCAAAAAATGATGGCCGATGTTTTCATAGAGTTGGGGTTCATTCTGTGGCCGTTTTTGCTTGCTCTGGTGTTGATCGCCATCATCTCGAATTTGGCTCAGTTCGGTCTGATCTGGGCCCCGTCTAAAATAAAGCCGGACTTCAAGAAACTGGATCCGATCAAGGGCACAAAAAAAATATTTTCGGTCAAGGGTGTGATCGAGTTTGCCAAAGGCATTGTCAAAATCGCCACGGTGTCCCTGGTCGCTTATATTCTGGCAGTACCGCTTCTCGGTGACATAACGCTGTTCTCGTTGCGCGGCCTCGATACGGTTCTGGACCGGGTGCAGATTGTTGCTATCTGGTTCACGCTGGGGTCCATGGGGGTGATGACGGCGGTTGCCATGCTCGACCTGGCTTATCAGAAGTACAGCTACAACAAGCAAATGAAGATGACCAAGCAAGAGGTCAAGGAAGAGCTTAAGCAATCCGATGGTGACCCGCTGATTAAGGGACGCATCCGGAAAATCAGGGCCGAACGGGCCCAGCAGCGGATGATGGCATCTGTTCCGGAAGCCGATGTGGTGATTACCAACCCGACCCATTACGCCATCGCGCTGAAGTACAAAATGGATGATATGCAGGCACCGCTTCTGGTCGCCA
>JABHGV010000056.1 GCA_018671895.1 Rhodospirillaceae bacterium | reverse complement strand
GATGGTCTGTTCACCATCGACCTCGATCGAACCCTTGTCGGCGTGCAGCAATCCCAGAATGCACTTCAACATCACCGACTTGCCGGTGCCCGACCCGCCGATAACGACGACGGACTCGCCGACCCCGACGTCGAGGTCGAGGCCGTTCAGCACGACCTTCGGCCCGAAGGCCTTGTGGACGTCTCGCAAGCTGATTTTTGGCATCTGGTCTGTCATGGCGCTCACTTGGTGAAGAACATTTCGGTCAAGATGTAATCGAAGCACAGGATCAGGATCGAAGCCGAGACCACCGCGTTGGTGGTCGCCGTGCCGACGCCTTGCGCGCCGCCCTTTGAATGATAGCCGTGATAGCAGCCCATCAATGTGACGATAAAGCCGAACACGGCGGCCTTGATCAGGCCGGAATTGACGTCTTCGGCCTGAAGGAAATCGTAGGTGCGTTGCAGGTAATTACCGGCATTGAAGCCCAGCTTGTGGACGGCGACGATGTAGCCGCCGAAGACGCCGATGATATCGGCGACCAGCACCAGGGCAGGGAACATCAGCAATCCGGCGACCAGCCTGGGGGCCACCATGTACTTCATCGGATTGGTCGACAGTGTGGTCAGGGCGTCGATCTGTTCGGTTACCCGCATGGTGCCGATTTCGGCGGCCAGTGACGCGCCGATGCGTCCGGCGACCATCAACCCGGCCAGCACCGGACCCAGTTCGCGGGTAATGGACAGCACGACGACGTTGGCGACGGCGCCTTCGGCGGAAAACCGTGCAAAACCGGTATAGCTTTGCAGGGCCAGAACCATCCCGGCAAAAATCGCGGTTAATCCAACAACCGGCAACGAGTAATAGCCGATGTCGATCATCTGGCGACCCAGGATGCGGAAATAGAACGGCGGGCGGAAGGCGTGGCTGACGGCGCTGCCGGTAAACAAGGCCAGCCTGCCGGCGGTTTCCAGAAAATGCAGCAGAATGCCGCCGATGGGTTGCAGGAAATTCATTTCTTAGTGTCCGCCCTGATAGATGCGGTGCAGGCGCGGCCCCAGCGAGGTCAGGATTTCATAGGCGATGGTGCCAGCGCTTTCGGCGACGTCGTCGACCGGATTGTTCGGCCCGACAAGATCGACCAGAGCGCCCGCATGGGCGGCGTCGACCGGAACATCTGTAACGTCAAAGGTGATCAAATCCATCGAAACCCGCCCTATCAGGGGAACCCTGTCTTTACCGATATATCCGCATCCCGTGTTGCTCAGTGAACGCAGGTAGCCATCGGCATATCCGACGCCGACAGTGGCGACGCGGCCCGGCTTTTTGACCCGGTGGGTGGCACCATAACCAACGGTCTGGGGGGTGTCAACGTCGCGCACTTGCAGGATTTTCCCTTGTAATCTAATGACTTGCGCCATCGGGTTGGGCTCTCCCGGCGTCGGGTTGCCGCCGTACAGGGCGACCCCGGCACGCGCCAGATCGAAATGGTAATCGGGGCCTAAAAAGATTCCCGATGAATTGGCCAGCGATGCCCGCGCGCCCTTGAACAGGGGGGCTAATGGGGTAAAGGCGGCCAGTTGCTCGGCGTTTTTCGGGTTGTTGGCTTCATCGGCGACGGCCAGGTGGCTCAGCACCGTGTCGACGGCGAGGCCCTCGGTCAGCCCCGGATTATTGGCGATCAGTGCCGTCTCGTCTGGCGGCAGGCCCAGGCGCAGCATGCCGGTATCCATATGGATGTCGCACGGGCGCTCGGGCGCGGCCTCTTTCCAGGCAGCGATGTCGGCGAGGCTGTTGAGCACCGGGATCAGGTTTTGGGCGATACAGGCTTTGCGGATGTCATCAGATATAACGCCGCCCAGAATATGGATGCGGGCGTCGGGAAGCGTTTTTCTGAGCGCCATGCCTTCATCGACGACGGCGACGAAGAAATCCTCGCATCCGGCCTGTTGCAGGGTCTGCACCGCCCGGTCTGACCCCAGCCCATAGGCGTCGGCCTTGACCGCAGCGCCAAGGCTGGCAGGCCCGAGCTTATCGTCGAGCAACCGGTAGTTGGCGCCAAGGGCATCCAGATCGATGGTCAGAATAGCGGTGCTGGTTTCAGGACTGGTCATTCTTCGACATCCTTCGGATGGTGCCGCCTCTGGAAGCCAAGCAACAAATTCGATTTAGTAATCCTGCTGATGATACTGATCAAGATCGCCGAAGCGAGTGAATTCGCCTGTGAATTGCAGATTGACGGTGCCGACCGGGCCGTGACGCTGCTTCGAGATGATGACTTCGGCCATGTTGCGGACCTTGTCCAGACGCTCGTCATTTCGCTGCTGGCGCTGGTAAAATTTATCGTCGCTTTCGTTGTCGTGCTGCGATGTACCTTTTCTTTCCAAATAGTACTCTTCGCGGAAAATAAACATAACAACGTCAGCATCCTGCTCAATGGAACCTGAATCGCGCAAATCCGCCAGTTGCGGGCGCTTGTCCTCGCGTTGCTCGACGGCACGTGACAGCTGCGACAGGGCCAAAACCGGGACATCCAGCTCTTTGGCCAGGGTCTTCAGGCCACGGGTAATTTCCGAGACCTCCTGAACCCGGCCATCGTTGCGCGAGCTTGATGAGCCGGAAATCAGTTGCAGGTAATCGACGACGATCATGCCGAGATTGTTCTTTCGTTTCAGGCGCCTGGCGCGGGTGCGCAGGGCACTGACGGTCAACGCAGGTGTGTCGTCAATGAAGATCGGAATGTCGTGCAAGGCCTGACTCATGGCGACCAGACGGTCGAATTGCGGGGTCGTGATCTTGCCCTTGCGGATGCTATCGGACGGTGTTTCGGTTTGTTCTGAAATAATACGTGTCGCCAGTTGTTCGGCTGACATTTCCAGCGAGAAGAAGCCGACGACCGAGCCTTCCTTGCCGCCCGACTGGTGATGCGTATAAGCGGCGTTGTAGGCGATGTTGGTGGCCAGCGCGGTTTTACCCATGGACGGGCGTCCGGCGAGAATGATCAGGTCCGACGGGTGCAGACCGCCGAGCATGGCGTCGAGATCGTTTAAGCCCGTGGTCACACCGGCCAGCGCGCCATCACGCTTGTGTGCGGCCTCGGCCATTTCCAGGGCCTCGATGATAGAGGTCTTGAACGGCTGGAAGCCGCCTTCATACTGACCGGTGGTGGCGAGGTCATACAGCGTCTGTTCAGCGGCTTCGATCTGGTCGGTGGCTTCGTCGTCGACTTCGCCGCCATAGGCCCGGTTGGTAACGTCTTCACCAAGGCCGATCAGCTCGCGTTTCAGATGCAGGTCGAAAATGATGCGGCCGTATTCACCGGCATTGATGATCGACACGACACTGGCTGCCAGTTCCGACAGATAGGTCTGCCCGCCGACGTCGGTGAGGTTTTCGTCCTGTTCAAAATAGCGCGTCATGGTCACCGGGTTGGCGATTTGTCCGCGTTCGATCAGCCTTGAGGCAGCCCCGAAAATAAGCCCGTTTTCGGCCATTGCGAAATGCTCGGGCAACAGGAACTCCGAGACTTTTTCATAGGCCTTGTTGTTGGCGAAGATGGCGCCGAGCAGCGCTTTTTCAGCCTCGACATTGTGTGGCAGGGTGCGGAACAGACCGCTGGCGCGATCGCTGTGCTCGGTTTCGGCTTCCGCCGCCGGGTGTGGGGTAATGTTGCTTGACATGGCGGCCAAGGTATCAAGGTCGTTTCTTCAAATCCCTGTTAATCACTGTGGATATCGGGGACTGAATCAAAAGAAAACCGAACTTGTGTCTTGACGAAAAAAAACGACGCCCCGGTATTCCGGAACGCCGTTTTTATATTCTCGATTGTGAAGGGGCCGACGTTATTCGGCTTTATCTTTCTCAGCCTCGGCAGCTTCTTCAGCCGGTTCTTCGTCGGAGCCCTCAGTCTCTTCTTCGTCAACCGCTTCGGCGGCTTCAGCATCCTCGGCTTTCTCGAATACTTCCTCGGCCGCGATCTTATTCTCTGCGGCCTCTTCTTCATCAAGGCCGACAACGGCTTTACCGGTTTCAGCCTGAATAGCGGCTTCATCGGCGGAACGGGCGACATTGGCAGTAACGGTGACGCTTAATTCCGGGTGCAGCTTGACGGCAATTTCGTGCAGTCCGATCATTTTGATTGGCTGACCCAGGTCGACCTGCTGACGGTTGACCGAGAAGCCGGCCTCGGTGATTGCATCGGCAATGTCGCGGGCGTTGACCGAACCGTACAGTTGTCCAGCTTCGCCGGCCTGACGGGTCAGGATGACGCTGGTGCCGTCGAGCTTTTCGCCGACCTTTTCCGCTTCGCCGCGGTTTTTCAGGTTATCGGCTTCAAGCTGCGTGCGTTGTGCTTCGAAATGCGCACGGTTACTTTCCGTCGCCCTCAAGGCCTTGCTTTTCGGCAGCAGGAAATTGCGGGCATAACCCGACTTGACGGTGACAACATCACCCATCTGGCCGAGTTTCTCGATACGCTCTAAAAGAATGACTTCCATCTGATTTCTCCTAACCCGACAATCGGGCTTTCAAATCCTTAAACGTTATTGCTTTGGTTCAGCCTGCTACGCAGCCCGACCCATTGTTCGGTTAATCCCGCCACGATCACCAGCAGTGCAATCCATCCGATGAGCACCAGGAACACATAAAACCCGGCCAGGAAGGTGCCTGGAAACGTCGTCTTGCGGGCGATGATATGAACCAACGACAGGCCCAGAAAAAAGAACGGCAGGGCCAGTATCAGCGCCAGATTGCGTCCCAGAAACTGCGTCTCGCCAGATCCGACCAGGGCGATGGCCGCTGATGCAATCAGCAGCCACGATAACCAGTCCGGCAATATCAGTTTCGACATCTGCATGACCGGTCTTGGCAGACGGTTGGCTCGTGCCAGCAAGGCGGTTGCAATCGCCGTGTTGATCGTCACCATAATCAGCCAACTTATTCCCATGTATCCCGGAAACAACGGGACCACGGCATCGATCATTTCGTTCAGTGTGGCATCGTCCAGCGTTGGCAGCATGAAGCTGAAGATCTCGCCCAGATAGGCCGTGATCATGCCCATCAGTCCGCCTTCTTGAGACGGAGCCATGAGCAAGACGATCAGAAACCCACCCGCGGCATAGGCCGATACCAGCGCCAGAATGAAACCGTGCGGATAAAATGCGCCCGGTGTTCCATCGGGGTGTATCTGCCTGAGCAGCGACAGCCGTGTGATCATCCATACGGGCAGACCGTGAATAATGGCAAACAGAATGCTCGCCATTGGTCCGCCAATCAGTCCGGCGACGACAATCCCGACCATAACGGCCAATGATGCCGCCGACAGTCCCAATGCCAGCCCCGCCATCAGTAATGGCAGCGGTGCGACGTAGACGATCAGCAACGCTCCGGGAATGCCCGACAGAAAGGCCATCGACGCAAGTGCGCTGAGCGCACCCGCCCCTAAGGCTGTCATTAAGTCCTTGGACATATATATCTCCCGGTGCCTTCACAACCCGATCCTATTTAACGACGTAGGGCATCAGGGCGAGGAAGCGGGCACGCTTGATTGCCTTCGACAACAGGCGCTGCTTCTTGGCCGAGACCGAGGTAATGCGGCTGGGAACGATCTTGCCACGTTCCGACGTGTAACGTTGCAGTGTGCGAACGTCCTTGTAATCGATCTTCGGGGCCTTGGAGCCTGTGAACGGGCAGCTCTTGCGACGCCTGAAGAACGGGCGACGTCCACCGCCACCGCCACCGCTGGATTCTTCTCTCGGGGCACTCATGCGTCTTCTCCTTTGCTGGCGTCATCGGCCGGGGCCGCTGCTTCCGCCGGAGCGGCTTCCGCTGGAGCGGCTTCCGCCGGAGCGTCTTTGACGTCGGCTTCAGGCGCTTCGGTTTTTTCAGGTGCGGCTGCCGGGGGCGGACGGTCGTTGCCACTCGGGCGGCGCGGACGATCGTCGCGTTGGGCATTACGCATGATGATCGAGGGTTCATTTTCCAATTCGTCGACCTTGATGGTCATGTAACGCAGGACGTCCTCGTTGATGCGCATCTGGCGTTCCATCTCGTGGATGGCATTGCTGGGCGCATCAATGTTCATGAGCACGTAGTGGCCCTTGCGGTTTTTCTTGATTTTGTAGGCGAGAGCGCGAAGGCCCCAACTTTCCGTACCGGCGATCTTGCCGTCATGGTCACTGATGACCTTGGTAAAGTTTTCCGTCAGCCCTTCGACTTGGGCGGCAGAAATGTCCTGGCGTGCAATGAACACGCTTTCGTAATAAGCCAATTTGTATCTCCCTCTGGCTTTTCTCATTCCGGCCCGGACAATCCGGGACAGACATAGCCAGACCACAATGGCCCGGCAAGGAGTGAAGCCGCGCACTATACACATCTATTTTGCAGGTGCAAGCGGGGCTTACACCTGCGCACCCTGCGGGTGGCGAGTTCTCTGGAAGTCTGACCATGTATGGCGCGCCTGCTGGGGCTGTTGCTGTCGTTCTTTTCGATCAGTCCGCGCAATCTGCTGGAAGGGCTGGGGTCAACGGCGCTGGAGATCTTTGACATTATCGCCGGGATGCTGGCGTGGGCTGTTGAATACATCCTGATCGGTGCCATCGTTATCGTTCCGATCTGGCTGGTTCTGGTCCTGTGGCGCAAGTTCCGCGGGAAGTAGGTCTTTGGCCTGACTTGCGCAGGCGCGACTCATTGTATATGACAGGCGGCTGAATTCTTAATTTCAGTCTTAGAGTCTATTTTTATTAAAGAGACCTATCCATGACATTTGCATTCGTTTTTCCGGGCCAGGGCTCGCAGTTCGTCGGCATGGGCAAGGACCTTGCCGATAATTTCCCCATCGCAGCATCGGTGTTTGAAGAAGTCGACGATGCTCTTGGCCAGTCGCTGTCTTCGATCATGTTCGAAGGCCCCGAAGACAACCTGCTGCTGACCGAAAACGCGCAACCGGCACTGATGGCCGCCAGTATCGCCGCGGTTCGGGTGTTGAGCAGCGAAGGCGGGTTTGAGCTATCGGACAAAGCGGCGTTCGTCGCCGGGCATTCACTGGGTGAATATTCCGCGCTTGCCGCAGCAGGGACATTTACCCTTGCCGATACCGCGCGGTTGCTGAAAACCCGTGGTCAGGCGATGCAAAAAGCCGTGCCGGTCGGCGAGGGGGCAATGGCCGCCTTGCTCGGCCTCGACTTGGATGCCGCATCGCAAGTTGCCGATGAAGCGTCGGAAGGCGATATCTGCACAACTGCTAACGACAATGCCAACGGACAGGTAGTAATCAGTGGTGCGCGCGCCGCCATTGAACGTTCGCTGGACATCGCCAAGGCCCATGGTGCCAAGCGCAGTGTTCTGCTGCCGGTCAGCGCACCTTTCCATTGTGCCCTGATGGCACCCGCCGCCGAGGTTATGGCTGAGGCCTTGTCCGAAGTTCAGATGAACAAGCCAGCGGTGCCGCTGGTTGCCAACGTGACTGCTGATTCTGTGGAAGATGCGGCGGTAATCCGGCGATTGTTGGTTGAACAGGTGACCGGTATGGTGCGTTGGCGCGAAGGCGTCATGTTCATGAAGGATAACGGCGTTGATACGCTGATCGAAGTCGGTGCCGGTAAGGTGTTGAGTGGGCTGGCGCGTCGTATTGACCGCGATCTCAAGGCCGTCAACATCGGTACGTCTGATGATGTCGCGGAATTCTTCAAAGCCTAAACTCTTTGACGTTGTCCTGATAACCGGGACAATATCCATTAGATAAAGAATCGACGGGGAAACGCCGCATGTTTGGTATGACGGGGAAACGGGCACTGGTCACCGGGGCATCAGGTGGCATCGGGGATGCCATCGCACGCGCTCTGCATGGGCAGGGAGCAGAGGTCGCGTTATCGGGAACCCGGGTCGATGCCCTTGAAGCCTTGAAGAATGATTTGGGCGAGCGCACCCACGCAGTACCCGGCGACCTGTCTTCGACGGATGGTCCGGCGGCTCTGTATAATGATGCCGCAGAGGCCATGGGCGGTGTCGATATCCTGATTAACAATGCCGGGCTGACACGCGACAATTTGTCCATGCGAATGAAGGATGACGAATGGCAGGCCGTTATTGATGTCAATCTGACGGCGGCGTTTCGTCTGGCGCGGGCCTGTCTGAAAGGCATGATGAAGCAGCGCTGGGGGCGGATTATTTCCATTACCTCCATTGTTGGTGTCACCGGCAACCCCGGACAGGCCAATTACGCGGCCTCGAAAGCAGGTCTGATCGGGATGTCAAAATCGCTGGCTCAGGAAGTCGCCAGCCGTTCGATCACCGTTAATTGTCTGGCCCCTGGGTTCATTGTTACGCCGATGACCGATGCCCTGAGCGACGATCAAAAAGAAGGCCTGATGGTCAACATTCCGAGTGGCCGTTTGGGCGAGACGTCGGACATCGCGTCCGGTGTTGTCTATCTGGCTAGCGAGGAGTCATCCTACGTAACCGGTCAGACCCTGCACGTGAATGGCGGGATGGCGATGATTTAAGCCTGACGGTTGGGCGTTTTGGGCGCTGGTCAGGCTAAAAAAAGTATGTTAGGAAACGCATTCTCCTGCGTTGCGACGCTGGAAACAAGTTTATGAATATTCGTAACCAACTGTGATTCAAGGAAGAAATTGAAATGAGTGATGTCGCCGATCGCGTCAAAAAAATCGTTCTGGAACACCTCGGTGTTGATGAATCGAAAGTATCCGAAACTGCCAGCTTCATCGATGATCTGGGCGCCGATAGCCTGGACACCGTCGAACTTGTGATGGCCTTTGAAGAAGAATTCGGTGTTGAAATTCCTGATGATGCTGCAGAAAAGATTCTGACCATCAAGGATGCCATTTCTTACATCGACGCCAATACCTGATAACAGGTATTGAGCGACGGGCGACAATACTCGTCGTCCGAAGAGGCCTCCGGATAACTTTATCGATCGTGGGACCCTGATATGAGACGTGTCGTTATTACCGGAATGGGCATGGTTTCTCCGCTTGGTTGCGGGGTTGAAACCAGTTGGCGTCGGCTGATCAACGCCGAATCTGGAATTGATGCGATTACATCGTTCGATGTATCGGACCTGCCTGCCAAGATCGCCGGACAGATCGATGAAGGCGAGGGCGAAGGCCTGTTCAACGTCGACGATTTCATCACACCGAAGGAACGCCGCCGGGTCGACGATTTCATCGTCTATGGCATGGCCGCAGCTCAGGAAGCGGTCGAGGACTCTGGCTGGAAGCCGGAATCCGATGACGATAAATTCAGCACTGGCGTGCTAATTGGATCCGGCATTGGCGGATTACCCGAAATTTCCCGTGGTGCGATCACCGTTGATTGCGAAAGCGGCGGTGGCGTCAGGCGGCTAAGTCCGTTCTTCATTCCGGCCAGCCTGATCAATCTTATTTCCGGCCAGGTCTCCATCAAATACGGTTTCAAGGGGCCGAACCACGCGGTCGTTACCGCGTGTTCGACCGGCGCTCACGCCATTGGTGATGCGGCTCGTCTAATTATGTGGGAAGACGCCGACGTGATGGTAGCCGGTGGTGCCGAAGCAGCCTGCTGCCGGGTCGGTATGGCCGGGTTCTCGCAGTCCAAGGCCCTGTCGACATCTTATAACGACAGACCCCAGGCTGGATCGCGCCCGTGGGATCGGGGCCGTGACGGTTTCGTCATGGGCGAAGGTGCCGGTGTTGTGGTGCTCGAAGAACTGGAACACGCAAAAGCACGTGGCGCCAAGATTTACGCAGAGGTCATCGGTTACGGACTGACCGGCGATGCCCATCACATTACGGCGCCGACGCCGGATGGCGATGGGGCTTTCCGTTGTATGACGGCGGCAATGAAGCGCGCTGAATTGAATCCCGAAGATATCGACTATGTGAACGCACATGGCACATCAACCATGGCTGACGTGATCGAGCTTGCAGCGGTGAAGCGTGCATTCGGCAATGCCGTCAATGATATCTCCATGTCGTCGACGAAATCGGCGATCGGTCATCTGCTGGGTGCTGCCGGGGCAGTCGAATCCATCTTCTCGATTCTCGCCATCAACAACAGCGTCGCGCCACCAACCCTCAATCTGGAAGACCCGGATGAAGGCTGCGATATCGATCTGGTGCCATTGCAGCCTCGTGAACGCGAAATCCGCGCCGCGCTGTCAAATTCCTTCGGCTTTGGCGGAACGAATGCGACGCTGGTGTTCAAGAAATTTTCTTAGGCTAGAATGTCGGGCATGCGCCGCTCATTCATCAGCATTCTATTGCTTATTGTTATTCTCGCCGCCGGGGCTGCGGTCGTAGGCGGTTATGCTTGGGCCTGGGGACGTTACACCGGGCCGGGACCTTCGACGGCTGATAACACCGTTATCATTCCACGCGGTTCCGGACTGAAAACCATTGCGCGAACGCTCGCCGGGGCGGGCATTATCGGCGATCAGATGGTTTTTCGGCTGGGTGCCAGGGTCAGTGGCGTCGACACACAACTGAAGGCCGGGGAATACACGTTCCCGGCACACATCAGTTCGGAAAATGCGGCGAAGATTCTGGCCAGTGGCAAGACCGTCGTGCATCGCTTGACCGTTCCCGAAGGCCTGACGTCGGCACAGATTTACCTGTTGTTGCTGGACACCGACGGTCTTGAAGGCGACATTGCCTTGCCTGTCGAAGGGACGATGTTGCCCGAGACATATCACTTTTCCCATGGCGACCGACGCAGCGTGTTGGCGCGCCGGATGCAAGATTCCATGCGCAAGAAACTGGCCGCCCTGTGGGCGGCACGTGCACCGTACCTGCCCTTTAAAAGCCCCGCCGATGCCCTGATCCTGGCATCCATCGTCGAAAAGGAAACGGCCCAGGCCGACGAGCGTCCGTTGATTGCCGGGGTCTTTATGAATCGTTTGAAAAAG
>JABHGV010000055.1 GCA_018671895.1 Rhodospirillaceae bacterium | reverse complement strand
CTATAGAGGGTAGACCAAATGGTAGACCATCCGCCCCCCTTAACATCGAACTTATTATGTGCTAAGTTATTGATTCAATTAGATATCAAGGTTGCGTTGATGCCTGTAGCGGGAACACAACTCAGGCCGCCCGCACCATTCTACAGCCTCTCTGCATGACAACCCATTGATATCTATACAGTTCTTCGAAGGCCTGTGTTGAAGGGTAGACCACCCATCATTTCACTGCCTTTTCCATCCACTTGTACAGAACCTCTAGTGGATACCCTGTCCCGTAAGTTTCACCAACACCACCTACAGTCCAGCCGCCAAGCCTATCTGTTATATCCTGAGGACATTCAACAGCACGCAGTCGATCACGGATACTATGCCTGAATGAATGAACGACACACCCTTCTGGGACTTTTGGTGAGAGCCATTTGTTGAGCGCAGCACTGGCAGAATTCGACTTACAACCGTTTTCATTACAATATCGTGGAAACAAGAACTCCGTCTTTGACAACTCGGAAGCCCGTTTAGCAGCCCATAATGACTTGCCAACTAAGGGTATGATGCGTTCACTTCCTCTTGTCTTCAGTCGACGCCATGGATGCCCCTTTAAGACGATATGCGGGCACCTGTGATTAAGCTGCATATCATCCTTATGAAGGCCTGCAGCCTCACTCAACCGCATGCCAGTGTCGCTGATAATGGCAATCAACCAACGGCCTTCATCATTCATCTGTTCGCAGACACTTTGAATTGATCGCAGTGTGGGAAGAGGGATTGGCAATCTTTTGGTCTCTGGCATCCTCCCTTCTTCACCAAGGTAAACGCCAGAGAATGAGTTTATATCCGGCAGCCCCAATTCACGGGTAGCAAAGTTTATGGCAGCACGAATGGTACTGAACATCCGGTCGACACTTCCTCGACTTAGGCCACGTTCAAAGAAGGAATCTCGAAGCATGTTTGCATCAGATCGAACGTAAGTATCTATGGGCTTGTCCCCGATGAGATCAGTCAGATTATTGATCGCCCTTTCAACTGCTGAACTAAACGTTACCGGTCGATCAACACCTTTTATCCGAAGATAGATTTCTTTTGCTTCAGACAATAAGGGGGCAGATGACTTCATTTTTGCTTCAGTGACCTGATCAATTAGAAATCTTCGTAAGGGACTTTCATTCCTTCGCCATCGAAGTGTAAGCCAGTCCTCATCCAACTGAGAAACTAAGGAGGCCGCTTTAACTTTTGCTGCTTTCAAGGATCTCGTGCGTAACGAAATCATGATTCGTGGATGCTTATAGTGCGTTTTCAAATCTTCCGGCACACGACGAGAGAAATAAAACACGCCCCTTTTCTGATACAAATAGGGGGCACCAATGGTCTTCCGCATGGTCTACCCTTCAACACAGGCCTTCGAAGAACTGTATAGATATCAATGGGTTGTCATGCAGAGAGGCTGTAGAATGGTGCGGGCGGCCGGACTTGAACCGGCAAGGCCGTGAGGCCGAGAGATTTTAAGTCTCTTGTGTTTACCAATTTCACCACGCCCGCACGAGACGTTTGAAACATCGTCAATGCCGTATAGCACGATACGTTTGGTTGGCGAACCCTTGTGCGTGCGCGGTCTCTGGAAGTCTGACTTTGGCTTTTGACAGGAGCCTCATTCTGGGCCGCTACTCTTCGATGGGCTCAGCCCCAAGGCTGAGGATCATTTCCCGGATCGCGTCCGCCGCCGCGTCGTTGGTCGCAGCGTCGGTCGAGCGCATGACCAGACTGGCCCCCAGCTTGCCATCGCGGATAAACGGATAGCTGCCAATTTCAACGCTTGAGTGGGCTGCCTGAATTTCACCCAATCGCGCCGCCAACAGGCTTTCGCCGATATAGCACGCGATTGAGCGCGACAGCATCGGCTCGCCGCCCACCAAATTGTCTTTCAGGCCATCGAACATGGCCTGCATGATCACCGGCACCCCGGCCAGCACATAGACATTTTCGATGCAAAAACCGGGGGCCTTGCTGATCGGGTTGTGGATCAGTTCGGCACCTTGGGGAATGTCGCACATCTTCAGGCGCTGTTCGTTCAGATCATCGTCGCTGGTGTAATGGGTGCGCAGAGCCGCCACCGCGCCCGGATCGCGCACCAGTTCGACGCCGAAGGCCTTGGCAATGGCGTCCGCCGTGATGTCGTCGTGGGTCGGGCCAATGCCGCCGGTGGTAAACAGATAATCGTGGGTGGCGCGGCATTCATTGACGGTGTCGGCGATGACCTCTGTCACATCGGGGATGACACGGGCCGAGATCAGGCGCACGCCGACTTCGTTCAGGCCCTGGCCCAGATAGGTCAGGTTTGTATCCTGTGTCCGACCGGACAGGATATCATTGCCGATCAGAATCACGCACGCCGTTTTCATAACCAGTCCCTTAACAAGGCGACCAGCGGCACATCGGCGGGCGGCATCTGGACGCTGCCCATATCAATGGGGCGCAACCATTTCAGTTGCTGGCCTTCCAGCGGCGTGACGTCGCCTTTCCAGACGCGGCAGATATACAGCGGCATCAACAGGTGAAAGTCATCATAGACGTGGGAGGCAAAGGTCAGCGGGGCAAGGCAGCTTTCGGTGATGTCGATGCCCAGTTCTTCTTTCAGTTCGCGCACCAAAGCCGATTCCGGCAGCTCGCCGTCTTCGACCTTGCCGCCCGGGAATTCCCACAGGCCAGCCATGGATTTGCCTTCAGGGCGTTGAGCCAGCAGCACCCGACCGTCGATATCGATCAGCGCCACAGCGGACACAAGCACCGTGTTCGCCGGTCCGTCCGGTTTCTTTACGGGGAGGCCAAAGCAGCCCTCAGGATCGGTAGTCTGCATTGATGGAAATGTATCCATGGGTCAAATCACAGGTCCATACCGTCGCCCGGCCACGGGCGACGCCAACGTCGACGTCGATATCAATATCGGTGCCCTTCATGTGTTCGGCGACCGGTGCCTCGTCGTAATCGAGACGCGCCAAGCCGTCTTCGGCGATGCGGATGCCGCCGATGGTGATGGTTAATTTATCCCGGTCGGCCTTTTCCCCGGCCTTGCCGACGGCCATGACGATGCGGCCCCAGTTGGCGTCTTCACCGGCGACGGCGGTCTTGACCAGCGGTGAGTTGGCAATTGAGAACGCAATACGCTTGGCAGCAATGTCGTCTTCGGCACCGCCGACCTTGACGGTAATGAATTTCGTCGCGCCCTCGCCGTCGCGCACCACCTGATGGGCGAGATCGAGCAACAGATCATCCAGTGCGGCGCGAAAGCCATCAAGCTGTGGATCGTCCGCCCCATAAGATGACGGCACGGCGACGCTACCTGTGGCGAACAGCAGCAAGGTATCGCTGGTCGAGGTGTCGCTGTCCACAGTGATTGAATTAAAGGACTTGGCCGTGCCATCTGCGAGCAGGTGTTGCAGGGTATCGGCTGGCAAGGCGGCATCGGTAAACACAAACGACAACATCGTCGCCATGTCGGGCGCGATCATGCCCGAGCCCTTGGCGATGCCGTTCAGCGTGACGGTAACGCCGCCAATATCGGCGGTCCGGGTCGCGCCCTTGGCATAGGTATCGGTGGTCATAATGGCGGTGGCGGCCTGTTGCCAGATGTCGTCGCTGAGCGATTCTTTCAGCGCCGGCAGGGCGGCGGTCAGTTTGTCGTCGGCCAATGGCTCGCCGATAACGCCGGTCGAGGCGACGAACACTTTCGATGGCCTGCACGTAACCACATCGGCGGTGGCGGCCACCGTGCGTTCGACGGAACCGTCCCCGGCCTTGCCGGTAAAGGCATTGGCGTTTCCAGAGTTGACGATCAGCGCCTGCGCAGCCCCGCCCTTCAAGGCCTTGCGACACCATTCAACCGGGGCGGACGCCGTCTTCGATGTGGTGAACACACCGGCGACGGTGGTATCGGGCGCCATTTCAACGAGCAACAAATCGGTGCCGCTATCGCCTTTCAGGCCGCACGCACCCGCAGCCAGCCGCACGCCCGCGAGCGGGGCTAAGTCGGGAAAGCTGTCCGGCGCCAATGGCGAGATGGGCGTATCCGATGTCATGACTAGTTTTTATCTTTCATTTCAGAGCCATCCATATTGTACAGCTTGATGTCGGCGTCGCCGCGAAGTTCCTTGAGAAAATCGTTGGCGACCTTCGACGACAGTTCCAGCTGAATGTCACTTTCGACGTCCTTGAAGCTGGGCGGTGACACTGGGCGACGGTCTTCAACCTTGATCAGGTGCCAGCCGAACTTGCTCTGCACCGGGCTTTTCGTAATGCCGCCTTTTTCCAGTGCAAACGCCGCATCGGAAAAAACCGGGACCATCTGTCCGGCCTTGAAGTAACCCAGATCGCCGCCATTGACCGCCGACGGCCCCTGGGAATGCTCCTTGGCCAGCGCGTTGAAATCGCCGCCGTCATTCAGCATTTTCAGGACTTCGAGCGCCTTGGCTTCTTCTTTCAACAGGATATGACGGGCGTGAACTTCCTCGCCACCCGATAAATCGCGAACCATATCTTCGTAACGGTCCTTGATATTCTTGTCCGATACCCGTGCTTCGATATAGCGGGTCAGATAGACGCGTTCCAGCAACTGATCTTCGATGCGCATCATCTGGCGCTTGATCGCGGCGTCATCTTGCAGCCCTTCTTTGCGGGCCTTGGTCGCCACCAGCTTGCTGTCAACTAGGCTGCTGACGATCAGCCCGAAGACGGCCTTGACCGGCATCTTCTGCAACCGCTCGGGCAGCCGCATCCGGGCTTCTTCGATATCTTTCAGGTGAATGTCGCTACCGTTGACGGTGGCAACAACCGGACCGTTATCGGCCAGCGCCCGGACGGGCGAGACAACGACACAAATTGCGACGACACTTAGAAATACTGATAACAAACGCGACATGACTGAAATACCCCGACCGAGTAGAAAATGATGCTTCTGGATAAAGCATATCGGGGGGACCCGCACAAGGGGCGGCAAGCATCAACTGCGGCTCAGGCGACGGCCAAATTCTCACCGGCATAGGCGGCAATCTGCTCTGCCTCGGCCATCGGGTCGTTGCCATTGCATTTGCGTTTGATGACGTTCGTCAGCTTGCCAAGCAGGTCGATTTCCTCGGCATCGGCCATGTCGGGAGTCTTTATTAAAATTGCCGTCATCTTTTCCAGCGTCAGGCACATCTCGGCGGCATGATTGTAACCGGTTCCGTCCAGTCTGCTGGAAATATCGGCAGAGATTGTGTTGAGGCGCTCGAACTGGTTGTGCATGTCCAACTCGTTGACATCCATTTCCCCTTCGTTGACGGCGATGATGCGATCCATCAGCCATTGGATGGAATAGGCATGGCGTTCGACCTTATGCTCGTTAACCTGTTTGGTTGTCCGAGCGATGGCGTTGTTGAAATTAATCTCACCCTGCATGCCGCCGCCCCTCAGGTGCAGGGGATTGGGGGCCTTGATATGAGGAATCTGAACGCCATCCTTGCGGCCGTTCGAACGACGATCCGGCCCGATGTATTCCGACGTTACGACAAAGGGCTTGCGGACGCGTGACAGGGCCAACAGGCGCTGGTGCAGATCATCGGGATTGACCGGCTTGATGATAATATCATCGGCACCGGAATTGACGGCGTTGCGAACAATTTCAGTGTCCGGTTTGGCGACCAGGGCGATTGCAAGAGTAAAGGGATTGTCACCGGTAACGCCGTGGCGAACATCGTGGATCAGCTCACACAGGCTGCCTTCGGGCAATTCTGACTCGCCGATCAGAATATCGACGCCGCCATCGTAAAAGGCTTCCTGAACGTCTCTCAGATTTCCGGTCGTGATGATATTTCGGCAACCAAGGGCCCGAACATCATCAGCCAGCTTCCTTCGCAAGCTCTGCTTGGGCTCGGCGATAACGACTTTTACGTCACTGAGAATATCGGCCTTCATACGTTTTCCAACTTATCTTTCAGCTTTCAAACCGGGTTTTGTGTGGTTGTTAATTTCGTTTCTACACCGAAACGAAATATCCGCCTGTGACCGTCATCACATCTGACTAAAACTTTATTGATTTTTTACGCTCCCCTATCATCGCCACCGCATTGACAGAACCCCTTGGGGACTCTATCTCTTGCATCGGTCGGCAGTGCTTTATTAAGGTTTTCCGCCGCCCATTGGGCCATTAGCTTATTTGAGGATTTCCATGATCGGTGCTATCGCCCGGCGGTTGTTCGGCACTGCCAACGAACGATTCCTGAAAACCCTGCAGCAGGACGTCGACGCCATTAATGCGCTCGAGCCTACCGTGCAGGCGCTTAGCGATGACGAGCTTGCTGCCCGCACCCCGTGGCTGAGACAACGCTTGGAAGATGGCGAACCGCTGGACAATATTCTTGTCGATGCTTTTGCCACTGTTCGCGAAGCTGCCACCCGCGCCCTTGGTCAACGCCACTTCGATGTGCAGTTGATGGGCGGCATCGTCCTGCACCGGGGCATGATCACCGAAATGAAGACCGGTGAGGGCAAGACCCTGACGGCGACACTGGCTGTTTATCTGAATGCGATCAGCGGTGACGGTGCCCATGTGGTTACCGTCAACGATTATCTGGCCCAGCGCGACGCCGAATGGATGGGCGCGGTCTATAGCAAGCTTGGTATGACGTCGGGCTTCATCGTGCACGGCATCAGCGACGAGGACCGCAAGGCCGCCTACGCAGCCGATATCACCTATGCCACCAATAACGAGCTGGGTTTTGATTATCTGCGCGACAACATGAAGTTCCAGCTCGAAGACATGGTCCAGCGCCCGTTCAATTACGCCATCGTCGATGAAGTTGACTCGATCCTGGTCGATGAAGCGCGAACACCATTAATTATTTCCGGGCCGACCGAAGACGCCGCCGAGCTTTATATCGCCATCGACAAGCTGATTCCGAAGCTGATTGAGACCGATTACGAAAAGGACGAAAAGGTCAAGGCCGTCACCCTGACCGAAGACGGCACCGAACATATCGAACAGTTGCTGATTGAAGCGGGCTTGCTGAAAGAAGGCAGCCTGTACGACATGGCCAACATCTCGCTGGTCCACCACGCCAATCAGGGCTTGCGCGCCCACAAGCTGTTCGAACGCGACACCGATTACATCGTTCAGGACGGCCGGGTCATCATCATCGATGAATTCACCGGCCGCATGATGGAAGGCCGACGTTATTCCGACGGCCTGCATCAGGCGCTGGAAGCCAGAGAAGGCGTGCAGATTGAAAACGAGAACCAGACTCTGGCCTCGATAACATTCCAGAACTATTTCCGCCTGTACCCGAAACTGGCCGGCATGACCGGCACGGCGATGACGGAAGCCGGCGAGTTTGCCGAGATTTACAGTCTCGAAGTCGTCGACCTGCCGACCAACGTTGAGTGCATTCGCGACGACATGGATGACGAAGTCTATCGCACCAGCACTGAAAAAGACGGCGCCATCATCGAACTGGTCAAAGACTGCCAACAGCGCCAACAGCCGGTGCTGGTCGGCACCGTCAGCATCGAGAAATCGGAAGAGCTGTCCGGACTGCTGAAAAAGCAAAAGATCAAACACAACGTTCTCAACGCCCGCCATCACGAGCAGGAAGCCAGTATCATCGCCCTGGCCGGACTGCCCGGCGCTGTGACCATCGCCACCAACATGGCCGGACGCGGAACCGACATTCAACTGGGCGGCAATCTGGAACTGTCGTTGAAAACGGCCATCGACGAGCTTGCCGACGGGTCCGATCACGATGCCAAGGAAACCGAAATCACCGCCAAGATCAACGACAACAAGAAAATCGTCATGGATGCGGGTGGGCTGTTCATCGTCGGCACCGAACGCCACGAAAGCCGCCGCATCGACAACCAGTTGCGCGGTCGTGCCGGACGCCAGGGCGACACCGGCGCTTCGAAGTTCTTCCTGTCGCTGGAAGACGACCTGATGCGCATTTTCGGGTCGGAACGCATCGACAGCATGTTGCAGAAACTAGGTCTGCAGGAAGGCGAGGCGATCGTCCATTCATGGGTCAACAAGGCGCTGGAAAAAGCCCAGCAAAAGGTCGAAGCACGGAACTTCGAAATCAGGAAAAACCTGCTGAAGTTCGATGACGTCATGAACGACCAGCGTAAGGTGATCTACGAACAGCGCCGCGAACTGATGGACACAGAAGATGTGTCTGAAGATATCGCCAGCATGCGTCATGAAGTCATTGACGACATGGTCAGCGCCTGCATCCCGGAAAAGGCCTATGCCGAGCAATGGAACACCGATGCCCTGCATGAAGAGTTCATGCGGATCTTCGGCAAGGACCTGCCGGTTCAGGAATGGGCCAAGGAAGAAGGCATTGCAGACGCGGAAATCCGCGAGCGCCTGACCGATGCCGCCGACCGTG
>JABHGV010000054.1 GCA_018671895.1 Rhodospirillaceae bacterium | reverse complement strand
TCGTCGAAACCGGTTCTCGTCCTGCCCGTCTATCAGGCCGCCGGAACGTTGTTGCTGTGGGACGAGCCGAATCCCTGGCGTGATGCCTGGAGGGATCGGGAAGAACTGTTCTCGTTGGTCCCGACCATGTTGCCGAAGGGGGACCTGTCGGATATCGCGACCATTGGTCCCGAACAGGCAGTGAATGGAGACAGCGCGCGACTGTCGGCGATTGCCGGGCGCTATGATGCAGGTGATACGGTTGTTGCTCAGGCGATCCTGATTCTGGACCGAGGCCGCCCCGACCTGGAGGTCTACGTCACTCGATATGGCACAGCCCAGGTCGAACAGACGGTGGTTAAAAGCTTCGCTTCCCAGGACGGCGAAAGCGTCGAGCAATTGCTAAGCCGGGCGGCGGCTGAACTGACCCGCCAGATAGAAGACAATTGGAAGCGCGATAATCTGTTGCAGTTTGGACGCCGTGCTGTTGTCGCCGTCACCATCAAGATTGACGGGCTGCATGAATGGTTGCGGATTCGCCAACGTCTGGCTGACGTCGCCGTTATTCGACGCACCGATCTGGTGATCCTGTCTTTGGATGAAGTCCGCGTTAACCTTCACTATCTGGGCGAGCCGGATCAATTGTCACTGGCGCTGAAACAGGCTGATTTAAGTATTGTCAGCGATGGTGATGGATGGTTGTTGCAGATGAAGCCCGGGAAATAGGTGAGCTTGGACCCTCATGAATATTCCTAACATCATCAGTATCGCCAGATTGATGGCAGTTCCCATTGCCGCATGGCTGATCTTTGATGATCGCCTGCAAGCTGCGTTCTGGGTGTTTGCGGCCGCCGGGATCAGCGATGCCATCGATGGTTTTATAGCCAAGCGCTTCGATCAGGTGACGGAACTGGGTGGATACCTGGACCCGTTGGCCGACAAGGCGCTGTTGGTCACCACATACATCTGTCTGGGGCTGGAGGGCCATCTTGCCGGTTGGCTGGTTGTGTTGGTTGTGTTTCGCGATGCCCTGATTGTCGGGGGTGCTCTGTTGTTTCAAACCGTCACCCAATCGTTGTCCATGGAGCCGCTGTTTATCAGCAAGGTGAATACTCTGGCGCAGATTATTTTGGCCGGGCTGGCTCTGGCTAGCGTTGGATTTAACATGGACACAGGTCTTTTCTTCAACATGATGGTGGGTGTTGTCACTGTAACGACGTTCTTTTCCGGTATGATTTATGTCGTTAAATGGACGAATATGGCTGCCGCCATGGAGGACGATGAATGAGTAATTCTATCAGCCGCGAACAGCGTGCGATGATCTGGCTGTTCGGCCTGGCCGTCTTTTGCGGCCTGCTCTATATGCTGAGCGGGGTGCTGTTGCCGTTTGTCGCCGGACTGGGTGTGGCTTATTTCTTCGACCCGGTTGCAGATCGTCTCGAAGAATCCGGACTGTCGCGTGGGGCTGCCGCCGGATTGATCGTCGGATTTTTCCTGGCTCTGATGACAGCGATATTGATGCTTCTGTATCCACTGCTGCAGGCTCAGGTTCTTGGCTTGATTTCGCACATTCCTGAATTGATAGATGCCGCACAGGTGCAGGCCGCACCGATACTCGAAATGTTATCGGAAAGTCTGTCGTCCGGTGAAATGTCGGACCTGAAAGGGGCGGCGGAATCCTATGCAGGAAAGGCTCTGGGCTGGCTTGGTAGTCTGCTGCAGGACCTGTGGAGCGGCGGTCTGGCATTTTTCAACCTGTTGTCTTTGGTCGTTATAACACCGCTGGTGGCGTTTTATCTGCTGCGTGACTGGGACAAGATGGTTCACCGTTTCGATGAATTGTTGCCGCGTCCGTCGGCATCGACAATCCGCGAACAGGTCAAAGAAATCGATGGCACCATTGCCGCATTCATTCGTGGCCAGTCATTGGTCTGTTTGACGCTGGGTGTGTATTACGCCATCGGCTTGACGGTTGTCGGTCTTGATTTCGGCCTGCTGGTCGGTCTGGGAACCGGGTTGTTGTCGTTTATCCCCTACGTCGGGGCGGCAATCGGATTGCTGACCGGTTTTGGCATCGCCGTTATGCAGTATTCAGACCCGACCAGCGTTGCCATCGTCGTTGCTATTTTCCTGGTTGGGCAAACAGCGGAAAGTTACGTCCTGACACCCCGACTGGTCGGCGAACGGGTCGGCCTGCATCCGGTGTGGATCATATTTGCGCTGTTGGCCGGGGGTGCCTTGTTTGGCTTCACCGGCGTGCTGCTGGCGGTTCCGGTGGTCGCCATTGTCGGAGTACTGATCCGGTTTTTCATTTCGCGTTACCTTGCCAGCCCGCTTTATGGCGGTGACGTTACAGGCAAGTAACGTTCGATGCCCCCGTCGCAACTGGTTCTTGAATTTGACCATCGCCCGTCTTTGGACGGCGCAGACTTTCTTGTCGCGCCTTGCAATTCAGACGCCGTCGCATGGCTTGATCGCTGGCCTGACTGGCCGGGCCCGACACTTGTTGTTTCCGGCCCTGCCGGGTGCGGTAAAAGCCATCTTGCAGAAGTCTTTTTGGGCACCAGCGGAGGCGTTCGCCTGAGCCGGGAAGAACTGTTTGGCGAGGCTCCACCCCACCCGTGGGATGAATTCCGGGCTTGCGTCATCGAAGATGTGGATGCGCTGCTTGCCAGTGATGCAAGCGACAGGTTGGAGGAAAACCTTTTCCACCTGTACAACACGGCGCGGGAAGACGGTCGGCACATTTTGTTGACTGCTGCCACGGCACCATCGAGATGGCAATTCCAGCTGGCCGATCTGGCGTCGCGGATGAAGTCTTCCGGTGTTGTCGAAATTGGTACTCCTGATGATGCCCTGATCGCCGCGGTACTGGTGAAGCAGTTTGCGGACCGTCAGTTAAAGGTCGACAGCGATGCCATTACTTTTGTTCAGGCGCGCATGGAACGTTCCTTCGATGCGGTTAGTGAACTGGTCGAGGCCGCCGACCGGCTGGCGCTGTCAGAACGCCGCCGTATCACCCGGCCATTGTTGGCCAAGGTGTTGGAAGACATTGAAAGCCGCAAGGCCTGAGCGTTTTTTTTTGAAACGTAACAGAAGGCGAAAGGTGAGTTGTTTCAATGCCAGACTGATCGCCGACATCTAACTTCCGCCGATGAACGATGCGGCACATGACATTTATGTAATGTACGTGTAGAATCAGTCACATGAGTGATATTCACAGCGACACGGATAATACGGCGGCGGGTGACGGAGGAAATTTCCAGGACATCGACGCGACATCGGAAAAGCGGTTCTTCAATCGTGAACTGTCGTGGTTGTTGTTTAACACCCGGGTCATGGAAGAGGCTGGAAATCCAAATCATCCGCTTCTCGAGAGGCTGCGGTTTCTGTCCATATCGGCGACCAACCTGGATGAGTTCTACATGGTTCGCGTCGCTGGTCTGAAGGGGCAGGTACGAGCAGGCGTTCAGTCGATCAGTCAGGATGGCTTAAGTCCGTCCCAGCAATTACGCGCCATTCATACGGCTGTCGAGAAACTGATGCAGGATCAGCAGTCGCTTTTTCACTCGCTGATTCAGGAAATGCGGGACGAAGGGGTCTCGCTGATCAAACCCGACGAGCTTTCCGACGATGATATGCAGTGGCTGGAAACCTACTTCATGGATCAGGTGTTCCCGGTTCTGACCCCGCTGGCGGTCGATCCGGCGCATCCGTTCCCGTTCATTCCTAATTTCGGCTTCGCCCTGGTGTTGAAGCTGGAAGCGCCGGGCGACGCCGATGATCTACGCGCCCTGTTGCCGATTCCACATCTTCTTAATCGCTTTATCCGGCTGCCGGGGGATGACATTCGTTTCATTTCGCTGGAAGACCTGATCGAGATGTTTCTCGACAAACTGTTCCCGGATTTCAAGTTGCTGATGAAGGGTCGCTTCAGGCTGATCCGGGACAGTGTCGTCGAAATCGATGAAGAGGCCGAAGACCTCGTCAGGACGTTCGAGTCAGCCCTGAAGCGGCGGCGGCGCGGCGTCACCATTCTGCTGGGGATGCATTCCGACACGCCCGATGAATTGCGCGAACTGGTCATTGAAAATATGGAATTGGGCGCCGACGATGTGGTTTATCGCGACGGTCTGTTAGGGCTGGCCGAGACAAGTCAGTTGATCGTCGATGATCGCCCGGACTTGCTGTTCGAGCCTTTTAATGCACGCTTTCCTGAACGTGTCCGGGATTTTAACGGCGATTGCTTCACCGCCATCCGCAAAAAGGATTTCATCGTTCACCATCCTTATGAAAGTTTCGATGTCGTCGTTCAGTTCCTCAGGCAGGCGGCAAACGATCCCATGGTGGTGGCGATCAAACAGACCCTGTACCGAACCAGCGACGATTCACCAATCATCAAGGCCCTGATCACGGCGGCCGAAGCCGGCAAGTCGGTTACCGCCATGGTCGAGCTAAAGGCCCGGTTTGACGAAGAAGCCAATATTCGTTGGTCGCGCGATCTGGAACGTGCCGGTGTGCAGGTTGTCTACGGGCTGCCCGATAAAAAAGTGCATGCTAAAATCAGCCTTGTCGTTCGTCGTTCATCAAGCGACAAGGGGATGCGTGCCTATGCCCATTTCGGCACCGGTAATTATCATCCGGTAACGGCCAAGGTTTATACGGACCTGTCATTTTTTACCAACGACGACGCCCTGTGCCGCGACGCGGCCCGGATGTTCAATTTCATGACCGGAACGGCGTGGCCGGAAAAACTGGAAAAAATCATCGCCTCGCCGCTGGAAATGCGCGCGACGTTGCTCCGGTGTATCGACCGTGAAATTGATCACGCCGAGGCAGGCCGTCCCGCCGCCATCTGGGCGAAGATGAACTCGCTGGTGGATTCAACCGTCATCGACGCCCTGTACCGGGCATCTGCCGCCGGGGTCGAGATCGATTTGATCATTCGGGGGATTTGTTGTCTCAGGCCGGGTGTGCCGGGGCTGTCCGAAAACATTCGGGTGAAGAGCATCGTCGGGCGTTTTCTCGAACATTCCCGCATTATCGTCTTTGGCGATGGGCAGACGTTGCCATCACGACAAGCCAAGGTCTTTATATCGTCCGCTGACTGGATGCAGCGCAATCTCGACTGGCGGGTTGAGGTGATGGTGCCGGTCGAAGATGCGACTGTTCATGAACAGGTCCTCGACCAGATCATGGTGACCAGCCTGAATGACACAACGCAAAGCTGGCGGCTTGATGGCAATGGCGTCTATACGCGTATTGGCGCAGATGACGATGCGGATGCGGATGCTGGCAAGCATTGCGCCCACAGTTATTTCATCACCAACCCCAGCCTGTCTGGTCAGGGAAGTGCGCGCGAAGAACAGGCAACGAAGACGCCGCAACTGGTGACCGATGCCGGGTAAGGTCGCCATTGTCGACATTGGCTCGAACACGGTGCGCCTTGTTGTTTACGACACACCGATGCGCCTGCCGATTCCCATCTTCAACGAAAAAGCCCAGTGTGAACTGGGCCGCGGCATGGAAAAAACCGGACGCCTCTACCCCCAGGGCGTTCCGCTGGCGTTGGAAAGTCTGTCCCGATTTATCAATCTTAGCCGGGCGATGGGCGTCAAACATTTGGATGTGGTCGCCACCGCAGCGGTGCGCGATGCGACTGACGGCGTTAAATTCGTCGCCGAGGTCAAACGACGCTTCGATCTTGATGTTGAGGTGCTCAGCGGTGACGAAGAAGCCCGCATGGCGGCAACCGGGTTGCTGTGTGGCGTTCAAGATGCCGACGGACTGGTCGGCGACCTTGGCGGCGGCAGTCTTGATCTGGTGGTTCTGAACAACGGGCAGTTCGGCGATCAGGGGACGTTGCCGCTGGGCCATCTTCGTCTCGCTGAAATTGCCGAAGCTGGGTCCAAGGCATTGCGTCATACGATCCGGGAGCATTTGGAAAATGTTGACTGGGTCCGACAGGCAAAGGGCCGGACATTTTACGCCATCGGCGGCTCATGGCGGTCACTGGCGCGTATTCTGATCGACCAGACCCATCATCCATTGCATGTCATCGATAATTTCACCATTCGCGCCAAGAAGGCACGGTCCTTAACGAAGGTTCTGTCCCATTTGAGTCACGACAGTATGGAAAGGATATCGGGCGTTCCCCATAAGCGAATGGAAACGCTGCCCTTTGCGGCATTGATGATGCAGGAATTGCTGAAGGCGGTCGAACCGGAAAAGGTGGTGTTTTCCGGTTTTGGCATGCGCGAGGGCCGGATGCTGAAAAGCCTGCCCGATGAACTGCGCAAACAGGACCCACTGATCAGCGCGTGCGCCAGCATGGCCGAACGGATTGGCCGCTTCGCCATTCGCGGCGACGAGGTAGCCGATTGGATGGCGCCTTTGTTTTCTGATGAAAGCGAGGCGGAACACCGCTTGCGACTGGCCGCCTGTCTGCTCGCTGATATAGGTTGGAGCGAACATCCTGACTATCGGGCTGAACATGCCTTTCACCGGGTGCTCAGGGTGCCGTTCGCCGGGCTGACCCATCGCGAGCGGGTGTTGATCGCCGATGCGGTCTATGTGCGTTACAACGGCGAGGCTGACTCGAAGCTTGTTAAGCCGGTGCGCAATCTTCTTGATGAAGGCCAGTTGGCCTGGGTTCGGGCCGTCGGGTTGGCGCTCAGACTGGCCCACACCATATCAGGCGGTGCGCCCGACGTGTTGTCGGGAACAAGCTTGCGAATAAAAGGCAAGAAGCTGTTCCTGGATTTACCGTCTAAAAGTTCTATTTATGTAGGGGAGACGGTCGAACGCAGGCTGAAAACCCTGGCCAAGATCTTCGGCCTGAAGGGCAAATTCGGGAATATCTAGGAACCGTCCGTTTCGAAAATAACCAGTTTCTTGCCTTCGATAGCGAAGCCGATCTTGCCGTCGCGAAGCTTCAGCGCGTCTTCGCCGAACAACTCCCGCCGCCACCCGTTGAGGGCGCGGACATCGGCTTTTTCACCAAGTCCGGCGATCAGTTCGATATCGCGACTTGATGCCAGCAATTTCTGGGCGACGTCTGACTCGTCGCATTTGAATTTCAGCAGAACTTTCAGCAAATCGATAACAGGGCCCAGGCCGCGCGGCAGTTCCGGTTTGAACACCGGTTTAGGGCATTCGTCCGTCGGCACGGCCATGCCGCGTTCGACCGCCGCCAACAAGGCTTCACCGGCCTGACCTTCGGCAAGACGTCGGCCCAGCCCCCGGGTCTTGGCTAGATCGTTGACGGTTTTCGGTTTGTGATGGGCGACTTCGACCAGCGATTCATCGCGCAGGATCCGGTTGCGTGGCTGATTGCGCTTGCGGGCTTCGATCTCGCGCCAAGCTGCAACTTCACGCAACACCGCCAGCATATGCGGTTTCGCGCCCTTGGACTTGATCCTGCGAAAGGTGCTGTGTGGGTCCGGGTCATAGGTAGCGGGATCGTTCAGGATCGCCATTTCCTCATCCAGCCATGCCTCGCGTCCGTTATCGTGCAGGGTGCGTTGCAGTTTTTCATAGATGACGCGCAGGTGGGTGACGTCGGACAGTGCGTAATCGACCTGTTTGTCGCTCAACGGGCGCAGGGACCAGTCGGTAAAGCGCGAGGATTTGTCGATGTGGGCCTTGGCCAGTTTCAGAGCCAGTGCCTGATAACCGACCGAATCACCAAAGCCGCAGACCATGGCTGCGACCTGGGTGTCGAACAAGGGGGCCGGAACATGGCCCATCAGTTTGTGAAAGATTTCCAGATCCTGACGCGCTGCATGGAAAACCTTGAGGGTTTTCGGGTTGTCGAGCAGCTTCAGCAACGGCGCCAGATCAATGCCCGGGGCCAGCGCATCAATGGCCTTGGCCTCGTCGGGGCCAGCGACCTGTACGAGGCAAAGCACAGGCCAGTAGGTGCTTTCGCGCATGAATTCCGTATCGACGGTAATGTAGGGCGTATCGGCCAGACGGTCGCAAAAAGCGGCGAGCGTGGCGGTGTCTGTGATCATTGGCATGGCCAGACGTATATAGGGAAACGCGGCCTATGGAAACCCCAAGGCGTACCTTGGGAGGCACTGAAAGCCATGCACTGTTAATCGGGCCTTGACATTGGGGCCGCTTCGGTGTGCTTTTGCCCGCCCGAAGAGCACTTAATTAATATTTAGAGAGACGTCTTATGCACCCTTATCGCACTCACACGTGTGGCGCACTGAAACTGGATGATGCCGGTACCCAGGTTCGCCTGTCGGGCTGGGTCCATCGCAAGCGTGATCACGGCAATCTGCTGTTCATTGATCTGCGTGACCATTATGGCCTGACCCAGTGCGTTATCGACGTTTCCAGCCCGTTGTTTGAAACCGCCGAGGCGGCGCGTCCGGAAAGCGTATTGACGGTGACCGGGGCGGTTGTCGAGCGCTCAGAAGAAACCGTAAATGCATCGCTGCCGACGGGGCAGGTGGAATTGAAGGTCGAAGAGATCATCGTCGAGAACACCGCCGAGGTCCTGCCCATGCAGGTCGCCGGCGAGGCCGAATATTCAGACGAAATGCGGCTTTCGCACCGGTTTATCGACCTCAGGCGCGAAAAGGTCCACGCCAACATGGTGTTGCGCAGCAACGTCATCTCGTCGATCCGCAAGCGCATGACCGACCAGGGCTTCCTTGAAATGCAGACGCCGATCCTGACGGCGTCTTCGCCGGAAGGGGCGCGTGACTTTCTGGTGCCCAGCCGCATGCACCCTGGAAAGTTCTACGCCCTGCCGCAGGCTCCGCAGCAATTCAAGCAACTGCTGATGGTGTCTGGCTTCGATAAATATTTCCAGATTGCGCCGTGCTTCCGCGATGAAGACGCGCGCGCCGACCGCAGCCCCGGTGAATTTTACCAACTCGACTTCGAGATGGCTTACGTCACCCAGGAAGATGTGTTCGAAGCCATTGAGCCCGTCCTGCATGGCGTTTTCGAGGAGTTTGCTGCGGACCGCAACATTACCCCGCTGCCGTTCCCGCAGATCCCATTCGCAGAATCGATGCTGAAATACGGCAACGACAAGCCCGACCTGCGCAATCCGCTGATCATGGCCGATGTTACCGAAGCCTTCCGCGATTCTGGCTTCGGGCTGTTCGCCAAAAATGTCGAGAAGGGTGCCGTCGTGCGCGCCATTCCGGCGACCGGTGCGGCGGACAAACCGCGCAGCTTCTTCGACAAGCTGAACGCTTGGGCCCGGGACGATGAAGGGGCAGGCGGTCTTGGTTATATTATTTTCGCCGACGGCGAAGCCAAGGGCCCGATCGGCAAGAATCTTGAGCCCGATCGTATCGAAGCCATCAAGACGGCCCTGAACGAGGTCAACGATAATGTCGGTGACGGCGACGCCGTGTTCTTCGTCTGCGGTCAGCAGTCGATGGCGGAGAAGTTCGCAGGACTGGCCCGGACCCGTATCGCCGAGGAGTTGGATCTGATCGAGAAAAATGCTTTCCGCTTCTGCTGGATTGTCGATTATCCGATGTACGAAATGGATGAAGACAGCGGCAAGATCGAATTCAGTCACAATCCGTTTTCGATGCCCCAGGGCGGCATGGATGCGCTGGCGGCAGACAACCCTCTCGACATCCTCGCTTATCAATATGACATCGTCTGTAACGGCATCGAACTTTCCAGCGGAGCGATCAGAAACCATCGCCCAGACATCATGTTAAAAGCGTTCGGAATCGCCGGTTACGGTGCCGATGTGGTCGAAAAGGAATTCGGCGGCATGCTGCAGGCTTTCCGTTATGGGGCCCCGCCTCATGGCGGTTCCGCACCGGGCATCGACCGCATTGTCATGATGCTGGCCGACGAGCCGAATATCCGCGAAGTCATCGCGTTTCCGATGAATCAGCAGGCCGAAGACTTGCTGATGGGGGCTCCGGCGGCAGTCGATAATGCGCATTTGAAAGAGCTCAGCTTGAAGTTGAACCTGCCGAAGCCGGCAAAAAGCGAATCCGACGGCGATATAGGTTAGACAGCTTAACAAATTGTTAACGCAGTCATTTAGACAGTTAGAATAACACCCGAAAATAACCCTAACATCCCGGAATCGCTTATTTTCTGGCGATTCGCGTTGTACCCGTTCATACTTGTCCCCATCTGTGGTGGGGAAAGTCCAACTGTGGTGGGGACAACCGAAGGGACCACAGGAGCCTTGAAGGCAATGAATAAATCAAAACGCGCCACCATAAGATTAACGGCCAAAAGACCGACACCGATAAAACGGTCAATACAATTAGAAAATGCTGGGGAAGGAATGATGGGCAGGGGTTTAATAATCGTCGTATGTACGGCATTACTCGGTGGTTGTGCGCTGCCGGTGCCCATTCAAATTGCCTCATGGGCGCTTGATGGCATTTCCCTGCTGGCGACCGAGAAATCCATATCCGATCACGGTATTTCCATGGTTACGCAGAAGGACTGTGCCCTGTGGCGCGGTGTTGCAGGTAAGGAAATCTGTTCCGATAATGTGGACGATTCCGGTGCCGTCCTGGTCGCTGCCGCCGAGCCCCAAACTTCACACCAGTCTTCACCTGAACCTGTTCTAATCACATCCATCGTGAACCGTCAGCCTGTAACCACGATGCCCGTCGCTCGGACGCCTGAACCAGTGGTGAGCGTCGAAGAACTGGCGGTGATCGAAACGTCAAGCGCGCCGGTTGTTGATCCGGTCGTCAGCGTCGAAAAATTGGCCGCGGTCGAACCCGCACCTGAACAGGCTGCCGCACCAGAACCCGAAGTTGCCAAGCTGGATGTCGATGGAAGGTCCGAGCGCCTTTTGATTCCCGGACACCGCATCTGGTCGAATGACCGGAATGCAGACCTGTACTACGTCGTTGGCAGTTTCTCGAAACGCAATAACGCTCGTTCATTCGTGCGCAGTCACCGCGATTTGGGGCCAGCCGTGATGGCATCGCGTCTTGATGGCAACGAAGTGTATCGCGTCGCCGTTGGCCCGTTCGTCGATAGTCAAAAGTCCGGCGTTAACAGCCATATCAGAAAGGCCGGGCTGGATGATGCCTGGGCCATTCGTGTCAAGCATGCCGACTGGATGATTGCCGTGCGCCCGACACCGAAGGCATCCGCGCCGATCGCCGAAGCCGCGCCGGTGCCGTCGAAAGCACCGAAGGTCGACGCACCTGACGCCACCGATGAACTTGCCCAGCTTGAAACTGGAACGACAACCGGTAAAATGTTTTTCGTGATTGGAAGCTTTGATGTTGCCGATAACGCCCGCAGCTTTGCTACCGAAACGCTGATCTCCAGCAAGGCAGATACCAGCCGGGCGGCCCTTGTACCCGCCGTGGTCTCGTACAAGTCCGATGATAAATGGCGTCACCGCGTCGTTGTTGGGCCGTTTAGTGATGCTGAACAAGGAACGGTACGGAACGATCTTGCAAAGGCCGGAATCGGCGCGCCGTGGTCTATCCGCCTGTCCAAGAATCAGGTGCTGAATACGCCAGTTGTCTATCGCATCGACGCGACGACTCCGTCCGCACCGCAGATTGCCGGTGCCAACGAGGACCTCCCCGGCTCCGGCTAACCATTTGATTGTCTTGTGAAATACGTTCCTGGTCCCAATTAAAACCTGGCTTCCAGAAGTCGTGCCACGCGAAGCGTGCGCTATCCAAAAGGCCACGTGAAGCGTGCGCTATACCAACATGCTTATCGGCGAGCCAAGCTGTCTTAGCACGTTCACAAGATGCTCGACCTGACGAATTTGGCGCGCGTCTCCGGGATTGTACTTCCGTTTGTACGACAGGTGCTTTTCCCATGTTTCAATAAAATCCCGGGGTCGGTCCGGTTGTGCCTTCTCGCCGGTTAGTGCACCGATGGTCTTGTCAAAATCGGGGTGCAGTTCGGGCTGAAAGGCGAGCATGGCGTATTCATCCCAGCCAATGATGCCGTTGACGTATAAATCCATACTGATGGTCGTCATCTGACGCGGGCTGACGTGACGGACGTCGGCCGTGCGGATGGACTTTCCAGTCGCCTGAATGGCATCAGGCGTTGCTTCGTGTTCGACAAGCGGCCCTGTTATAACCGGTGTTGGCGGCTCACGGTACGGCACCAGCGCCCGACTTGTCTCAGGGGGTGGCGACGGCAAAGGTGCTTGCGGCTCAATTTTAATGCTCATCTATCAGGCCTGAATCAGTCGCCCCGTCCGCGTTCTGCGGTACGGGGCGCGGTTTTTCACGAAAGCAGAGAGGCGGGAGAGAGGGGGCTATACCGTCCTCTTGGGCTTCCGTGCCCACGATTACATATTCGCGTTGGCGACAATTCTGGTGTCGGTCGAATGTTTCAGGTCGGAACGCAGGCGCTTGGTCTTGTACATGGCCTCGTCGGCGCGCTTTAAAATGTCATGGCCATCGTCGTTCGCACCATAATTCTGGATGCCGACACTTGCCTTGATAGCGATCTGGCGACCCTGCCAGTCGATGACCGCTTCGTTCAGGTGTTCGTTGATGAGCTCGCAACGGCTCAAGCCATCCTGCCAGCGGGTGCGTGACATCAGAATGACGAATTCATCGCCACCGATGCGTCCGACATAGTCCGTGTCGCGGACATTGTTGTTGAGAGTTTCGGCGACCCGGCGCAACACCTCGTCGCCGGCGGCATGGCCGAAGGTGTCGTTGACGGGCTTGAAGCCGTCGAGATCAATATAGATCAGGACGCCCTGTTCATGGTGGCGCTCGGCGCTGGACAGGGCGCGGTTGAATTCATCTTCGAAACCGCGACGGTTGAGCAACCCGGTCAACTCGTCGGTCTGCACAAGGTGTTCCAGATCAACAACACGGGTCAGCAAATCGGCGATGATCTTTTCTGCTTCGATAGAGGCATCGAAGGCGCGTTCCGCAGCGTGCGATGCTTCGATGCGTTTGTCTGTTCCATCGCTCGGTTTGCACAGACATTCGATCAGCGTCGAGACCTTGTCGACGAGAGAGCCCCGGCTGGTTAGATCCGGTGTTCGCAGGCAGGTGGCAAGATTTGAAATGGTCACGGTCTTTTCCCTTCGCATTTTTTATCTTCACGCGAAATAGTTAACAAAGCCTTCGCATGTTTCCCAAGAATTAATGCAATGGGTGTGCCAGCGTATATTTGCAGTATTTCAATATGTTAGGGGAGTTGCATCTGGGCAGATATTGCCGGGTATTGCGTAAATCCGGCCTTTGGAGGGGAAAAGATTCCGGGTTGTGGCCTTAACGGGGGCTATCCCACAGCCATGCGGCGCCCCGGACGCCACTTGAATCGCCGAAACGATTGCGCACCAGAGACGTATCAACGCGGTCGGAAAATACCCATTGTTGCCACTGCTCGGGAACTCTGTCGTACAACCGCGTCATGTTGGACAGGCCACCGCCAAGGACGATGACGTCAGGGTCGATGACGTTGATCACCGATGCAAGAGCCCGCGCCAGACGGTGCTCGTATCGTTCCAGCGCGGCATTTGCCTCGGCGGTGTCCATTGTTGCGATCTGCTCGGGCGTCTCGTCACCACCGCCATGGGCTCGATAGTCGGCCGTCAGTGCTGGTCCTGACAGAAACGTCTCGATGCAGCCACACAGCCCGCAATAACACTCTGGCCCCGGTCTTTCATCATTGCCACCCGGCAACATCTGCGGCCAGGGTAGGGGATTGTGTCCCCACTCACCGCCGATGGCGTTGATGCCGGTAATGGCATCGCCATTGGCGACGATGCCGCCACCGACACCGGTGCCAAGAATAACGCCGAAGACAACATCAGCCCCGGCTGCGGCGCCATCGGTCGCCTCTGAAATGGTAAAGCAGTTGGCATCGTTGGCCAGTCGCACCGGACGCCCAAGCAGACCGCTTAGATCATCATCCAGCGGCTTGCCGATCAGGCAGGTGGAGTTGGCGTTTTTTATCAGGCCGGTTGCCGGTGACAGGGTTCCCGGAATGCCGACGCCGACGGGCGTGCGCAGGGTTTCAATGGTTGCCTCTGATTCCAGGGCGGTGACCAGTTCATTAATGACTTGCAGGATTGCCTGATAATCGCCGGACGGTGTTGGCAAGCGGCGGCGCGAGATTTCCTCGCCCGTGTCGGACAGCACAATGCCTTCGATTTTGGTGCCGCCCAGATCAATGCCGATGCGCATGGTTGCTCCCACTCCCTGTGGCAGGGTCGGGATTACGATACCTTATTCGCTGACGCTGTCGAGGATCGGATCGTCGGAAATGCTGGTCGCCAGAAAACGCCCCTTGATGAAGCGGGCACCGGGCAGGGGAATGCTGCTGGCGATGGTTTCCGAATGACATTGCAGGGTATCGGCTTCAGCCTCGCTTGTGCTGTCGCCGACGCCGCGCACATGCAGAATCTTGCTGTCGGAATGCTGGTCGATGGCGATGGCGCGTGCCGCTTCGGCACTGCGTGCCAGAACGGTGTCTACGTGAATGTCTTCTGGTGCCGCCAAAGCGACATGGAAGATGGTGTATGGCTTGAGCCCTTTGGCCGGTTCCTTGCTAGGCATGTTGTCCCCTTCTTCGTGCCTGGCTGGGATTTTTATTTTTATGTTTTGCTATCCCGTCCCTTGGAAAATGCCCCCAGCATCATTGGAACGTATCTGGATATCAAAACGAATTCTTTATCCTGTTTTTCATGCGACTCGTTGGAATCATTAGAGTCTTTTGCGCATTCAAACTACAACCGGATTATTATATATGCGGGGTAGTGTCAATGCTCAGAACACATCATCTGGTACGATTTGTTCATTTCATCTGTTCACAAAGTGACTCTGTAACGGCCCGGTATTAACCATGATCGGACTAGTTTTTTGCCGTGCTCTGTCATCGTTAAAAGAAAAAGTAGATTCTTTTCAATGCATTGAATCAGTTTTTGCTGTTCGTGTATCGGCGTTACTTGTCTTGAATCAGTTTCCGAGAAGGACTCTCTAGTGCGATGAAAGGACTCAATAATTTTTTTCAGTTTTTTCCAAAGGACTCAGCCAATCGACTAAAAATCTAGTCTTGATGAGTACTGATTCGGCCATGATTCGCACCGAGTCTGTTCCTTTGAATTCATCTTGTTAATGTCTTCTTAACCATATTTCGCCTAATAACGACCTACAAGATGTTGTGTTCATAATATCGTACCGACACAACGGGAATTTTATACTTCTGGGTTAAATTGGGGGCAGACAATGACGGGTAGGCAGACCGTATCCGGGGCTGAAAATGGATACACAGTATTCAGGGGACTAGAAGACGCAGGCGTTCCAGGACGTAAACTTGCCGCGGCTTTGGGCGTAACACCATCGACATACAGTAAATGGCGTTCCGGGCATATGCGCATCCCGGCCAGCAGGCTGGTTCTGCTGACGCTGGTGCTGGCAGAACGGCTGGAAACGCTGGAAACTGCACCGCGGCGTACGGACCCGCGCTTCATGGCCCATCTGAAGACCCTTCGGCGCAGCCTCGACTATCAGGAAAGCCTGAACAGGAAGCTGGCCCCTGAAGATGTTCAGGAAGGATCTCGCCTGTTTCGCAGATGGTGGATGAACAACAACGCCGATCAGGTCAGCGTTGCATCCAATAAAGACATGGCGGTCGGGGAATTGAGCTTATGAGCCAGCTCGAAGGCATTACCCATGACGGATTGAAGACGGCCTTGAAGATCAAGGACGACTACGAGAATGGTGAGCCTATTTGCGTCCCTGGCGAGGGAACACGGATTCTGATGCCGGAATATCTGATGAACCATCATCTGGACCTGCAAGTGATCGATGACCCGCTGGCTCTGGCGATGATGGCGACCCGGGACCCGGAGGCACCGATGGCGCTTGCGGCGGCGACGCGGCTTAGTCCGCTGGGCGCGTCCAGCAAGTTGCTGGGGGGTATATACGATATTGTCGGTGACACCTCGAAGCACCCGTTGGTCAAAAAGTGCATATCGCTGGTTACTGAAAACGCTTTCGACCCCGAAGCCATCGCCTCTGTTCGATCAAAGGCATCAAGCTTTATCGACCACAGCCGTAGGGAATATTCTGTTGCCCTGCGCCGTAACTTACAAACGTTGCTTGATGGCACCATAGCGCCTAGGGAATTCGTCAAACAGTTCTTCGAATTGACCGAGGCCGGGAACATGCGCAGTGAAATTCGCAGGAAACTGGTTTCCAGCCTGCTGCTGTCGGAAAGCATTCGACCGTCGATCAAGTTTCTTTTCCTTGAAAACCTCGAGCGGTTTCCGAAATCTGTGCGCAGCGAGATCATAACCTCGGTGCGCGATGCCGAGTCCAGCCATCACACGCGGATGATTAAGGAAGAAATGAAGTGGATTACCGCGCAGGAAAAACTGCCTGCCGATATGCAGAAGAAACCTGAAAAGAAGCCTTCTGCGGTTGTTGCATCACCGGTTGTGAATGTAGAGCCGCTTGGCCCGAAGCCAAAGATAACTCCGCGTCCGTGGCGACCGGGCGAGGGTGCGGTTCCAAAGGCGGTCGTGTCGAGCGAAATGCCGTGGCACTGACGACTGTTTGAGATTATGAGGGGGAGTAAGCGGGGGAGAGAAAAGGGCGCCACTGGCGCCCTTTTTTTGTGTGTACCCTTCGGGTGGCACGGTCTCTGGAAGCCAAGCTTAACTTGGCGGGCCAATTACACGGCGACAGTTTTCTGCTCTTCCCCGTCGTCATAGGTCAGCGAGGCGTCGGTGCCGCAGTACAGTCCGTACAGGGTTTCAATGACCGCACTGGCTTCATCACCGGAAAGGGAATAATGAATGGTTTGGGCTTCCCGCCGCGTGTTGACAAGGTTGTCGCGACGCAGCCGTGCTAGGTGTTGCGACAGAGCCGACTGGCTTAGTCCAACGACTTTTTCCAGTTCGCTGACGCACTTCTCGCCGGGCACCAGTTGGCACAGGATCATCAGACGGTGCTGGTTGCTCATGGCCTTTAGCAACGTGCTGGCGCGTCTGGCGTTATTCTGGATTCGCTCCAGATCAATGACGATTTCAGGCATATCCCCCACGTGTAAGGTCCTCCGCTTTTTAACGATCACACTGATTCCACTACAGAATCTAAAACATCTAATTTAAGAGTACATAATATACGACCATGCGACCAGTATAAAAAAAGAGGCTTGTTGTGCGTCGCAGCAATACAATGAATGCGTAACCTTTTGCATTATGCAAAGAATTCATTATCGCAAAAAATCTTCAAAGCCTCTGAAAAACAAGGATAAGTGGATTGGTCAGGAACTCTGCGGTCGATGTTTTGATCGGGGTACCGCACGCCTTATTTATCAAAAGCTGGTCTTGCCATCGGCAAAATAGGGGTCCCGGACGGTGATAATATTGTGCAGCGCACACCCAAACATCAGATTTTTGGTGTTTCAGTTGGGGATCGTGCGGCCTTCAGGTTTCCTTGGCTGCTGCCTTGCGTTCGTACCCGCGCTCTGAAATTCCAGATACCAATGACATCAGCGGCGGAATGATGGCCAGCGTCAGCAACGCCGAAAGGGCCAGCCCGCCTACGACGACGGAACCCAGCCCCCGGTATAGTTCAGACCCGGCACCGGGGAACAGCACCAGCGGCAACATGCCGAAGACACTGGTCAGGGTCGACATGAAAATCGGTCGAATGCGGTTACGGGTCGCGGCAATCAGTGAGTCCTCGAAATTCATGTCTTCCTTGCGGTGGTGATACAGCGTTTGATGGACCAGCAGGATCGCGTTATTTACGACGATGCCGACCAGAATAACAAACCCCAGCAGCGTCAGCATGTCGAGTTGGTGGTTCACAAATATGTTGAGGATCGCCAATCCGGCGACACCGCCCGCCGTAGCGAGCGGCACCGACAGTATGATAATCAGCGGATAGATGAAGCTTTCGAACAGCACCGCCATCACCAAATAAACGATGATCACGGCGATCAGCAGATTCAGCACCATGTGGTTCCAGGCTTCTGTCAGTTTATCGGCCGTGCCCGACATGCGCATGCTGACCCCCGGCGGCAACCCTTTGGCTTGTAAGGGGCTGATGACCTTTTCAGTAATGATGTCCATTGCCGATTCCAGCGGGATGTTCGGGGCCGGGCGAACTTCCAGCGTCACCGTGCGCTCGCGTTCCTTGTGCAGGATCTCGGTTGGCCCGGATGTCACTCGCACATCGGCCAGCGAACTGACCGGCACGATCATGCCATTCTTTGTAACGACGGGCAGATTACCGATGCCCTGGGTTTCGGTAATGCTGCGTTGGGGCCCCCGGATGGCAAGATCGACACGTTTGCCTTCGACGGTAATCTCAGCGACGCGCAGGTCGTCGTTGAAGGCATCAACGGTCTGACTGAATTCACGCGCTGTAACGCCATTGTCGGCCAGACGGGTCGGGTCCGGATGGACACGGACTTCCGGTGCACCCAGTTCCAGTCCCGGTTTCGGACGCAACTGGTTGCCTTCGTCCCGCGGCAATAGCTTGCTGATGATGCCGGTTGATTCCAGCGCGATGTCTAGCACCTTTTCAAGGTCGGGGCCGGAAATATCAAGATTGATTGACCGGCCACTGCCGATGGCGCGCCCAAACAAGGATGGCTGGGTGATGAAACCAAAGGTACCGGGTTCCTTGAAAATGGGCTTGCGCAAGACCGGGATTAATTCAGCAACACGGCTTGAATCGACGCTCATGGCACCGACGAATGTCGTTGACGAGCGGGCGACAAAGAAAAAGTTTTCGATTTTCGGCAGTCCGTCTGCGGTTTCTTCCGGTCCGGTTTCCGATGCCCACAACGGCCTGACGGCAGCCTCGACTTCCTGGGCGATGTCGGTGGCGGTATTCAGATTATATCCTGGCGGTGGCAACAGGACGCCGATGATCAGGTTGCGGTTGCCTTCGGGCAGGTATTCCAGTTTCGGCAGAAACAACATGCTGATCACCGCCGTCGTGCCGCACACGGCACCGACAATGGTCAGCGCCCGTCGCTTGTCGTTGACGACTGTACGGGTGAACTCAACAACTCGCTCGGTAAAGGCGCGCGCGAAGCCGTCGATACGGGGCAGGGGGCGGGTCTCAGCATTTTCAGGGGTTTTCTTTAAAAGCTTGTCGGCAAGCGCCGGGATCAGGGTGATGGCAACAACCAACGACAATGTCACGGCGACGGAAATGGCAACGGCGATATCCCGGAACAACTGACCGATTTCCAGGTTCATCACCAATATTGGTGCAAACACCAGAATTGTTGTCAATACCGACACCAAAACGGCACCCCATACCTGTCTGGCACCCTCATAGGCGGCTTTGCTGGATGGCACCCCTTGTTGTCGCAATCGATAGATGTTTTCCAACACGACAATCGCGGCATCGACGACCATGCCGACGGCAAAGGCGATGCCAGCCAGGGAAATAACGTTGATCGACCGACCCATGGCGGCCATGGCGACGAAAGAGCCGACCACCGACACCGGAATGGCCAGCGAAACGATCAGGGTCGCCGCGCCGGAACGCAGAAACAGCAACAGCACCAGTGCTGCAAGGGTGCCGCCGATATAGATGTTCTGCTGCACCAGTTCGATGGCGGAATCGATGTAGACGGTCTCGTCATAGACCTGATTGAGAGCCAGTTTTTCCGATGCCACCGCGCCTGAGTTGAGTTCGGCGACGGCGGCGCGGATGCCTTTCATGGTATCGATGACATTGGCACCGGTTTCGCGCACCGTGTTCATGGCAATGGCGGGCTCGCCAAGGCGGCGGATGGTTGCCGTCGCTTTCTTGTAACCGAAACCGACTTCAGCGATATCACCAACGGTGACACGCGCGACGCTACCCGACTGCGGATCACCGATGCTGCGCAGCACGACGGCCCGGACCTGATCAATGGTCGTTAACTCGCCTTCGGTGCGAACCACATAACGCCGCTTGCCTTCGTCCACATCGCCGGCAGAGGCCGATGAATTGGCATCAGAAATGGCGTTGATCACCTGCGGCACGGTCAGTCTGTATCGGGCCATTTTATCCGGGTCGACGACGACTTCCATTTGCCGTTTGGTGCCGCCATAGACATTGACCCGGGCGACGCCGGGAACGCGTTCAAGACGGTCCTGGATAATGTCTTCGACGAAATCGCCATAGGTGTGAATGTCGCGCTCATTGCCCGATGTTCGGGTCAGGGTGAACCAGGCAATCGGGCGATCTTCACTGCCTGCGGTATCAAGGGTCGGCTCGTCGGCCTCGTCGGGGTAATCGCCGACCCGATCGAGGCGATTGGCGACAAGCAACAGGGCCTTGTCCATATCTTGTGAAACGGCGAATTCAAGCGAAACGGAACCGCGGCCATCGCGCGACCGGCTCGACATTTCATCCAAGCCTTCCAGGCCGCGCAAGACTTCTTCCTGACGGTTGATGATCTCGCGTTCAATCTCGGCCGGCGCTGCTCCTGGCCAGTTGGTTTTGACCGTGATCACCGGTTTGCGAACGTCCGGGGTCAACTGGATCGGAATGGTTTTAAGCGCCACCAATCCGAACATGACGATCATCAACACGGCCGCCATAACGGCGATGGGGCGATCAATGGCGGCACGGATTATGTTCATATGCGGGGCCTAGAACCGGACTTTCTGGCCGGGGCGCAGACGCTCGTTGCCGCGCACGACGACAATGTCTCCGGGCTTCAGTCCGTTATTGACGGTAAACCGGGTGCCGACGGCTTCGCCCAGGCTGACCGGGCGGATATTGGCGCTACCGTCTTCGACGATGAAGACGATGTTCTTGCCTTTGCGGTTGATGACGGCGTCCTTGTGAACGCTGACTACCAGACGAGTGCTGCCAACGGGCAGATTCAGAATAACACTCTGGTTGGCAGCCAGGTTGCCGCTGGCGGGGCCACCGTCAAATTCCGGGATAAAACGGACGGTTCGGGTGCGGGTCAGGGGGTCTTCGTCGGGGACGACGGCGCGGACGGTCGCCGGATATTGCCGATTGTTGGTTTCCAGTTGGAAATTGACGACGGTTCCTGTCGGCAGACCGTTAATTCTTGCGGCCGGGACGCTGGCTTCGATTTCCGGGTGCTGGTCGTCAATCAGGCTCAGCACCGGTGATCCGGTGTCAACGAAGGTTCCGACATCGGTATGACGCTTGGCAACGACGCCATCAAAAGGAGCCCGGATTTTCGAGTTGTTAAAGTCGATTTCTGCCAGCTTCATATTGGCGTGGGTTCTCTGGCGGGTCGCTTCGGCCTCGGCGACGGCGCTTGTCGCTCGCACCAGTTCCTGAGCTTTATCTTCCAGCCGGGCCTGACTAAAGGCGGCGGATGTTTTCAACTGTTTAATGCGGGTCAGTTCCTGGTCACGCAAATTGCGCACCGCTTCCGCCGTCTTCAGGGCAGCACCGGCCCTTTTTTCCTCGGCCTTGGCCAGTTGATACAGCCAGTACAGGCTGTCGCTCAACAGCACGGCGACAATGTCGGCGCGCTTAACCCTGTCGCCGACCTTGACCCTCATTTCAGATATCGGACCGCCAATCAGCGACGCGACAACACCGGACTTGGCTGGGACCAGACGGCCGATGACAGGCACGGTCTGGCTCAAGGGTTCGGTGCGCACTTTGTCGATGCCGACCGGCGTTGCCTCCGTTTTCTCCTCGGCCTTTTGGGCAAGGCCTGTGGATGGAGACACAGACAAGACGGTCAGAATGGCGAGGATGGTGAATTTTGTGAAGTTTCTCAAGGCAGTCCCTATCAGCAATTTGCGACAGTCTGTGCCGAAATCACCTCCGTATCAACCTTCTCTTTGTACCCCGACATCCTGCTATGGGGCGCGGTTTGTCAAAGGTCGTTGGCAAGTCGTACGGATTTGTCGACAATAGGGACATGTCGACCTTGTTTTACACTCATCCCATATGCATCGAACACGATGCCGGGGGCGGTCATCCGGAATCGCCAGACCGGCTGCGCGCCATAATGACGGCGCTCGACGGGGATGATTTTTCAGGCCTTGATCGCAGGGAAGCACCGAAGGGCAGCAAGTCCCAGATCGAGCGGGTGCATCTTTCAGAGTACGTTGATGCGGTGCTGGCGGCCATTCCTGCCAGCGGCCATGTGTCCCTTGATCCCGACACCGGGGTTTCGCCCGAAAGCGGTGAAGCCGCATTCAGGGCCGTCGGCGGGGTCTGTGCCGCCGTTGATGCGGTCATCGGTGGTGATGCCGACAATGCCTTTTGTGCCCTGCGGCCACCCGGCCATCATGCCGAGGCGGGACGCGCCATGGGGTTTTGTCTGTTTAACAACATTGCAATCGCCGCCATGCATGGGCTGGCCAAGCATGGGCTGGAGCGTGTTGCAATTGTCGATTTCGATGTCCACCACGGCAACGGCAGCCAGTCGGCATGTCAAAGTGACGCCCGTTTGTTCTATGCCTCGTCGCACCAATCACCGGCCTATCCCGGCAGCGGCAGGGAAAGCGAATGCGGCGAGTTCGAAAACGTCGTCAATGTCGAATTGCCGCCGGGGTCCGGATCGCGGCTTTTCCGGAATGCCTATACGGACAGGATTCTGCCGCACTTGCGGGCGTTCGCCCCCCAATTGCTGCTGATTTCCGCCGGTTTCGACGCCCATGCCCGCGATCCGCTGGCAATGCTGGAACTGCAAGATGACGATTTCGCCTGGGTCACGGAACAATTGCTGGACGTTGCCCATGAATGTTGCGGCGGACGGGTGGTCTCTGTGCTTGAAGGCGGCTACGACCTGGACGCATTGGCGTCGTCGACAGCTTCCCACGTCAGGGCATTATTGGCTGTTGCTCCCGGCAACGCGTCTGCATAAAATCGCGTCTCTTGAAGGGATCATATAAAGAATGGCGAAAAATAAAATTCCGGCGGACATTGCCAAGTTGAGTTTCGAGGATGCCCTCGAACAACTGGAAGATATTGTCCGCGAACTTGAAGACGGGGATGGGGCGCTCGATTCATCGATCAAGGCGTATGAAAGAGGCGCGCACCTGAAACAGCACTGCGAGGCGAAGCTGACAGAAGCGCGCCAGCGTGTAGAAAAGGTTGTCATTGGCAATGACAGCGCGGTCGGGCTGGAAGACGCCGACCTTGATTAGAAAATGAGCGATTTTCAGACACAACTAAGCGACATCGCAGACGATGTTAACGAGACCCTCGATGGTCTGCTTGAAATGGATGACGATCCGGAAGCGCAGCTGATCGAAGCGATGCGCTATTCAGCGCTCGATGGCGGCAAGCGGATCAGGCCGTTCATGGTTGTTGCCAGCGCCGATTTGTTCAACGTCGACCGCACCAGTTCCCTGCGTGCAGCGGCTGCTGTTGAAATGGTCCATTGTTATTCGCTGGTCCATGATGACCTGCCAGCCATGGACGACGATGACCTGCGCCGCGGTCAGCCGACATGCCACAAAAAATACGACGAGGCGACGGCGATCCTCGCAGGCGACGCCTTGTTGACCAAGGCGTTCGAGGTGCTGGCCGAGGTCGAGACCCATGGCGATCCGATGGTGCGTTCCGAACTGGTGCTGGCGCTGGCCCGCGCCGCCGGGGCCGAGGGTATGGTCGGCGGACAGATGCTCGATCTGGTGGCCGAACAACATTCCCTGAAAATGCCGGAAATAACCCGTTTGCAACGGATGAAAACCGGAATGCTGATTGCGGTCTCGTGCGAGGCTGGGGGAATCCTCGGCAAGGCGGCTGGACCGGCACGTCATGCACTACGGGCCTATGCCCACGATCTGGGGCTGGCGTTCCAGATTGTCGATGATTTGCTCGACGTCGAAGGCGATGTTGAAACCGTTGGCAAGGCAACCGGCAAGGACGCAGAAGCCGGGAAGGCGACCTTCGTTTCCCTGTTAGGCGTCGAGGCGGCCCGCGCTCAGGCTCTGCTGTTGGCCGATCAAGCCGCAGAACACCTTGATTTTTTTGCGGAAAAAGCGGACTCTCTGAAAGATCTTGCGCATTTCGTGATAAAACGCAGCGCTTGAAGATCGCGATCGCTTAGGGACGATATTTGTGAGCGAAGAACATAAAACACCGTTGCTGGACACGGTTCAGACACCTGCAGACACGCGGGACTTTACGGTCGAGCAATTACAACAGCTCGCCGACGAAGTGCGTCAGGAAACCGTGCGCACGGTTTCCATTACCGGCGGCCATCTTGGTGCCAGTCTTGGCGTCGTTGAACTGACGGTTGCGCTGCATCATATATTTGATACGCCCGATGACCGTTTGATCTGGGATGTCGGTCATCAGTGCTATCCGCACAAGATACTGACCGGACGGCGCGACCAAATGCTGACCCTGCGCCAAGCCGGTGGCCTGTCGGGCTTCACCAAACGTTCGGAAAGCGAATACGACCCGTTCGGTGCCGGTCATAGTTCGACCTCAATTTCCGCCGGCCTCGGCATGGCCGTGGCGCGGGATTTCCTGGGCAATGATAACAACGTCATTGCCGTTATCGGCGACGGTGCGATGAGCGCCGGTATGGCATACGAAGCCATGAACAACGCTGGTTCCATGGACTCCCGCCTGATTGTTATTCTCAATGATAACGACATGTCCATCGCGCCGCCGGTCGGCGCCATGAGCGCCTATCTGTCGCGCCTGATTTCGTCGAAGTCGTTCCGTTCATTGCGTCACTTCGCCAAGGAAATGACCAAGAAGTTCCCGCGCCAGATCGAAGAAGTGGCCCGCCGGGCCGAAGAGTATGCCCGCGGCATCGTTACCGGCGGCACCCTGTTCGAAGAACTGGGTTTCTTTTATGTCGGGCCTATCGACGGACATAACCTTGAGCACCTGTTGCCGGTCCTGAAGAATCTGCGAGACGATACCGAACCGGGGCCGGTGCTGCTGCATGTGGTCACCCAAAAGGGCCACGGTTACGTTCCGGCCGAGGAGTCGGCGGACAAATACCATGGCGTCGGCAAGTTTGATGTGGTCACCGGCAAGCAGGTCAAGACCAAGAGCAATGCGCCGTCCTACACGAACGTTTTTGCCAAGGCCCTGATTGCCGAGGCCGAAGTCGACGACAAAATCATGGCGATTACGGCGGCGATGCCATCTGGCACCGGGCTGGACAAGTTCGCCGACGCTTTTGAGGACCGCTGTTTCGATGTCGGTATTGCCGAACAGCATGCGGTTACCTTTGCCGCCGGGATGGCGTCGGAAGGCTTTAAGCCGTTCTGCGCCCTGTATTCGACGTTCCTGCAACGGGGGTATGACCAGTTGGTCCACGATGCCGTGTTGCAAAAACTGCCGGTGCGTTTCGCCATCGACCGGGCCGGACTGGTTGGTGCCGATGGTGCCACCCATGCCGGGGCCTATGACCTGGCCTTCCTGTGTTGCCTGCCCGACATTATCGTTATGTCACCTTCTGATGAGGCCGAACTGATGCATATGACGGCGACGGCAGCGGCCATCGACGATATGCCCAGTTGCGTGCGTTATCCGCGCGGCGAGGGTGTCGGGGTGGAATTGCCTGAAAAAGGCGAGGTCCTGGAAATCGGACGCGGTCGTATCGTTCGCGAGGGCTCTGCGTTGGCCATCCTCAGCCTCGGTTGTCGATTGCAGGAAAGCCTGAAAGCAGCGGACGAACTTTCGGCCAAGGGCTTTTCCGTCACGGTTGCCGACGCGCGCTTCGCCAAACCGCTGGACAACGCCATGATCCGCGATCTGGCGACCTCGCACGATGCGTTGATTACGATCGAAGAGGGCGGTCCCGGCGGCTTCGGCGCGCATGTTCTGCAATTCCTCGCCGCAGATGGTCTGCTCGATAGTGGTCTGAAGGTACGCAGCATGACTCTGCCCGATGAACGCATCAAACACGACACTCAGGACAAGCAGTATGATTACTCATGCCTGACGGCACCGCATATTGTCGAATTGGCGCTCGATGTGTTGGGCACTAAAACTGCTGAAGGTTCCACGGCCAAGCCTGTTAGCGCCTGATCCCCAATGTCAAAGAACGGTAAATGTCGGCTTGATCAATTGCTGGTCGAGCGGGGTTTGGCCGAGAACCGTTCGAAGGCTCAAGCCATGATCATGGCCGGGCTGGTTCTCAGCGAGACCCGTCGCATGGAAAAGGCCGGTCAGCAGGTCAGTCCCGATATTAATCTGACGATCAAGGGCGCGGAACACCCGTGGGTGTCGCGCGGCGGCATGAAACTGGCGCGCGGTCTGGACCACTTCGCAATCGATGCGATGGGCAAGACCTGCCTTGATGTTGGTGCCTCGACCGGCGGCTTTACCGATGTGCTTTTGGAAAACGGTGCGGCCAAGGTTTTTGCCGTCGATGTCGGCCATGGGCAACTGGCGTGGAAACTGCGTCAGGACCCCCGCGTTCAGGTGCTGGAAAAAACCAACGCCCGGCATTTAACCGCCGAACAGGTCCCCGATGTCATCGATCTGATTGTCTGCGACGCCAGTTTTATCAGCCTGAAGACGCTGCTTCCGGCATCGCTGGGGCTAGTCCGTCCGGGCGGTCATCTGGTGGCGCTGATCAAGCCGCAGTTCGAGGTCGGCAAGGGACGGGTCGGCAAGGGCGGCGTGGTGCGCGATGCGGCCCTGCACGAAGAAGTCTGCGCCGATATCTCGGGCTGGCTTTATGGGTTGCCGGACTGGACCGTATTGGGAATATGCGAAAGCCCGATCAAGGGTCCCGAAGGCAACAAGGAATTCCTTATTAGTGGCCTGCGGGGCAACAATTCTGGAAGCTAGGCTTTAGTTGCCGCATTGCGCCTTGTGACGCAGTAAATGGTCGGCCAGCGCGCACGCCATCATCGCCTCGCCGACGGGCACCGCCCGGATGCCGACGCACGGATCATGACGCCCCTTGGTCGCGATATTGGTGTTCTTGCCCCGAACAGATACGGTTTTCTGGTCGATAGAGATGCTGCTTGTTGGTTTCACGGCGAAGCGGGCGACGATATCCTGTCCGCTGGAAATCCCGCCCAGTGTGCCCCCGGCGTGGTTCGATGAAAACTCGACCGCACCGTTTTTCCCGGCCCGCATCTCGTCGGCGTTTTCAGGACCAGTCAGGGCGGCGGCGGCGAAACCGTCGCCAATTTCTACACCCTTGACGGCGGGGATGCTCATCAATGCCTTGGCGATGTCGGCATCCAGCCGGTCAAATACCGGCGCCCCCAGTCCGACCGGCAGACCCTCGACGACGATCTCGATAACGGCACCGGTCGACGATCCCTGCTTGCGGATGGCTTTCAAATAGGTCTCCCATTCAGCCGCTGCCGCCTTGTCCGGGCACCAGAACGGGTTTTTCGATATTTGCGGCCAGCTCCATTTGTCGCGGTCGATGGCGTGCGGGCCCATCTGGACCAAGGCGCCGCGGATTTTAACACCCTTGCCCAATACCTTGCGGGCGATGGCACCTGCCGCGACCCGCATGGCGGTTTCGCGTGCGCTTGATCGTCCACCACCACGATAATCACGGGTGCCGTATTTTTGCTGATAGGTGAAATCGGCATGGCCGGGACGGAACTTGTTCTTGATGTCGGAATAGTCCTTCGAGCGCTGGTCGGTATTGGCAATCATCAAACCGATGGATGCACCCGTGGTGCGGCCTTCAAACACGCCGGACAGGATTTCGACCGTGTCAGGCTCTTTGCGCTGGGTGGTGAATTTTGATTGGCCGGGCCGGCGCTTGTCGACAAATACCTGAATGTCGGCTTCGCTCAACTTGATACCAGGCGGCACGCCGTCGACAACGCAGCCGATTGCCGGGCCGTGGCTTTCACCAAAGCTGGTAACCTTGAATAGTGTGCCGAAGGTGTTTCCTGACATGTCAGACCGTTGATATATCGGGTGCGTCGACGGCCTTCATGCCGACGGTGTGATAACCGCAATCGACGTGGTGAATTTCGCCGGTAACGCCGCTGGACAAATCGCTGAGCAAATACAGCCCGGCCCCGCCGATATCATCAAGCGTGACGTTGCGCCTGAGCGGCGAATTCAATTCGTTCCATTTCAGAATATAACGAAAGTCACCAATACCCGACGCGGCCAGTGTTTTCATAGGTCCTGCAGAAAGTCCGTTGACGCGAATGCCCTGTTTGCCCATGTCTTCGGCCAGATATCGCACGCTGGCTTCAAGCGCTGCCTTGGCCACGCCCATGACGTTGTAGTGCGGGATCACGCGCTCGGCACCGTAATAGGTCAGCGTGATAATAGAACCGCCGTCGGTCATCAATGGCTGGGCGCGCTGGCATACAGCGGTGAACGAGTAACACGAGATATCCATCGTCATGGCGAAATTCTCGCGGCTGGTATCGACGTATCCGCCTTTTAGCTCTTCTTTGTCAGAATAAGCGATGGCATGGACAATGAAATCGATTTTGCCCCATTGGGACTGCAATTCCTCGAACACTGCATCAAGGCTGCCCATGTTGGTGACATCGCATTCCATCACCATGTCAGAGCCGACTTTTTCGGCCAGCGGGGTGATTCGTTTCAGCAGCGCCTCCCCCTGATAAGTGAACGCGAGCTCGGCCCCTTGGGCAGCGGCAGCGGTGGCAATGCCCCAAGCGATGGATCGCTCGTTGGCAACTCCCATAATCAGGCCTTTTTTGCCCTTCATTAACGCATCGGCTGTGGTCATGAATTTCCCTTATTTATCGCGTTTGCGATTCCTTATCAGATCGTACACGAAAGCCCGTTCCGGAAAAAGTCAAGACGACACGGGTTCATATGAAGGTTCTGTTATAGGATGATATCAACAACGTCAATATCAGGGGGCTCTCGGTGCGTCACAGACTGTCAGAGTTGAAATCGTTTACGCTATACGCATTAAAACGGTACGGCGAAGACCAGTGTCAAACGGTTGCAGCCGCCCTCAGCTACACGTCATTGCTTGCCATGGTGCCCTTGCTGGCGATTGTTTTTGCGGTTCTGGCACAGGTGCCGGCGCTGGAAAGCTTTCGTATCGAGTTGATGAATTTTGCCTTCGCCAACCTGTTGCCTGACAGTGGCGACAAGGTAGCCGCATCGTTCGAGGCCTTTATCGCCAATGCCGGAAAAATGACTGGTTTTGGTATCGTCGGTCTGGTGATCGCGGCGATGATGCTGATTAACACCATATTCAAGAATATTAATTTGATTTTCCGCGTCGACAGGCCGCGCCCAATCATGTTGCGGCTGATTGTCTATGTCGGCGTGCTGGTCGGCGGGCCGTTGGTGCTGGCGGTCAGCTTTTCCATGGCGACATACATATTCGCCCTGACCAAGGGGTTGGAACTGGAAGTGTTTACCGGAGTCATGGGCAGGCTGACCCGGTTGATGCCGGCCTTTATCCTGATTGTCGGTTTTGCCGGTTTTTACAAGGTCGTACCGAACCGTCATGTGCGTTGGCGTGACGCATTTCTGGGCGGCCTGCTGGCCGGGGTCATGTTTTCAGGCCTGCGCTGGCTGTTCGGTATTTATCTGGTCTATTTCCCAACCTACAAGGCGTTATACGGGGCGCTGTCTGCAGTGCCGGTGTTTATGTTGTGGATGTTCCTGTCGTGGGCGGTGGTGCTGTTCGGTGCCGTCGTCGCGGCCTCATTTCCCGATTGGCGGGAACACGATAGTGACCCTTAATCGGCCTTCTGTTTGTTCGATTTCTGGCCGCTGTCACGCACCTCGTAATCGTTCTTTTCTGACCATTTATCGATGAACTCAACCAGTTCCTTATCTGGCTTTTTCGGTAGCACGACCTTCAGGGTGACGAACTGGTTGCCGTCGGCCTTGCCCTTCTTGCCTTTGATGCCCTTGCCCTTGAGCCGTAGCACGGTGCCGGTGTTGGATCCCTTCGGCACGGTGACCTTCAACGCGCCATGAATGGTCGGCACTTCCATTGAGCACCCCAGTACCGCTTCGGGCAGACTTACCGGAACTTCAAGGCGAATATTGTTGCCATCAGCCCTGAACAAGGGGTCGTCCTTTACAGAAATCTCGACGTGTGCATCGCCGTTCTTGCCGCCGCCGATGCCTTCCATGCCCTGACCTTTCAGGCGCAGGACCTGGCCGTCCGTGGTACCCGCCGGGATGCTCACCGCGAGGCGCTTTCCGTTGGCGATCGATACATGCTGATTGGCGCCGCGCGCGGCGTCCAGAAAGTCGACTTTCAGTGTGTACGAGACGTCACTGCCATCGACTTTCAGGCTTGATGCCCGATGCGTGTCACGGCGTTTGAAAAAGTCATCGAAGGGGTTGCGTCTGCCGCCACCGAAAGGGCCGCCGCCGCCGAACGGTCCACCATGACTGCCGGGGCCGCCGGGCCGACGGTGTACAGGGTTGCCCTGAGCGTCTATGTCGCCAGCGTCGTAAGACCGTTTTTTCTTTTTATCGGACAGGATTTCATAGGCCGTAGATATCTGCTTGAACAGGTCTTCGGATTTCTTGTTTTTACCAGCCGTGTCCGGATGATGTTTGCGCGCCAGATTTCGGTAGGCCTTTTTAATGGCCGCCGCAGTGGCGTCACGCGCGACACCAAGAACATCATAAGGATCCTTCATTCGATAATTTTCCAGCTGCCGTCCGATTGTCGACAGGCACGTCCGATTGCCATTTCTTCTTCACCGTCGATGGTAACGGTGGATTCGAAATCGCGGCATTCGCCATCGCTTTTCGCCGTCGTCGTGCCGGAATTACCACTGTCGGGATTGCTCCAGGATTTGGTTTCGCCCCGGTCTGCAGTTTCCAGGGTTTCCTGTGTGGTCTGGGTGGCGGCCGCCAAGTCAGCTTCATCAAGTGCACGCCCGATTTCTTTGCCCAGCCACGCCCCAAAGATAGCACCCAGGCCGGTTCCCAGCGCACTGCCGGTGCCGTCGCCCATTTTCGAGCCCAGCTGGGAGCCAACGATTCCGCCGATTACGGCGCCGCTGGCGGTGCCAATTTTTTCGCCATCGCCGGAACAGGCAGCCAGCAACAACGAGCAGGAAAGGCAAAGGGCGAGCGTTTTTGGTTTCATATTCGGGGTCTCAAGATGTTTTTGGTTTCATATTCGGGGTCTCAAGATGATAAACAGGCAAATCGGATAAAACGGATAGTAAAGCAACCAGACCATGACTGTCACCACGGACCGTAACCCGTTCGAGATGTTTTCCGACTGGATGGCCGAGGCCGAAAAGACGGAACCTTCCGATGCCAATGCCATGACACTGGCGACAGCGTCGCCCGACGGCGTGCCGTCGGCGCGAATGGTGCTTTTGAAAGGCCTCGATGAACAAGGCTTCACTTTTTACACTAATCTGGGCAGCGACAAGGCCCGCGAACTGGATGACAACCCTGTGGCGGCGCTGTGTTTTCATTGGAAATCGTTGAAAAAACAGGTCCGCGTGACGGGCAAGGTAGAGCCGGTATCGGATGCCGAGGCCGATGCCTATTATGCGTCCCGAGCCCGGCCCAGCCGCATTGGTGCCTGGGCGTCGAAGCAGTCGCAGCCGCTTGAAGGTCGCTTCGAACTGGAAAAAAGAGTCGCCGAATACACCGCCAAATTTCATGTCGGCGATATTCCCCGGCCTGATTTCTGGTCCGGGTTCCGGATTATTCCGGACCGAATCGAGTTCTGGACTGACAAGCCGTTCCGTCTGCATGAACGGATTGTCTTTACCCGCAGCGATGACGGCTGGACAACGGAAACCCTTTTCCCGTGACGACAGAAACCAGTTCAGGCAACGTACGGCTGTTAACATTGGCCACCTATGTCGCTGTTGCCACGGCGTCGGGACTGGTTCTGGTCAAGTTCTTTGCCTGGCAGGCCACCGGCGCGGTCAGCCTGCTGTCGACTTTGCTCGATTCACTGCTTGATGTGGGGGCCTCGTTTATCAATCTGCTGGCCGTCCGTCACGCATTGCAACCGGCTGATGAAGAACACCGTTTCGGCCATGGCAAGGCGGAACCGCTGGCCGGGCTCGCGCAGGCGGCGTTTATCAGCGGCTCTGCCGTGTTCCTGTTGCTGGAAGCGGGCGAACGCCTGTTCAATCCGCGCCAGGTCGTGAATGCCGACATTGGCTACGCGGTGATGGCCCTGTCGGTGGCAGTGACGCTGGCGCTTGTCATCTTCCAGCGTTATGTCGTCAAGAAGACCGGTTCCGTTGCCATTCAGGCAGATTCCATGCACTACAGGATGGATGTGCTGGTCAACATCAGCGTTATCGGATCGTTATTTCTGGCATCGCAATTTGGCTGGTTGCTGGCAGACCCGCTTTTCGCGCTTGCCATCGCTGCCTATATTTTCCATGGCGCGTGGGAAGTTGGCTCGCAGTCGCTGCATTTGCTGATGGACCGTGAACTGCCGAATGAAGACCGCGAGCGGATTGTTGAAATCGCCAATGCGCACCCCGATGTTCGCGGTATGCATGACCTGAGGACCCGGTCATCAGGCAATAAAACATTCATTCAACTGCATCTGGAAATGGACCCGGACTTAGCCCTCAGGGACGCTCACGTCATCGCCGAAGCGGTCATGTACAGCATCGAAAAAGCCTTCCCCGATGCCGAGGTGATGATTCATGAAGACCCGGAAGGGGTTCAGGAACGCCGACTCGATTTTGATTAAGGAAAGTCGTTTGAGCCGTCTGCTCTGCATTTTTACCCTCCTGTTCGTCGCAACGAATGCCGTTGCCGCCGACCTGACCGTCGATGTCGGCAATATCACCAGCAACCGCGGAAACATCGTCGTTACCATTTATGCGACCGAAGAAGATTTCCTGGAAGACGGTCTTGTGACGATGATACAGCCAGCATCGCCGGGCCGGATGGCCCTTGTGTTCGAAGGGCTGACGCCCGGCGACTACACGGCGTCGGCCCACCATGATGAAGACGGCGACGGCGAAATGGATTACTTTTTCGGCTTGCCTCAGGAACCTTACGGGTTTTCTAACGATGCCCGTGTGATGCTCGCCCCGCCCAAATATGAAGATGCCGTGTTTGCCGTTGGTGCAGATGGCGCGACGGTCGTTGCCAATCTGGTCGATTGAGTTTGTTGCGCTTGACTTGAGCCATACTCTGCCCGCCCGTGACGCGCTAGAATGTGCAGATGATTGCTACCGACCAGTCTTACATCATCGACTTCCTGTCGCGTCCCGAGGCTTATGGCGAAACGGCACAGGTCGAGATCATTGAGACTCATATTTCCAAGGTTTTTTTACTTCCGGGCCGGGTGTTCAAGCTGAAACGCGCCGTCACCTATCCCTATCTGGATTTCTCGACGCCCCAATTGAGGAAACGCTATTGCGAGGCCGAGGTTGACGTTAACCGGCGAACCGCGCCGGACCTGTACAAAGGCATTGTCGCCGTCACCCGGAATGACGACGGCGAACTGGCGCTCGGCGGCGATGGCGAGGCTATCGACTGGTTGGTCGAAATGGCACGCTTCGACGAAGCGGGCCTGTTCGATCGGATGGCGATTGAGGGCAGGCTGGAAGAAACCCATATTGCCGAACTGGCCGACGTCATAGCCGGATTTCACCAGCAGGCGGAAGCTTGTCCCGACATGGATGTCCTTGCCGGATTACAAACGACCATCATCGGCAATGCGGAGACCTTTGCGGAATTCGGCCCCGGGCTGCTGGATATGGCAGCGGTCGATGAGCTGACACAAATGCAGACGACGGTTTTGGCGTCTTTAAGCGTGATCCTGCAAGACAGACGAGAAAACGGCTTTGTTAAAAGCTGCCATGGCGATTTGCACCTGCGAAATATCTGCCTGTGGGATGGCCACCCGACCCTGTTCGATGGCATCGAATTCAATGACACATTTTCCCGGATTGATGTTCTGTATGATTTGGCATTCCTGTTGATGGACCTCGAACATCGAAGCCTTGGCGGCTATGCAAATATCGTCCTGAACCGATATCTCGATGCCACGGGCGATGATACCGGGCTCGCCTGTCTGGGGCTTTATTTGAGCCTCAGGGCCGCCATTCGTGCGCATATCGCGGCGACCCTGGGTCAAGGGGGCGACGCCCAATCCTATCTGGCGCTGGCGCGGAAATATCTTAAACCCTCGCCGCCCCGACTGATTGCCGTCGGCGGCCTGTCGGGCAGCGGCAAGTCACGGCTGGCGCGCGTTCTCGGGCCGCACATCGGAATGGCGCCCGGCGCGCGGGTCATTCGCAGCGACATCACTCGCAAGCGGCTGGCTGGTGTCACGTCGCTGACCCGTCTGGGTGACGAAGGCTATACCCCGGAAATGACCGAACGCACGTTCGAAGCCGTTTACCAACAAACCCGCATCGCATTGGCAGCGGGACAATCGGTGATTGCCGACACCGTCTTCGCCAAGCCTGAACAGCGCCATGCCATCGCTGCCGTTGCCGATGAAATGGGTGTTCCCTTTGATGGCCTGTGGCTAGAGGCGGCCCCAGAAATTATGCAGGCGCGGGTGACGAAACGGACCAATAACCCGTCGGATGCCGACGCTGATGTGCTGAAGCTGCAAATGGGGTATCATCTGGGGGATATGGACTGGACCGTTGTTGACAGCTCGGGCAGCCGCGAGAAGACATTGTCCGATGCGCTGGATGTGCTGGATGTATTGAATCAAGCCCGTTTCAAACCTACTTCAGACGAAGGAGGATAACATGTCGATCAGATCAATCATGGTTCCCCTGGACAGCGACAAAGCTGCGCCACCCGCCTTGCAGGCGGCATTCATGTTGGCCCGGAATATCGGGGCACACGCCGGTGTCGTTCACATTTCGCCCGATGTCAAAGAAGCCGTACCGTTGCTTGGCGAAGGCATGTCGGCGGCGATTATCGAAGAAATGATTCTGCTGGCGGAAAAGGATGCGGCGGAAAAGACCGCTGCCGTTACCGCCTTGTTCGAGGATTACCGCGACCGCTACGGCCTTGAAGTTTGCGCCGCCCCGCCATGCGATGCCGCATGTTCAGCATCCCTGATATCGGCCACCGGGCACGGTGATGAAGTAACGGCGGAAATGGGACGGCTGGCCGACCTGATCGTTGTTTCCCGCCCGACAGAAGACAGCCCGCCAAATCTCGGTCAAATTCTCAATGCGGCGCTGTTCGAGACCGGTCGCCCGGTATTGGTTGCGCCGCCGACGCAGGTCGGTGAATTCGGTCGCAAGATCGCCATTTCCTGGAATGGCAGCGCCGAGGCTTCGCGCGCCGTTGCCGCCGCCATTCCGCTTATTCAGCGCTCTGAAGGAGTGGTGATCCTGTCGGCTGACAGCGACAAGACGTCATCGGATATTGCGCCGAAACTGGCCGATTATTTCAACTGGCACGGGGTCACGGCGGAAATCCGCAGCATGAAGGAATCCGGGGCCCAGATCGGCGCCGCCCTGTTGGCGGAATCCGCCGTCGTCGGTGCCGATATGCTGGTCATGGGGGCCTATACCCATTCCCGCATGCGGCAGTTGATTTTGGGCGGGGTGACCCGCCATATTCTGGCTGAGGCGACCTTGCCGGTTTTGATGGCTCACTAGCAACCATCGGCGATATGCCCTAATCTTCTGGCATGAACGACGAGCCGTCTGAACAGCGCAAGACTGTCATCATTACCGGGGCCAGCCGCGGCATTGGTCATGCCACGGCCACCTGCTTTCTGGAAAGGGGCTGGCGCATCATTACCTGTTCGCGCGAGGAGACGCCGCCGGAATGCAAGCGCGACCCCAACTGGACGTGTCATATTCCGACCGATCTTGGTGATGCCGACAGCCTTGAAGAATTTATCGTTCGGGCCAACGAGGAACTGGACGGTCAGCCTCTGCACGGGTTGATCAATAACGCGGGCCTGTCACCGAAAACCCCGTTCAAGGAGCGACTTGGTTGTCTGAACGGCGATCTGGATGCCTGGCGCGAGGTGTTCGAGATCAATTTCTTCGCCGGACTGAAACTGGCGCGCGGGTTTGCTTCGCCCTTGCATGCGGGCGAGGGGGCGATTGTTAATATTACCTCCATTGCCGGTCACAAGATTCATCCCTTTGCAGGGTCGGCCTATTCCATATCCAAGGCAGCCTTGTCGGCGCTGACCCGGGAACTGGCCAATGAATTCGCGGCGTTGGGGGTGCGCGTCAATGCCGTTGCTCCCGGCGAGATCGAGACCGAGATGATCCAGCCGGAATATGAAGCGCTGATTCCACGCATTCCGCTTGATCGCATGGGCTCGCCCCGGGATGTTGCGACGACCATTTATTACCTGTGTTCCGACGATTCCAACTATGTCACCGGTAGTGAAATCTGGATTACCGGTGGTCAGCATCTGTTCTGACTTATCCCGACTTATCCACAACATTTAGGGCTATTTGCCCGTTTACCACCTATATGCTGTGCGTGTACACTATATAACCGTTTATAGCGGGCTACCGGGATAGTGGGATCAGGGAACAGGCCATGGTTAAGGCACCGACGACGCAGCCTAAGGGGAAAGGCAAAGACACCCCCCAGGATAAAGACAATATTTCACCGACTTCAGAGGCTGAAAATGCCGCTGCAGGGGGCACCAATGGGTTCAGCCTGCCGGACCTCGCGATGCCGTTTTATATCCGTTACCCCATCGCCAGTGTTACCGGGGCAGTCCTGAGCGTGCTGTGGCTGTGGGCGGGGTTGTCTTTCGTCAATGATCAGATGGCGTTTTCGGATATCGGCTCGCTGCTGCCCCACGAAGTGGGTGGTATGGCCGCTGGCTTGTTAACGCCGCTGGCGCTGTTGTGGATGGTCGTTGCGTTTTTCGAGCGGGGCCGTTTCCTGCGTCAGGAATCAGAAGCCCTGAATCGGAACTTGCGCCAGTTGGCCTATCCGTCCGATGTGGCGGAAGCCCGCATGCATGAAATTACCGAGGCCTTGCGCCGACAGGCGCGTGACCTGAGCAAGGTATCTGACGAAGCGACAACTCGGGCCGAGAAAGTCGCCGAAGAGGTTCGAAAACGGACACTCGATCTGTCCAGAGTATCGGAAGACGCCGATTTACGTGCCCAGGCCATTGCGGACTCACTGAAACGTCAATCGGAAGATTTGCAAGGCGTCACGGAAAAGGCGACGGAACGGGCGCGTCGTGCTGGCGAGGCCCTGTACGGTTATTCCCATGAATTGGTCACGACATCGGATCGCGCCTCGACTCGGGCCGAGGATATGTCCGAAATTCTGCGCCGCCGGAACGAAGAACTATCCCAGACATCTGAAGATGTTGCCGACATGACACGCGCCGCCGCTGATACCTTTCGCGAGCGGGTCAGGGAACTGAGCAGCATGTCCGATGATACCGTCGGCCTTGCCGGTCGTGTCGGTGATGATTTGAGCAAGCACCTCGAAGCGTTGTTGAAATCATCGGAACACGCAGCCGGTAAAGTTCACGACGGGGCGGAATTGTTGCACAGCTACGCCCTGGATTTGAGCCAGCGTTCCGACCGTGTTGTTGCTCAAACCGGGCTGATTGAAGATTCATTGCAGCGTCAAACCGGCGAATTGTCCGATGCCGGGCGACTTGTCGCGGCGCAAACGTCAGAGATCGAGGCCAACCTAAATCAACAGACGCGCCAATTAATGAACACATCGGACAAGGTTACGGCTGACGTTCAGGGAATTGGCGTCGAACTGGCCGAACAGGCGCGCGAGCTTGTCAGCACATCGGAACACGTATCCCAAAACGTCAAAACCAGTGGTGATGTGTTCCGTCAACAGGCCAGCGAATTGAACGATATTTCCGATCGCACCAACAAGAAAACCGGAGACATCAGCGAGATGCTGCGCCAGACGGCCCACGACCTGACCATGGTGTCATCCAAGGTGTTGAAGGGCGTCGAGAGGGTCGGTGATGACCTGCAGCTTCGCTCGCTCGAATTGTCAGATGCATCGGATGCCGCCACGACCAAGGTTGGCGAGGTTGGGGATGTTTTGCTTCGACGTTCTTCAGAAGTCTCCGATATGTCCGATCATGCCGTCGCGATGATCAAGACGGCTGGTGATGCGGTGCGCGAGGGCTCGCTTGAAATGAGCACTGCATCGGATGCGGCGACGGACCTGCTTGATGACATGAACGAGAAACTGCGCAACAACGCCAACGTTCTGACGGCAAGCGCAGAAAAGAGTGTCGCCGGTGTCGACAGGGCAAGTCAGGCTTTCCTTGATAGTGCAGGACAGGTTAATCAGGCAACCGGGAAAACCGGCTCGGTGTTGGATGCACTGAGCGAGCGTCTGTATGCGGTGCGCGACCATTCGGAATCAGCCACAGACAGCCTGAACGAACTTGGCAAGGTTGTTGATGCGCGCGCCAGAGACGTGCTCGAGGCTTCCGTTCAGGCGTCCGAGAATATCCATAAAACATCTAATCTGGCGGCAGAGAAAATTACCGGCGCTTCGGATTTGGCCGAGTCGAAAGTCTCGTCGGTGTCGACCATGATCGGTGAAGAAAGCGATAAACTGGGACGGGTTTCGGTTCATGCAACGCAGATGCTCAATCAGGCTGGAGATCTGTTGAAGCAGCGCTCTGATAATCTTGAGAATCTGTCTGACAAGGCGAACGGTCGTCTGCGCGATGTCGGCGAGGAAATTCGCCGGGCGCTATTGAATATGTCTTCGGCTTCGGACGAGGCCGCAGCGCGGATGATGTCGGCCGGTGAGGTTTTGCAGAGGCATTCCGATGGCCTTGGCAGCACGTCGGGGCAGGCAATGGATGATATTGGCAAAGTCGGGGGTGCCTTGCAGGAACGCTCGCGTGATATCTCGGCGACATCTGAAAAGGCGGCGAAGCTGATCGCCCTTGTAACCGGTGCGCTCAATCGTCAGGCCACCGATCTGACCGAGGCCGCCGATCAGGCCGTCGAACGCATTCAGACCACCGGCGGCGAACTGGACGAGAGGACCCGTTCATTGGGGCAGATTGGCGATGATACGGTCAGCCAGTTGAGCGATGCCAAGCAAGCCATTATCGTTCAGGCGGATGCTCTGGGCGATGTGTCGGCCGGTGCTGTTGGGCATCTTCAAGATGTCAGCGGCGCACTGAAGGAAAGCGAGAGCTCGCTTGGTGTGACGTCTCAGGCGGCAGCGGACAATCTGCAGAAAGTCGGTGATTGGCTGCGCGAAAATTTGAACGATGCGACTGAAGCGACGGACCGAGCGTCGAGCCGTCTTGAAGGAATTTCAGGTTCCTTGCAGGCCCATACTCAGGAAATCAATACTTCGCTGGATAATGCGGCGGGTCGATTGGAAGGCGTCGGTGGACTGCTGCGTCAACGCACACAGGACCTTAACGCGGCCTATAGCGAGGCCAGTGACCACATCAAGTCCTTTGGCGACGAACTGCACAGCCAGGCGGCGGGAATGTCGGGCATTACCAACGATGCGATCATCAAGATCGGTAAGGTTGGCGATGAGCTGCATGAACGCACCCATGATGTCAGCATTAACGTTGATCGTTCGGCCAAGCTGATGAACCTGATTACCTCGGCCCTGCATCGCAGTTCCGAAGATCTGACGGCTTCCTCCGCCAAAGCCAGAATCGACATTGAGGAAGTTTCCGATGTGTTGGGTGAACGGCTGCATGATCTGGATGATGCCAACGAACGCGCCGTGACCGAAATCGAGGCGATCGGCAAGATTCTCGGTCAGCGTTCGGGAGAGGTCAGCGGAGCGACAAAAAGTGCACTGGCCGATATTTCCAGTGCTGCTGATAGCCTGCACGAGCGCTCCAAGGAAATGAACACCACGGCCGAGGAGGCGACCTCTCGCCTCGCCAGGGTCGGCATGTCCATCGCCCAGCGGTCTGATGAAACATCTCGCGCTTCGGACATGGGGGTCGCCAAACTGCAAAAGATCGGTGAAGTCTTGCGCCGTCATTCACAGGAAGCGACCAGCCGCACCGAACAGATATCGGCGCGTATGGACGGTGCGTACGACTCGTTGCGTAAGCAGTTGCAGGATTTGTCCGGGGCCTATGAAAAGGCTCAGACCGGTATTGGCAGCCTGACCACGGCACTCGGCATGCGGGCCAAAGAAGTCGATGCAGTTACCGAAACGGCGCTTGGCAAGCTTGATCATTGGGACAGCATCGTTCGCGAAAGCAGTAAGATTCTCGGCGATGCCAGCGACAAGGCGGAAAAGCAGGCCGATGCCATCGGCGCGACGCTGGGCAAGAAGACGGCGGTCCTGCAATCCACGGTGAAAGACGCAAAGGGTCTTGTCGAGACTCTGAAGGAACACACCAAAGAAGCCGGTATCGACGACTTCCTCAAACGTGCGACGTTTATTTCGGAACGTCTCCAATCCCTTGCCGTCGACATGAGTCGCCTGATGGAAACGACCATCAGCGAGGACGACTGGCGGCGCTTCAACCGGGGCGAAAAGGGCGTCTTTGTTCGCAAGATGCTCGGCTTCCGCGAAAAGTCGCGGTTGCAGTCGATCCGTCAACGGTTCCAGGAGAACGACGAATTCCGCGAATACGTGCAGCGTTATATGTCGGAATTCAAGGGCTTCCTGGACGAGGCGCGCAAACGCGACAAGCAGGGCGTTCTCAGCACCATCTTCCTGTCATCAGACATGGGCAAACTGTTCATGGTCCTGACCCAGGCGCTTGGGCGCGAATTGCTGTCGTCTGATTAATTTCCTGCGGCGGCAGCTGACTATTTGTTGCTGCTGGCAGCCGATTTTTCGGCAACCTTGCTGTTGAATTTTTCCAACAGGATGACCGCGCGCTCATGATGGCCGCGTCCGATCATATCAACGCCGTCATGGGCCTCGATGCTGAATCCCAGCTTGCGCCCGTCGACTGAATCCAGACGCGCACTGACGGTGATGGTCATGCCGGGCGGGGTTGGGGCCTCGTGGGAAATATCGACGTGAATGCCCAACGACCCTTCGCCATCGTCCATGTGCGGTGCCATTAATTCGACACAGGCCCATTCCATCAGGCCGACCAGAAAACCGGTGGCGAAGACCTCGGGAAAACTCTGGAACGGCTCGGATTCCGGATACAGATTGCGGACGATCTTGCTTTCAGACACGGTAAATTCGTGCCGATATTCAAGACCTGGTTTCAGGCTGTCTTTCATGATGCGGAGTCTACCCGCTGAATGATGATATCGGCAATTGCTGTTTCGTTGCCGACGGGTGGACAACACCACAGGCTGCGTCCCTGCAATTCGTATGGACCGGTGACACCGGCACTTTCATCGACAGTGCCAAGTCCAAGCATGTCTGGCACGTCCTTGAGGCCATGAAAGCCGCCACCTACAAGGAACGGCATCACGATGATGTTTGTTTCATGCAGCAATTTCGACCAGTCGGTGATCAACGGTGCATGCTCGATAAACGCAGCGGCGCTGGAAATATTCAGATCACGACCCAGTTGGTCTGCGATGGCAACGCCGTCGCGGGCGACGTCGGGATTGCTTTTGTTGCCATGGGCTGCAAGCAGAAACGCGCTGTCGTTTTTCGGCAACGCATTGTCATCAAGCACACCGCGCACCCGATCCGCCATGATCGAGGCCAGCATCGGGTGATTTCCAACGGGCTCGCACAGTTTCACATCTGCCGGGCATTCGGACCCTGAGATCATATCGGGGATCAGTGTATCGGTAATGTAACCCCGCCCGGTCACCATGGGAACGATGTAGGCCTGATCCGTCCGAATAGCTGAGAGCACATCGGACAGCAGCGGTGTTTCTTTCAGAAATCCGGCCTGAACGTCGGCAAACAAGTTCTGCTGGCGCAAGGTTTCGATGTGACGATGAACGTGCTTTGCACCAGGGTGGCGCGACGACCCATGGGCAGCGACGATCAGGGTCGTCGTTTTCCAGTCCGGGTTGGGGGGGTTACTGTCCGGCTTCGACATCGCAATCCATCGGCGGGATGTACCATCCAAGGTCGGGTGCAAGGCCAACAACGCGACCGATAATCAACAGGCTGGGGGCCTTCAGGTCGGCCGCCTCAATGCAATCGGGCAGTTCCTTAAGAGTCGTCAGGATGGTCCGCTGGTCCTCCGTCGTACCCCGTTCGATGGCACCGGCCGGGGTGTCAGCGGGCAATCCGGCCTTGATCAATTCGTCGCGGATTTTGGCGATGTTAATCAGCCCCATATAGATAACCAAGGTGGTATCTGGGTCGGCCAGACTTTTCCAGTTCAGGTCCAGATGAACACCGTCGCGGCAATGGCCGGTGACAAAGCGAACGCCGGTCGCCATACCCCGGTGGGTCAGTGGAATGCCGCCATAGGCACCGCAACCGGCCGAGGCGGTAATGCCGGGAACAATTTCAAAGGCGACATTGTTATCGGCGAGGTGCAGGGCTTCTTCACTGCCGCGACCGAATATGAACGGGTCGCCCCCTTTCAGGCGGACCGCCTTGCGACCATCCTTGGCAAGTTTGACCAGCAACGCGTTGATTTCTTCTTGCAGCATGTGGTGATCACGCGCCGCCTTGCCCGCAAAAATCTTCTCGGTTTTTTCACCTAGCAGGTCGAGGATTTTATCCGATACCAACCGGTCATAGACGACGACATCGCATTCCTTGAGCACACGCATGGCCTTGACGGTCATCAGTTCCGGATCACCCGGTCCAGCGCCGACGATGTAAACCGGATTTATCGTCATAAGATTATGTCCATGATTGTCTTTTTCCGTGGCTTGTCGTCATTGATTCATCGTTCATGTGGCGCCGCACGAAACCAACAAACCGTTGCGCCCAACGGTTGGCAGATACATCTCTCAGGTGCGTGTAGTTGGCCAGCAAGTTCTTGTAGATCAGACCGTCATGTTCGCCGTCTATGCCGTGTCCGCGCAACACTTGATAAGCGAAGACGGGGTCACCATCAAGATTTTCAAGGCTGGAATAATGGAATTCATGGGCCGGAATCTCGCCCGGATTTCCATCGTCATCAAGCAGTGGCCATGGGCCGTTGCCGGTTTCCTTCAGGCGCACGTAACCACGCCCTTGCGGCTTGTCGTGCAGGACCACATCGGCCGGGATGACGCCGACCATATCGCAGGTCTCGTCCTTCCAGGTCAGGCTGCGGGCCAGATACATCAGGCCGCCGCATTCCGCATAAACCGGCAGGCCGTTTTCGATGGTCGCCCGAACCGATTTCCGCATTCTGGTGTTGTCCTGAAGCGCCTTCATGCGGGTTTCCGGGAAACCGCCACCAATGAACAAGCCATCGATTTCGGGCAGTTCGATATCTTTGGTCATATCGATAGGGATCAGCTTGGCGCCTGCCGCCTCCAGCGCTTCCAGATCACCCGGATAATAGAACCCGAAGGCGCTGTCCCGCGCCACACCGATGGAGATATCGGCGCTGGTTTGCGGCCTGCGCGGGCGGGCGGGCGGGGTTTGCTTGCTTGCCTTCTCGGCGATTTCGATGATTTTATCAATATCGACCTGGGCTTCAATCAGGTCGACGATAGCGTCGATTTTGTCGTCGGCATGACTGTCTTCGTTGCTTGGCGTCAACCCAAGATGCCGTTCGGTAATGACCAGTCTTTCGTCGCGGTGAACAATGCCGACTACGGGAACGTCGGTGAAGTGTTCGATGATCGTACGCAGTTTTTCCTCGTGGCGGCTGCCGCCGACCTTGTTGAGAATAATCCCGGCGATGTTGAGGTCCTTGTTGAAGGCCTGATAGCCCAGAATCAACGGTGCAACACCACGGGTCATGCCGCGGGCATCAATAACCAGAACCACCGGCGCACCGACCAGGATTGCCAGGGCGGCGTTGGAATTGCCGCCATCCAGATCAAGGCCGTCATAAAGACCCTTGTTGCCTTCGATTATGGCGATATCAGATCCCCGCGAGAAGCGTGCGAAGGTCGACAGGATCTCGTCCTTATCCATGGTGTAATAATCAAGGTTATGGCACGTCCGCCAACTGGCGCGGGCCAGCCACATGGGGTCGATATAGTCGGGCCCTTTCTTGAAGGTCTGCACCTTCATGTCGCGACGACGCAGGGCTGCGGCCAGACCAATGGAAATGGTGGTCTTTCCCGACGACTTATGGGCGGCTGAGATAAGAATGTGCGACATGACGGCCTCTGATGGGGAACCTAGAACCTGTCTTTGTCGCGACTGTCCCACATGGTTGCGGCTTGCGCCAGTGCTTCTTGGGGCGTCGCGGCGCGACCCATCAGGTGCAATGCCAGCGCGACGGTGCCGGTAACAGCAGCAATGGCGTAGGAATCGTCCTCTTCGCCGCGCCAGACGGTTTTCAGGCGTTCCAGGTTCATCTCTTCGTCGACCTTGACGCTTTCTTCCCCCAACATCGCCGGCCATTCGATTTCGCTGTATTCGCCGTCGTGCAGGTACTGGACCTGTACCGGTTTTTGCGGGCGCCGTTCGGCCTCGCCGCCTTCACCCTTAAAGACCGCCATGTGCGGCTGGTCCAGCAGGTTCGCGGTATCGCGGTGAACGTCACGGTAATTGGGGTGGAAGACAGTCTGGAATTCATAAGGTGCCGAAAACGGATTAATCATTCGCCCAAACGTATTGACAGGCGAGCGCAGCCCAAGCAGCGGTTTCAGGTCGATGATTTCCTGAAGCTTTGGCGATATGTCGCCAAGCGTCAGATAGGCGAAGTTGTTTTCGCGGATATGGTCTGCGGCCTCTTCCAGCGAGCTGGCAATGGCGATGCCCAGGCTTTTCAGGGACTGACTGCTGTAGACGCGCCCTGGGGTGTGACCTTCGGCACCCTGCATGAAAATGCTGACGCCATTGGTGCTGAGTAATTGGGCGGCCAGCAGGTACCACGGAAGCTGACGCTTTTTTCCGGAATAGGACGACCAGTCCAGGTCGACCTCGGGAATGTCGTCTGGCAGATGCAGTGACTCACGTGCAGCGCGCACAAACCCGGCACCCTCAACGGGCTCTTCCGTACGCATACGCAAAATACACAGGAATGCTCCCAGTTGCAGCGGCTCGACCTGATCATTCATGATCATGGTCGCAGCGGCGTGCATTTCGTCCTCGGTCATTGGTCGGGACAAGTTGGGCCCCTTGCCGATGATCCGGACGTACTGAGCGAACGGATGCTCCTCGGTCATGCTGCTTCGGCGGCCTCTTCGCCTTCGTCGTCAGAGTCTGCTTCTTCTGGCTCTGGTTCCGGTTCCGGTTCCACATAGTGGGGGTCGATATCGGCATCGGCCAATGTCGCGGGCAGGAACGGCAGCGCCTTGATGGCAATGGCGACGATCAATAACGTTGTTGCGACACCGCCTAGGCCCAGGACGACTTCTGGCAGGGACGGGGAATAGCTTCCGACGATACCGTCGTAGAAGCTGCTGGAAACCTCGTAACCGGGGAAGATCGACAGCGGGTATGCCTGACCGCCGATGATGATGACGTAAACTTGCGCCATGCCACCGATAACAACCATGGCAGCGGCGAGTGCGATCATCATCCGGTCCTTGCCTGTGGTCGGGTGATACAGCAGCGCCAGCGGCAACAGTCCGCCAATCAGAATTTGTCCGAACCAGAACAGGCCTGTGTAGATGCCGCCATCGCTGAGGATGAAGGCTTCGACGCCGTGATGCTCGGTGGCGTACAGGTTGGTCAGGTGCTGAACGACGGCAAAGTACAGGACAGCGGCAACGAATACGCCGAGCAGGTTCTTCATCTTGGCGATCAGTACGTCACCCAACGGCCGACCTGTGCCGTTGCTAACGGCCATCAGGACAAGAATAAATATGGCGAGGCCGAACGAGAACGACATGATGATGAACATCGGCGCCATGATCGCTGCGTCATAAGCCTGACGGGCAACCAGGAAGCCGAAGATCGAACCGGTACCGGTTGTCAGCGCCAGTCGCCAGATAAAGGCGACGGTACCGGCAATCTTGGTATAACGGTTCATACGCCGTTCCATCATCATCCACATGTAAACGCCGACAACGGCGAAGAAGCCGGTGTACAGATAGATGTTCCAGGCGAAAATGGATTTGAAATTATATTTCATCATGGCAACGTCGAGGCGATCTGGACGGCCCAGATCAAGGACCAGAACCATCAGGCCACCAGCCAGAAGGGCCAGGGAAAGCAGCGTCGACAGTCTGCCAAGCGGTTTGTACATGACGCGCCCGAAAACCGACGAGATGGATGCGATGTTTAGCGCACCCGATGCCGCGACAATCAGGAACACGGCAAAGACGTGCGGCATGCCCCAGACGATCTGGTTGTTCATGCCGGTCACATAGTGGCCGTTGTGCTCCATGAAGTAGACAGCACCAAGGGCGGCGGCAACGAACGCACCAAGCCAGCCCAGCAGAGCGATATAGCCGGTCGAATTGCCTTGGATCTGTGTAAAGAGGATCCGTTTCATGTGTCTAGTTCCTCTTTCCTATATGCCGCTGTAGTGGACGCCGGGCTCAAGCCCAAGGTCGGCACGCAGTCGGGTTGTGACGTGTTTGGCGAGCTTTTTCGAAATTTCGCTCGCCGGATCATTGAGGTCGCCGAACACCATGGCGTCGCGACCGGCTTTTTCGGTGCAGGCTTCGACACAGGCAGGCGTGCCACCGGCATCAACACGATGAACGCACAAGGTGCAGGACTCGACCGTACCCTTGCCGCGCGGCATGTGCTGCTTTTGATTATGGACGTCTTCGTGAACGAAGGACCGCGCCTTGTACGGGCACGCCATCATGCAATAACGACAGCCGATGCAAATGTGCTTGTCGACCAGAACGATGCCGTCTTCGCGCTTCATCGATGCGCCGGTCGGGCAAACATCGACACACGGCGGATGTTCACAGTGTTGGCACATCACCGGCAGCGATGCGGTGGCACCGGTCTTGTTGTCCTTCAGGTTAACCTTGCGGATCCACTGCGGATCACTTTCCGGGCGGTCGTTTCCGGTCCAGCCCTGTTCGGTTTTACATGCGGTGACGCATTCCGTGCAACCGGCGTCGCACTTGTTGGAATCAATCAGCAGGCCCCAGCGGTTTTTGGCGCTTGCCGGTCCACTAACGGCAGCTTCGGCGGTGGAGATCAACCGGATTCCCGGTGCGACGGAGATGCCAGCCAGCGCAGCGGTGCCAGCCAGCAAACGCCGCCGGGCGGCGTTGAAGGTGGTATCACTCATTTCTTGTCTCCTATGGCGGGCGCGTTGGTGTGCGCCTTGACCATACGGATCAGGTCGTCGGCCATTTCTTCTTTTTCGTTCGGCAACAGGCTGCCGGTTTTATCATTTTGGGCCTTGCCCGAATGACAGGCAAAGCAGTCGATGGAGACGGCGGCGTAGGCGTGGCATTCCTTGCAGAACGGCTTCAGGGTGCGGATTTTGCCACCGGCAATCGAAGGGTCAGCCGTGGCATGACAGTCGATGCATTCATTCAGGCCGTATTTTTGGCCGCGAATACCGTCGCGCAGGGTCTCGTCGCGCTGATGCTTCAGGTAAACCATATGCTCACGACGCATGGTCTCGACCGGTTCGACACATTGCTCACCCTTGAATGCTTTCGCGGGCGAGGGGACCGGCACACCGGAATCGGCGGCCAAAGCCCCGGCAGGGCTGACGGCAACGGCTGTCAGCGCCAGCAGCAGCGCGGCGAAAATGCCTCTCACAGTATTCATTGTTAACTTTTCTCCATTGTCGTAAATCACTGGGGCCGGTTATTCACCCAACCCCATCTGGATATAGCCCGTCGGGCAGACATCCATGCATATGTGACAGCCGACGCATTTGTCGTAATCGGTATCGACGTAGCGGCCGACGGCGTGTTTGTCCTTCTTGACCTTGTAGATGGCGACCTGCGGGCAATAAATGACGCAACTGTCGCATTCGAAGCACATGCCGCAGCTCATGCAGCGTTCGGCCTCGGTAACAGCGGTTTCCTCGTTCAATCCTTCGAACCGTTCCTGGAAGTTGCCAAGCACGGAATCCGACGAAATATCGACTTCCTGACGGCGGTTCATTTTTTCCTGTTCGAAATAGGCCATATATAACTTGTCGTGTGTGGCGATTTCGGCGAACGAACGGTCTTCGTAGTTGTGGACGGCATAGTCTTCGCTGTCCGTGCCCCAGGACGGCTTGTGATTGTATGTGGCGGGTTCCAGTGAATGCTGGCGCAGCTCGTTGAGTAAGCTGAAATGATGGGCATCGACCTTCGGGCGGTCCTTTAAATCCTTGCCCGACATATACAGGTCGATTTCATCGACGGCAATCGAGGCATGGCCGATGGCCGTAGTCAGAAGATGCGGCTTGATGGCGTCGCCACCAACGAAATGCCCGGGCTTGTCTTTGACCTGATAAACCTTGTCGGCATCCATCTGGCCCCAGCCGTTGTCCAAATCCTCGAATCCGGTGAAGTCGCTGGCCTGACCGGTGGCGCTGACGATCAGCGAGCACTCGATGTTATGTTCGGCACCTTCGCGCGGCGTCATCTCGCCATCTTTCCAGTCGACGGGCTGCACCCGAAGCGCCGTTGCCCGGCCATCGTCACCGACGATGACTTCCAGCGGTGCCAGACTTTCATGAATTTCAACACCTTCCTTGATGACGGACTCAAGTTCGTGCTGAGTCGCCGGAGCCTTCGAAATGGGACGGCGATAGACAACCCACACATCGGCACCCTGGCGCGCCGCGACGGTGGCGACATCATGGGCGGTGTGGCCAAGAATAACGGTTTCCGGATGGTCTTTTTCCGATACATGGTCAATGTGGCCGATGCGGCGCGCCACGGCGGCTACATCCATTGCCGTATCACCGGCTCCCACAACAAGGATTCTACCGCTTAAATGCTGTAATCTTCCTTCGTTGAAGGCTTGCAGGAACGAGATACCATCAACGCAGTTCGGCGCTTCGGCACCCGGGATCGGCAGGGCCTTGCCCGATGTTGCGCCAATGCCCCAGAAAATGGCGTCGTAGTCTTTTTCAAGCTTTTCGACGGTAACGTCGGTACCGACACGGGTGTTCAATTGAACATCGACACCCATGTTGATGATGCGCTGGATTTCGCCGTTCAGAACATCGCGCGGCGTCCGGTATCCGGGAATGCCGAAGCACATCATTCCGCCCAGTTCGTGATAGGACTCAAATATCGTGCAGGCATGGCCTTTCTGGCGCAGGAAGTAAGCGGCGGCCAGTCCGGCCGGTCCGCCACCGACGATAGCGACCTTCTTGCCGGTTTCCTTCGCGGGCTTGTCGAAGCCGAGTTTGTTATCTAACGCATAATCGCCGATGAACTGCTCGATGGCGTTGATGCCAACGTGTTCTTCGATTTCATTACGGTTACAGCCGTCCTGACACGGGGCCGGACATACCCGACCCATGACAGCAGGGAAGGGATTCGATAAAACCATGCGCTTAAATGCGTATTCTTGCCACGGCGTTCCGTCCGGGCGATCAAGGCCGCGGACGATGGAAAGCCAGCCGCGAATATCGTGTCCAGAAGGACACGAACCCTGGCACGGCGGTGTGCGATGGACATAGGTTGGACATTTGTAGGATTCACCCGACTGGATGAAATCCTCATCCCAAGGCACATGCTCCGTGTCGCCGTCCTTGTAACGCCTAAATGTCAGCGAACTATCAACTCTGGCCATGTCTAACCTCCCTGTTGACATCTATAAGATCGTTACAGATTAAGCGATATGCGGCTACTCTCCCAGCCCCATTTGACTGTAACCTGTCG
>JABHGV010000053.1 GCA_018671895.1 Rhodospirillaceae bacterium | reverse complement strand
GCAGTCGATAACCGCACCATCGGACGAACGGGATCGTTTGCGCGCCGGCATCGAAGGAACCCTTTTCATTCACGCCGTCGGCAGCCTGGTGCTGATCGGCTCGATTCTGGCCACGACCTGGGTCTGATGGGGCGTTACCGGGAACAACGCCGAGAGCCGTATACCGCCGAACACCTATACGACATCGCCGTGGACATAGAATCCTACCCGACCTTCGTTACGATGTTTGTGGCCGCCCGCATCACCCAACGCGACGACAACCGCTTGCGCGTAGACAACGTGCTTGGTGCTGGCCCGCTTCGTTTCAGGATTCTGACGGAAGCGACTTTTGAGGAACCCCTGAAAATTGATATCGTTTCGGTTGATGGCGATGGCGGCGACCTGTCGATCTCGTGGCAGTTCGATGCCGTCGACGACACATCAACGACTGTCACGCTTGAAATCAATCACCAGTTCAATTCGCCCCTGATGACCAGCCTGTCTGAACTTCTGAGCAATGGCATGGAGCGGCGTATTCTCAACGCCTTCGAAAAACGCGCCCATCAATTATACGGGCCTGGATCGACCTAATCGTCGTCCTCATCTTCGTCTACCGGATCATCCAGGATCGACAGATGGGCGAGCATATCGCGGATGACGTCTTCGGGTTGCGAAGAGAACAGAATATCGACGGATTTATGTTCCCGCTCACCGGCGATAAATTTTTCAATCTGGTGGCGCAGATAGCGCGTGTGCTGACCGGCCAGCAGAGGTCCTTGCGGAGACCCCTTTCCGGTGCGGCCATGGCAACGCGAACATCCTTCTTTGTAGTTTTTGCGTCCATTTTCCAGATTGCCCACCGCTCGTGGCACGTTCAGGGTCATCTTCGCCTGCAATAAACGGTCAAGAGCATCCGTTCCCTCTTCCATTGGCGGCAGGTGGGTCGCCAGTTTCAGGGTTGCGATATAGGCAGCAACGGCATCGACGTCTTCATCCGGCAGCTCGCGTTCTGTTGCATAGGGCAACATGGGAATATTCTCGCGCCGTCTAGTTTTGAATCGTCTCAGTTCGGTCTTTACGTAATCTTCCGACATTCCGGCAAGACGGGGGTACACCCCGGCACCACCACCTTGGCCAAATGGACCATGGCATGGCGCGCAAATTTCAAAAATTTCCTCGCCGAGTTCCAGATCGGCAGCGCTTAGCAATGCCGGATACAGCAGCGCCGCAGTAACCGCACACACTGCGGCAAGACGCCGCATTCCTGTCATATCAGGTCGCCCCGCCGAAATACCCGATAGCCGATCATTGCTGAAATGCTTCCAAGAACGACCGGATAGATAATCCCGTAGGCCTGCACGCCGATAACGCCCAAAGCATCGAGAATTATGTGTGACGATGGCCCCATCAGCATCAGCGCCGGGTCAAAAATGGTCATTGAGGCGACCCGAAACGCCTGTAGAGGGTTCATCAGCGAAACGCCGATGACCAACTCGGCAGGGATCTGCTCGCGAATCATGATGCCCAGCAAAATGACATCAATGAACAGTAACAGTGTCAGCCAAACCACGAACGCCGCCCCCTGGGCAATATCCGATGAATGGGTCAGGCTGGAAATCAGGATGCCGATGCCAAGAAAGCACCAGATCAGTGAAACCAGCAGCACGGCGTTAAGGGCGAATGCCGTCCACGGTACCCCATAACCACGCAATGCCGCAAACACCGCGGCCGCGGCCATGGCCAGAAACACCGGTGCAAAGACAACGACGAAGCGACCCGTCAGCTTGCCCCAGTACCAGCCGGAAAGCGAAACCGGCAACGCCAGCAAATATTCGATGACCCCGGCTTCACGATCACCGGCGACAGAACGGACGGTCGTCAATAAAATGAAAACCGGCAGGATCGCCATGCATAGCTGAACATAGATAATCAAAATTCGAGACAGCCCGGAAAAGCCCATCACCCGCGATTCGGCAAGCCCGGAAAGCAGAAGCAGAACCAGGGCACCACCAAACACCAATGAATAGACAAGAAACCAGCGTGCACGGAACGATTCCGCCAAGTCCAGTTTCGCCGTCATCCACAAACCTGTCACCCCTGGCCTCCTCAACCTCAGCGCGTTTCACAAATATGATTGGGTTTGCCCGACAGCACGGACGTCACCATCTGTTCGAAAGACATAGCGCCTTCTTCGGGCGTCACAGATGTCCCCAAACCGTAATTCATCGGCGTAATCTTGCCCGTCGTGTAATGAACCGCCCGGGCATCCAGCCAGATCAACTGATCCCGGCTGCTCTTGTCATCGGCGATCCATATTTCGGTTTCAGGGGCGTCCGCCCATGATTGCTCGTTCTGCCAGTTAATGGCACAGCCGATATCGTCGAATTTATATAGTTTGTTTTTTGACCCGCCCCGCACTTCGGCGGCGAACCCGGCATCACTGACCATCATCCGACACAATTCACACACATCACGGTCCCAGTGAACGTTCTCAGGACCTTTGGCGGGCTTGAGCAATCCGGACATCCAGATGCCCACAGCAACAAGCACGGCGATAGCAACAATATAAAGAACAGTCCTCATTGCGCCGCCTCGCCTTTCTCGTCTCGGACTTCCTTGAGACTGAGTCCGGAAAGGATGCCAGCGTAGCGGGACATCATGGCGAGAAAGCGCAGGCGGTCCGGCCCCGGCACGGAACCCCGCCAGCGACAGCCATCCCCTTCATCAACGAATCCCCATTCTGTCAGCGATGTCGCCAAAGCGGGCTCGGCCCTGTTCAGTTCGATGACGCATTCCAGAACACCGGTCAAATCAACCGCGTCGGCGACCCGGTCGTCCAGCACCACTTTGCCCCTGTCCAGTTCGACCACCCGATTGACCAGAGACGCCACTTCGTCGAGCCGGTGACTTGAAATCAACATCACCGTTTCCGGCGACAGGCCACTCAACAGGCGAAAAAATGCACGGCGGGAATCCGGGTCAAGATTGGCCGCCGGTTCATCCATAATCAGCACGTCGCAGTTTCGGCCCAAGGCGATACCGATCAGCAACTTTTGTTTTTGTCCGCCCGACAACTTGACGAATGGCTGACGGGCGACCGAAGGAATATCCAGTCCCAATGTCGCACTGGCGGCTTCCATGCGGGCCGGGTCGGCATCGCAGGTGCCCGCAGCAAACCGGATAACGTCACTGACGGGCATCTTCAAAGGCGGCGGCAGCTGAGGCACAAACCCGATTCGCTGAAGAACACGTTTTCTCTCTTCTCGAGCAGACAGGCCATCGACGGTAATCGTTCCATCCGAGACATATTCACCCAGCAGACAACGGATCAGCGTCGTCTTGCCGGCACCGTTAGAGCCGACAAGGGCAATCCGCTCCCCTGGGGATATATCCAGGTTAACGTCATCCAGAACCGGGGTTTTCTTAAAAACCTTGGAAACATGCTCGAAGTGAATCATACGTCGTTATCCGCGCTATCCCGAATATCTACAGGAAATGCTTCAGTCCCTTCACTTCGAAGTTGAGCGAGTTGGTGGGGCAAATGTCAATGCACATTCCACACCGGGTACAGTCAGGGCCGACAGCCACGTCGACATCCCTGGCATAGCCTTTCTTTGTCATCTCGAGAACGTGGGGCACCATGCACAGCGCCCGACAGTCACCTTCATGCAAACAGTCCTCAAGATTGTACGTCACCTGCACCGGAGCCGTTGCCCCGACAAACCCATAGGTCAGCCCAATAGGACATACATACCGGCACCAGGCGCGACGGGTGACGAAAACCTCGAACACCAGAAGCCCGGCGACCCACAGCAAGGCCAGACCCGGACCATATATCATGGCGCGACTGAGAATGCCGGTCGGCGAAATCGACTCGAACACCGTGTATCCACTGACCACGGCCAGCAGAGCGAATACGACGTAAAGCACCGTCCGTGTGCCGCGATGAAGAGGAAAGTCACGAACGATATTTGCCTTTGCCAACCAAAGATGAATTTTTTCAGCAAATTCAGAAAGCAGATGATACGGGCAGACCCAGGAACAGAACGTTCGCCCGCCTAACAACCACCACATAATCAAAACCGTGCCGGTGCCGATCACCAGATTGATCAGAATGACCTTGTAAGCCAGCATTACCTGCAGGGCGGCGTTGAGGTCTGCAAAATGGAAGCCGAGTACGCGTGATGCCGTTAGCGCCCCTTCGACAAGTTGAACGTCAAATTGAAATGACAAAACGAACAACAGATTGATGATTATCAGAGTTGCCCAGCGACGGTTGCGCCACTTGTTTGAACGGTCGAGATCCCGTTCCGCCTTGATCGCGGCGACCCGTTCTTTCTTACCCTGAATATCTCGTTTCACATTGTGCAGACTTCGTGCACCCGGGCTGTATTCGCGCTGACCCGGCTTGCGCGGCGGGGTCATCCCCAGCATTACTTTCAGTGACGCCAGCATACTCATGCCTCGGCCTTCCAGGTTTCACGAATGTCGATGACAATAGCCGGTGGGTCGGTCGGACAAATCATTTCACAAACACCGCAACCAACGCATTTTTCCATCACCTCTGGATAACCAAACCTGTCGGCACCTGTACCAACGGTCTTGACGACGATAGCGCCTTCTATCGGGCAGACCCGCTCGCACAGGTCGCAAATATCAAGATCGTATGGATGATCGTTGACCTTAATGGGAACCCATCGGTCAATCTCGGCATATCGCAGGCGGCCCATAAAGCCCTGTTCCCGCGCCGCCCCCTTAACGCCTTTACCCAATTGCGCCAGACAGGCATCAAGCCGGGAAACACGGGCTAGTCCCATGTGAACTTCTTCTTTCTTGTTGATGTCGTGCGACAGGGCACCGGTCGGACAAGCCAGAATGCATTGCACGGCATCGCAGGAAAAATCACAGGCCTGATCACGGGCCTGAATAAACGGAACTCCGACGCCAAATCCCTCGTCCAGATCACCCAGTTTGATTGCTTCGACCGGGCACACCTGAACGCACTGCCCGCACTTGATGCAGGCCGCAAGAAATTCATCTTCGTGGATTGCGCCCGGCGGACGAAGACGTTTTGTCCAGCCCTTGAGCACGGGGAAAAACCCAAGGACTGATGCACCGATCACGGTCACACCAACCGCTATTGAGCGCAGGAATGTACGCCGGTTGCGGCGTTGCATACGGCTGAGGCCAGAGGGTTTTTTCGGGGTGTTTTCTTCCGCCATGACCTTTCCCTATTGCCCAAGCCGTTGCTTCAACCCAAACGGGTCTAGGCGCTTTTGTTCAGAGGGTACTTTAGCATTATCTGCACCGCTTGGCCGATAGACAGCAGGTACCATCTGAGGTTTTTCATCGCGAAGTAGAACGATTGGTTCTGAAAACGGCGCCAATCTTTCCAGAAAATCAACAAGACTGAGAAGCGGCGACGCACGATAATAGGCAGCGGTCGGCACATCCATCCAAAGCTGATCGGCATATACCCGCATCTCGTAATCGCTGTCGCCAACATCATCCTGATCACGATCGAACCCGTCATAGTCATCCCAGTAATTACCGTTCCAGTCGTTGCGTTCGGCCGAGGCCATGGCATTGACAGACACCTGCACGTAGTTGGCGGCGAACTGGTTGTCGCGGAATTCATTACCGGTCCAGTCGTTATGCATCAAGACGCCGATTCCGTTATAGGCGATATGGTTGTTTGTAATGTAGTTGGTACTGTCAGGCTGAAACGGGGAAACATCCATGTAGATGCCGGTGGCGCAGTAGACGATGTTATTGCCTTCAATAATGACGTCACTGCTTTCCTTCATGCCGATGCCCATTCCGGTGCCACCCTGGCCATGGGAAATATGATTGTTTCGCACTTCAACGCCATCACTGTACATCAGAAAAATACCAACGGAATTGTTCTTGTAGCGATTGCCCTCGACGACATTGTATCTGGCATACATGAAATGCAGACCGTAACGACCATTGCTGACCGTATTGTCGGAAATGACATTGTCGGCTGAGTACCAGACCACCATATCGCGTGAATTGGATATGGTGTTTTCCACAATCCTGTTCTTCATGCTGTACCAGAGACGAATGCCATCTCCACGGATACCCAGTGGATAGGGCTTCGAGCCGATCTGATTGCGACGCACGACGTTGTTGTCGGATTGCCCCAGGTCGATGCCAAACAGGGTTTGGTCGATGACGTTATCTGAGATGACATTGTAATTACCACGGACCTGAATGCCGGAATCGATGTCGTTATGAGAACCGCCCGAATTAACCAGCCGAAGGTTTCGCAACGTCGCACCGTCGGAATTCAGATATACGACGCTGCCCTTTCCGCCCGCATCGATGGTGACCTGTCCCTGACCATCTAGAACGATCGACTTGTCAATATCAATGGGCCCCGCATAGGTACCCGGCGGCGGTTGCAGAATGTCGCCGGGTTCAGCGGCATCAATCAGGGACTGTAACGAGCCCCCCTTCCCTTCGGCCCATGCCGGGACCGCAAAGGTGGCTGACAGCAAAACAAACCCAAGCCCGAAAAGGGCGTTGCGCATGGGTGTTCCTCCACCAAGTGTCACTTTTCATCGTCCGCCATCTGCTTGCGACGCACCAGCGCGGCCAGAGCCAACACAAGTCCGCCAACGAACATCAGGCCATAACCGTAATGCGGATAGGAATAGGTGCTGAATTGGGCGACCTTGCCCTGACCAAACACCGTCGGCATGAAGGGTTTGACAGAAAACGCCGCCATCTCGTGCAGGCTGTGGCCGAACCACCAGAGCCAGGCCGCGTATTCAATCACGAAGAACACAGGCAGCATCGCCGGGACAATGATCAGCAGCCAGTAAAACTGGCGCATCTTCCACAGGCCAACGACCAGCACCGCCATTCCGGCGAGAATTGTCCAATAGACCCCGTGGGCCACCATCATCATCAAGTCGACGCGTTTGGCGATGGCGACCGTATCCCGGAAGTAGCGCCCCAGCGCTTCGGTGTAACTTTCCTCGAGCGTATAGAGAGCACTCCATTGGGCATAATCCTCCGGATCAAGGTCCATGGTACTGGAGAAATCGAAGACGTAGTTGGGGCTCATCAACATGACACCGCCTTCGCTATAGAGCGCCATACTCATCCAAATAGCGATTGCGGCACAACTGGCCGCGAAAAAGCCAAGCCGTACTTTCGGCTGCGTAATCGAAAAGGCAATCAGCATGGCTGCCACTAGACTGACAAGGAAGGGGGATACCGTTCTTTCCACCGGACCGCCAGCGGCAATGGGATACATACCAACGTAGTGATTGATGGCATCCATCTCGTGCTTGCAGTTCAGCGCCTCTTCTTCGTACTTCTCGTCGGATTCCACTTTCTTGCAACCGTTGAAGACCCCATCCATATGGAAATGGATTCTGATCCCCTGTGGGAAAGCGCTTTCGGGATATTGAGGAGCACTCAAAGACACCCACCAAATGGGCGAGAAGTAGGCCATCACTATCAATGCCAGACCGATCAAGGTCAGCACGCGATACGCCAGGATTTTCTTTTGTTGTTGTTGTTGTCCGTCAGTCATATCTCATCCTGTCCCGGCCAACAGGCCGGGTTGATGTTGCCCCCACATTTTACACTTAAACCTTAATCGAAATCAGGGTTTTCCCAACCCACCGGTGCGACGTCTTTTGCCGGTGGTTTCTGGCGCGATACGTAATCCATGACAGCAATCATATCAGCATCCGAAAATCCTTTGATCTGTTTGATCATATCAGGGTTTGCGTTGCGCCGTTTGCCGTCGCGGATCCACTCGAACTGTCGTACCAGATAATTATAGTGCTGGGCCTGAATGCGGGGATAGAATTTGTCGGGAATGCCCTGACCGTTGTCGCCATGGCACCGCACACAGTTGTCCTTGTACAGTTTGGCGCCATGCTCAAGATTGTCGCCCGGCCCATAGCCCGGTTCCGGATTCATCGGCAGTTTCGATATATAGGCCGCGACATCGGCGATGGACTGAGGACCGCCGATTGATTTCGGCAAGGCAAACGGATACATGGTCGGGTTATCGCGGTTCAGTGCCCGGATATCAGCCAATTGTTTGATGATGACATTCTTGTGTTGACCGGCAAGCATCGGGAAGGTGCCATCTTTCATGCCCCAGCCCTCGAGCCTGTGACAAGCGGCGCAAACTTCATAAACTTCGATACCATTCTCATGGTCCGCCTTCAGGTGCATCGCCTCATCCTGCTCGCCACCACCTTTGTTCCAGTCGGCAGGCGGCGCGGCAGAAACCGGCGTACCGGTCATCATCAGGGCAACGCCCGCAGCAATCATAATTTTTCCACCAGTCTTAATCGTCATTAGTTATCTCCGTTTTTTCTTGAAATAGAATTCGCTGCTACTTTGCCGTCCGGTCGATTTGCGACAGATAGTCAGCGATGGTTTCGATTTGCTCGTCTGTCATTTTTTTGACGACGGCAGCCATAGTTTTGCTCTTTCCGCTGGTTCGCTTTTTATCGCGAATGTCCTTGGTTTGAATAATCAGGTAGCCACGCTTCTGACCCGCAATTATGGGGTAGCCCTTAAGCGGTTTCAATCCACCTTTACCATGACAAGATCGGCATTTCTTCTTGTATAGTTTCGCACCTTGCTTGATTTGTTTCAGATCAACTGCCTGTTCCGGTGCTTGTGGCTTCGCCGGTTCCATTTTCGACAACCATGTTGCGATCTGCTTGATATGGTCGTTCGAAATCCGAGGTTTCCCTTCCGGTGTGATCAGTGCACCGCGCATGCTTTCACTGCGGGGGTTGCCGGTCGCGTCCGGACTGCCGGTGCGCTTTCCGGCAATAATCAATTTTGTCTGGGCGATCATATATTTCAAATCCTGCCCGGCCAGATTGGGAAAGTTCATGATGGCACCTTTGCCATTACGGCCATGACAGGCAATACAGGTGTTGAGCATGTAAAGTTTCTTGCCCGGGTCACGTTTCTTTTTCTTCTTTGCTGCGGGAGCCTTCTTCTCAGACTGCTGTGCAAGCTGAACCGTGTTGTTGCCGGTGTCGGCAATCGCTGGCTGGCTTGCTGCCCCGAATGCGAAAGCGACAAACGCAGGGATCAGAACCATACCGACTGTATTCATTTTCATTCTTCGTGCCTCATAACAAATAGAAAAAGGGAAAATGGGGGGCGATTATTTCGCCCCCCATTCATCCCGATTGCTTCCTACTTTTTCGCTACGGGTTTAGCCCCGTTTTGCTCAAGGTAGGTCTTGGCTCGCAGCCCGATATCGGCTGCTTTTACTTGATATTGCCACCATTGGCCAGCCCACAGTGTCGCGTTCTGCCAATCGGATTTGACAGCAAAGCCTTCTGCTTTTTTGCGAGCATCAGCAGCAAAGTTCAACTGATCAGTGGCGTCTTCGACCAGTGCAACCACAGGCTTGAAGTCCTGATAGTTATGACTGGTGATGAAACCAACAACACTGTCGATGACCCCCTGGGTATCCAGGTTGGTCTTATGCTGCTTGTCGTAGTCAGCCTTGGCGTAGATCGTACCCTCAGTGGCTTTGACAGAGACCTCTTTGTAGCCTTTCGGCTTGACCAGAAGGTATCCCTGCATTTCCAAATGCAACGCCGAGCAGAATTCCGTGCAGTAGTACGGGAATACGCCAGCCCTGTCGGCCGTGAAGGTCGCGGACGATGTTTTGCCCGGTTCCAGTGACAGGTTCACATTGGTGCCGCTGATGGCGAAGCCGTGGGTTTCATCCTCGGCTCTCTCAAGGTTGGTGACATGGACGGTAACAACGTCACCCTCCGTGACCTCGATGATTTCAGGCGTGATATGCGAACGAATTGTTGTCGCAAAGACCCGCACCCGATTTCCGTCACGCTCTACACGTTCCTTGCCCGGACGGGTCCGGTATTCGGAACGTTTGTCCGCACGGCTGTTCCAACCGCTTTTGTAGCGGACGATTGGTTTCAGCTTGGACGCGTTGATCGCCACCGCGTAATGCGGCTCGCCCAACGGAAGCGGCATGTCATACAGCAGTTCCATCTTGTCGCCCGAGATGTCGATCAACTGATGGTTCTGCGGGTGCAGCGGGCCGACCGGGTTGAAACGGTCGATGGCCAGCTTGTTCAGGGACACCAGATACTTGCCCTGGGGTTTGACAGAATCGCCTTCCATCGTCATCAGGTGACCGACGTTGTAATGGATGGAAATTTTGTCGAGCACCTTGCCTTCGCAATAGTCCCACTTGGTGACCTGACTGTCGACATAGATGGACGTGTAGACGACGCACTTTTTCGAGTCATACTGCGTGTGCAACGGCCCAAGGCCAACCTGCACCTGCTTATGGAGCGACTTCTTCATATCCAGGATCGGAATGCCGTAAGCATCCTTGCCAGCGAAGTCCTTGTTCTTGATCAAGGCCATCATCTTTTCGAAGCTGAACACATAAGTGTGGCTGTCCAGCTTACCGGACACGATCATGAACTTGCCATCAGGCGAGACGTCCATGCCATGCGGGCTTTTCGGTTCCGGCACCAGGAACATGACGCCTTCTTTGATCGCGGTTTCCATCATCAGAACAGGATGTCCGTTGATGATCTTGCCTTTACCGGCCTTGATCAGTTCGGCCACTTTCTTCCAGTTAATCATATGGAAAAAATCGGTGTCCTTTTGCGAACAACCGGCTTCGAACGGCGGGCGACCGCGTTCGATGCCACCGACGTAGCGTTCAGAACAGAACGTATTGGTGAACGACCAACCGTCGCTTGGGCCCTTGCCGAAATCGGAAAGGTCCTGACTGTAGGGCGGCAATTCAACAGAGAACGAATTCTCTGGTTCGATCCGACCGTGCTCGCGATTGAACTTCCAGTATGTAACCGCACCCCGGTAGCGCTCGTTGAACTGTTCCAGCGGAACGAATTCATTCTCGAACGGCGCCGGATACTGCGCGGCTTCGATTATGTAATCGGTATTCGGCGTAACAAACGCACCACCGTGTTCAGATTTCATGATCGGATTAACGACGATCTGTTTGGTTTCGAAGTCAGACAGGTCAACCACAGCCATGCGCGGATTGTTCTTGTCATTAATGAACAAGTACTGACCATCGTATTCGCCGTTGGTTTCACTGATTGCCGGGTGATGCGTATCACCGAACAGGATGTCCTTGCCGTGCACCTGTCCCTGTTTCAATACAGCCTTGGATTCATCGTCAAAGCCGTAGCCTTGCCATGGTTCCGGCGTGAACACGGCGACATATTTGAGGATTCGCATCGACGGGATGCCATAAACGATCAGATGACCGCTCTGTCCGCCGGAACTGAACGCAAGATATTCGTCGCGCTTGCCGGTCGGCACAAATGTTTTTGCCGCGGACAAGACGTCTTTTTGCGTCAATCCACGGCGTTTCATTACCTCGTCCAGGTTTTCCGCTGACTGCGCGGCCCCCCAAGACGACATCCCCATGCAAATTGCTCCCAGCATGAGAATGTTGTTTCGTATATTAAATTTCATTGTTGCGGCCTCCTAGAATGGCGCATGTTCTTAGCGACATGCCTAAAATGCACCTGCCTCCCCATATTTCTTGATAAAGCAGGGCATAAGAACTCTAACATCCGGCAGTCTATAAAAAAGAGAAATAAATCTAATTGATTTTCATCAATTAAACGCTGTTTTAGACTCCGATAGTGTGATCACCTGAAACCGCGATTCGATTTGTAATATGCGACAACTGGGAGTCGACGAAACATCGAAATGAATCTGTCAAAATCATCTACAAACCGTATTTTCACCTGTCTGGTTCTGGCACTATTGCTTTCCTTTTCCGGTATCTCCAAGGCAGCTGCCGAAGGTGCCCCGATCGGCGCAAGGTTCATTCTTACCGATCATCAAGGGCAAATTCGGACCGACAGGGATTTCCTCGACAGCTACGTGCTGCTTGCGTTTGGCTATACGTTCTGCCCCGACATCTGCCCCACCGCGCTGTCGACAATGGGAACGGCGCTTGATGCCGTCGGTGAAGGCTCTGAAAAAATCATCCCGGTTTTCATCTCGGTTGATCCAGAACGCGACACCACTGCACGGCTTCGCGAATTCGTTCCGAACTTTCATCCCAGGATGATTGGCCTGACCGGTCAGGCGGCAATGATCGCGCGCACCGCCAAAGGATATCGGGCAATCTATAACAAGGTACCGGACCCGGGCGGAGACCCCGAATTCTACACCATCGACCATACGGCCTCGATCTTCCTGATGGCACCGGGCGGCAAGTTCCTGGTCAAGTTCGCCCATGCCATGGATCCGGAAAAAATGGCTGAGCGCATTCGCGATTTTCTAAAATAATTTCTGTCAGTCCCGTGCCCTGATCGTCATCGGCAACGGAAAACCGACCATTTAAAAACCTGAAAGCAGGCAGGCAATCTCCGCATTTCAGTTTGACGGAAACAACACCCGGAGTAGACTCGAGAGGTCATGTCAAATCGCAAAGACATCAACATCAAGAACATCCAGAAACGGCTTCTGGCCCACCGTCAGGAGGTTATGGATGATACCGACGCCAGCGAAGAATCCCGCCAGCCGGTTGAACTGGACCAGACCTCTGTTGGCAGATTGTCACGCATGGACGCCCTGCAAGGACAGGCAATGGCCCTGGAAACCGACCGACGTCGACATGTCGAATTGCAGCATATTGATGCCGCCCTGAAACTTATCGATGAAGGCGAATACGGCTATTGCCAAATTTGCGATGAAGAAATCCCGGTGAAGCGACTGGACATTGACCCGACGGCATCCGTCTGCATCGATTGCGCCAGCAAATAGACGCCTAGAAGAACCGACGCAGCCATAACAACCCCACCGACACGCCGACGGCCATGGCGGTGAACGTGATAATCGTCTCGAACGAAATTCCCGCGTCCAGCATCATTCCGGCGGCAATGGGTGACACCGCTGTTGCAAAAACCATCAACGCAACATTCATCGCCTTGATCGCACCCAGATGGGTTACCCCATAGGTTTCTGCCCACATGGCATTGACCACCGGCAGGCTGGCACCTGTGGTCGCCCCGGCCAGTGATAAATAAGCCGCCGCCGCCCAGGCATCATCAACAAGCACCAGCACCAGCATCCCCATCAACAGCGGCACTTGATAGAACACCAGCAACTTCAGCGCACCGAAGCGGTCGACTAGAAATCCACAAACCAGAGACGCCACGACATGCAGGACGGCGTAACCGACAAAGGCTGTCGCCAGCCATTCCAGAGTCCAGCCCTTCGCCGCAGCAAGAACGGTTTGGTGAAAGAACAGCCCAGTCAAAACGAACGGCGGCATCAGCACCCCGGGGATGACCAGATAATAACGTTTGTCGCGAAGGACATCGCGCCTGGACCATTGCGATTCTTCGGCTTCACTACTGGTCTCTTCCACATGTCGGCTATGTCGTTCGCCGTGCCCCTGTAACAGCCACAGAAACACCGGGATCAACAGCGCAACAAGAATGCCTGACAACACCCACGTCTGGCGCCAGCCAATGGCGGCAAGGGCGGTCACGGCCAGCAGTGGAAATGTCGCTTCACCCAGCGGCAACCCTAAGGCCGCAAAGCTCATGGCGCGCCCACGTCGTCCTTCAAAATATCGTGCCATACTGGTCACCGCAGCGTGGCCCATAAGCCCCTGCGCACCAAGCCTGAGGCCAAACAATGCCAGTCCAAGCACATAGATATTGGTCGATGCACCAAGCAGTGCTGTGGCCACAGCAACCCCGACAAGAACCAGAGTCACATAAAGCCTTAGATCCAGAACATCAATGCGCCGACCAACCCAGGCCAGCATCAGTGCACTGCACATGGTGGCGGCGGAATAGATCGCACCGAATTCCGCATTGCCAAGGTTAAAGTCATCACGAATGGCAGCGCCGAACAGGGAAATATAGAACGTCTGCCCCAGGTTCGAACTGAGCATCAGCAACAACCCAAACCCGAGGAAACGCACGTTCTGGCGAATAAAAGTCAGGGTGTCCACTTACTCGACATGTTCCCGTGTTTTCAGAAATCGAACATCCGGCCAGTCCTCTGCCGCACGGTCCAGATGCCAGGCATTACGTGCCAGAAATACCATCGCGTCATCATGATCGTTGGCAATGGCCGCTTGATTGCCATCGCCGAATTTCTTCAACGCCTGCGCATCGTCAGCCTCGACCCAGCGGGCCGTATACAAGCTGGTCGGTTCGAAATGCACAGGCACATCGAATTCCGTGCGAATACGATCGGCCATGACTTCGAATTGCAAAGGCCCGACCGCGCCGACAATCCAGTCGGCACCAACGATAGGCTTGAACACACTGGCAGCGCCCTCTTCCGCCAGTTGTTGCAGGGCGCGACCCAAATGCTTGGCACGAAGCGGGTCGTCAGGGCGGGCCGTTTGCAGGTATTCCGGTGCGAAACTGGGAATGCCGGTGAACCGTAAATCCTCGCCTTCACTCAGCCCGTCTCCAATACGCAGCGCCCCATGGTTGGGGATGCCGACGATATCGCCGGGCCAGGCCTCTTCGGCCAGTTCGCGGTCTTGGGCCAGGAACAGCACCGGGTTGTGGACGGTCATGACCTTGTCGGACCGCACATGCTTCAATTTCATCCCACGCTTGAATTGCCCGGAACATATTCTGACAAATGCTATGCGGTCACGGTGTTTGGGGTCCATGTTTGCCTGAATTTTAAAAACAAAGGCACTGACCTTGTCTTCATCCGGTTCAATCACCCGCGATGCTGTCGGTTGCGCCCGTGGCACCGGGGCCCTTTCAGACAAACCGTACAGCAATTCACGAACACCAAAGTTGTTAATGGCACTGCCGAAATACACCGGCGTCAAATGCCCTTCAAGAAACGCCGTCATGTCGAACGGAGGGCACAAACCGCGCACCATATCCACTTCCTCGCGCAGCTTCGCAACCGCGTGGTCAGGCAATAATTCGTCCAGCTTTGGGTCATCCAACCCTTTACAGACGACGCCCTCACCCGGCAGCTCATCCCGACTGCCTTTTCCGATCAATACAAGCCGGTCGGCGAACAGATCATAACAGCCAAGGAAGTCCCGGCCCGTTCCGATCGGCCAACTGGCCGGCGTGACATCCAGTGCCAGCGTTTGTTCAATCTCGTCGAGCAGGTCGAAAGGATCGCGGGATTCCCGATCAAGCTTGTTTATGAACGTCGTGATTGGCATGTCGCGCAAGCGACAGACTTCGAACAATTTACGGGTCTGGGTTTCAATGCCCTTGGCCGCATCAAGCACCATGACCGCGCTGTCGACGGCGGTCAGGGTCCGATAGGTATCCTCGCTGAAATCTTCATGGCCCGGCGTGTCGAGAAGATTGAACGTATTCTCTTCGAAGACAAACGTCATCACCGACGAGGCAACCGAAATACCGCGTTCACGCTCCACCTTCATCCAGTCGGAATGGGCCCGGCGCTGTTGACCGCGAGCCTTGACAGCACCCGCCAACTGAATAGCGCCACCAAAAAGCAGCAGCTTTTCCGTTAGTGTCGTCTTGCCCGCATCGGGGTGCGAGATAATGGCGAACGTTCGACGCCGTGATACCTGTTCTTGAAGTTTGCTCATATCGGTCCCAGGAAATTGGAGCCCTGACGAATGGATTTCAGGAAATCTGAGCCCGGACTTAGCGCGTTTACACCGATACGACCAGAGCAAATTAACAACTTAGCAATGTTATGATTGTGTACTAAGCTGCTTGTACGCATATAAGCCTGTGAGGATAGAAGATGGCAACAATGAATTCCGGTCCAGACACACGTTCAGACGTTGGTCGCAGAATCGCATCTGACCGTCGCGACGTTGAAAACCGCTCAAACACAGAACGGCGTCAAAACGACGGTCGCCGTCATTCGGAAGTCGTCAACTTAGAAACTGAAAAACGTGAAAGTTCAGACAGGCGCGACGATGCAGACCGACGAGCTGATGAACGCCGCAAAAGCTCCAGACGCTCTGCTGTGGACCGCCGCGACCACTAAATTACCCCTATACCCGGTGGCGCCACCAAGCGGTCGCGTTAATCGAAAATATCGGTTGGTAGTGCTTGACGCTGGACGCCTTGACGACTTTTTTAATCTGGTTGTCCAACAAATAGGCCTGCCCCTTGATATAGACAATCAGGATGGCATGGCCGACCTTAAGGTTCAGGTCCTTGACCGCGACGACCCGTAACTGGTCTTCCTTGAAACCCAGCATCCGTAAAGACAGATACTTGATGATAGCGTAATCCTCGCAGTCGCCGAATTTCGCCATGAATTCGCTCGGCGTCGCCCAATAGTCCTTCTTGCCCCAGTTATTACCGTCGGTAATGTACTTGGCCTTGTTCATACGGGTATTGATGGCCTGAATGATTTTTCCCTGACTCAGGTTCTGGGCTTTCAGCTTGGTCAGGTATTTTATCCATAGGGCATAATGGCATTTGTTCATCTTGGTTGCTTTGCAACTGCCCCCTTTACTGGCCGCCCGTTCCTTGGAATATCGCGCCAGAGCCTGTGTCCACTTCTTGAATGGCTTCAGGTTCGTCGAGCGGGTTTCCTTGGAATTAAAGAAGCTGGCCTTGGCATCTGCCGCACCATAGGCATCGCCCGCAAACGCAAAGGCGACGAACAGGGTGATAACGGTTAATATCCTGAGCATACTTGGATTATACGTTTTATCGCACTCTCGCGACAAGCTGCGAGAGCCGAAAACACCTGAAATTGAACCCTTTGTGATCCACTTTCCAGATAAGTCCTTGCGTCGTCGGCACGAAGCCGCAAAAATCTACAAAAGCTATCGATTCAGGGGGAATAATGGCCAACGAAAGCGGTCCAGAAGAAAAAACACCACGGCGTGTCAACAAAATGGCGCTGGGTATTGGCATCGCTATGCTGGCGGTTATCGCCGCCGCCGTTTATTTCACCTTCTATTTCGTTGAACAGGAACGCGAGCGCGCCCTACAGGAATGGCAGGTGCGCCTTGGTATCGTTGCTGATAGCCGTGCCGCAGACGTCAACAGATGGGTAGAAGCCAATTTCGCAACCATTCGCGAACTGTCAGAAAACGCGTCTCTGCAAATTTATATGGATGAACTGGCCAACAGCGAGGGCGATAAGGAGGGCGTTACCGATGAAGCGGCACAGGCTGGATATCTGCGCAACCTGCTAGTCGCCACAGCAGAACGCACAGGATTCAAACCGCCTGAACTGGTCGGCGAAGTTGCAGCCAATGTAGAGCGCGCCGGTGTCGCCGGTTTGGGACTGGTCGATGCAGATGGCCGCCCCATTGTAAGCTCGCCGGGCATGCCGCCCGTTAGCGGTCGCATTCGCAAGGCGGTGGTGAACGCACTGGATGGCGAACCGGCATTAATTGATGTCTATCTGGGCGCCAGCAATCTGCCAACCATCGGATTCGCCCTGCCCGTTTATGGCATTCAATCCGATGAAGGAGCCGAAGGCATCGGTGCGGTTATCGGCGTGCGCATCATTGACCAAGGCCTGTACGAGCAACTGGTACAACCAGGCGAGAGTTCGCAAACGGCGGAGACCTATCTGGTAAGGTCCGAAGGCGCGACTGTCGAATATTTATCCCCACTGCGCGATGACACGCCACCGTTGAAACGGTCGTTCGCCATGGACACCAAGGATCTGGCCGCGGCCTTCGCCGTCGAAAAACCGGGTGGTTTTGGCATCAAACGTGATTATTCCGGCGGCGAGGTTCTCGTCACGTCCCGGTCACTGGCTAGTGTCCCCTGGGTTTTGGTCCGCACCGTATCGCGCGATGAAGCATTGGCTGGCACCGACACCCGGCTGAAAACCATCCTGATTGTTTTCGTCCTGATTATTGTTGGTGTCACCGTCAGCATCATCGCCGTGTGGCGTCACGGCAGTTCAATCCGGTCACAGGAAGCGGCCGAGAAATCACGCATCGCGGCCGAACGTTTCGAAAACATGACCAAGTTCATGAACCTGATCACCAACAGTCAGCCAACCCAGATTTTCGCAGTTACCGGCGATACCAAATATACCTATGCCAATGCACCGGCAGCGAAGGCTGCTGGAATAACATCAGATGATATGCGCGGCAAGACCATGGCCAGCATTCTGGGGCCGACAAAGGCCGGGTTTTACGCCAAAGTCAACGAAGCTATTCTAAACAGCTTTGCCGAGTCCGATGATACGGAAAAAGAACGCCAATCCCATATTCATACCTTTGGCGAAAGCGAAGAGGACGACAACTTCGAGGTCCTGAAGACCGATCATATTCCACTGCGTGGCGACCGTGATTATCCGCCCGGTGTCTTGACGGTTATGGACGACATCACCGACTACACCCGGGAACGACGCCGCAGCGACGTTATGATGCGCCAGTTGATTGACGCGCTAGTCAATGTCGTCGAACGCCGGGACCCGCACACCACACACCAGTCAGCCCGCATTTCCGAAGTCGCCCGTGCCATCGCCCGAGAAATGGAAACATCGGACGCCGAAGTCAAAACCGTCGACATTGCAGGCTCTCTGATCAATCTTGGTCGTGTCTTCATTCCCAACGAAGTCTTGGCCAAGAACAGCGGGTTTAAGGCGTCGGAACAGGCACTGTTCGACAACAGCTATAAAGACAGTGTCGAGTTGCTGAAAGGTGTCGAATTCGAAGGGCCTGTCGTCGAAACCATTCACCAATCGGGCGAACGCTGGGACGGAACCGGCCCCGATGGACTGAAGGGTGAGAACATCTTGATGACCGCTAGAATCCTGACTATCGCCAAGGAATTCATCAATCTGGTGTCCCCACGAACCGGCGAGCCGCCGATGTCGTTTGACGAGGCTGCGGCTGAATTAATGATGCAAGCCAACACCCGTTTTGATCGCCACCCGATATCCGCCCTGATCAATTACATGGATAACCGGGGCGGCATTGAAAAATGGT
>JABHGV010000002.1 GCA_018671895.1 Rhodospirillaceae bacterium | reverse complement strand
CGGGCGCTTCTATACGATCGGTTGCGACAAGCTGCCGGGCGGTCGTGGGCACGGCGAGCCGTTGCGTCTGATGATCGGATTGGGCAACGAATACGAGCCGGTCACCATGTTCGTGCACCAGCCGGGACGCAAGTTGCTGGTGGCGTCGGACGCCGGGCGCGGGTTCGTTGTTAACGAAGACGACGTCATCGCCCAGACCAAGAACGGCAAGCAAGTCCTCAACATCGCCGCCGATGAAGAGGCCTCTGTCGCCGCGGTTGTCGATGAAAGCAGCGACCATGTTGCCGTCGTTGGGCGCAATCGCAAGCTGCTGGTGTTCCCGTTGGCTGACCTGCCAGAAATGTCGCGCGGTCGCGGCAATATCCTGCAACGCTATGCCAAGGGTGGCCTGTCAGATGCAAAAACGTTCAAGCTGAAGGATGGCCTCAGCTGGCAATCGGGCGATCGCACCCGCACCGAACCTGAAATCAAAAATTGGCTCGGCAAGCGCGCCGGGGCAGGGCTGAAAGCGCCGCGCGGCTTCCCGACATCTGGCCGGTTTAGTTAAGGCCCTTACCCAAAGATCACTTTCGGCAGCCAGGTGGCGAGGACCGGGAAGCTGGCGAGCAGCACCAGCCCCAGCAATTGAATAACAACGAACGGGGCAACGCCGCGATATATCTGCATGGTCGTTACTTCCGGTGGGGCGACACCGCGCAGATAGAACAGGGCAAAGCCGAACGGTGGTGTCAGGAATGACGTCTGCAGGTTCATTGCCATCATGACACCCAGCCACACCGGACTGACATCCATCATCAACAGCACCGGGGCGACGATGGGTACGACGACGAAGGTGATCTCGATAAAATCCAGAAAAAAACCGAGTACGAACATCACAAACATGACGGCGACAATGGCCCCCCATTTGCCACCGGGCAGGCCTGAGAGAATTTCGTGGATGAAGTCATCGCCGCCGAAGCCCCTGAACACCAGCGAGAAAACGCTGGCCCCGATCAGGATAACGAAAACCATCGACGAGATATTCATGGTCGATCGCATGACCTCGTTCAGCACCGACGTTTTCGTGACCTCGATACGGGCCCTGTAAACGCGGAATATGCAAATCCAGATGGCCCAGGCCAGCACTACAGAACAAATCGCAGCAGTTATGATGGCGGCCATGTCTGGGGCGGGAATATTGGTGCGTGCGACACGCATATCCATGGTATTGGCCAGCAACAGCATGATAATCAATGCTAGTCCGCCCAGATAAATTGGCCCACCGTGGCTTTCATCGATGCGCAGGCCAGCGAGCATCAGCGCGCCGACGGCACCAACGGCGGCGGCCTCGGTCGGTGTCGCAACGCCTGCCAGGATGGAGCCGAGCACCGAGACGATCAGCACCACCGGCGGGATCAAGGCGTGCGCTATGCGCATGGCAATGCCATCAATGTTGAGTTCTTCTTCGGGAATCGCAGGTGAACTTTCAGGTTTCAGCCACGCGATCATGAGCTGATACGTCATGTACATGCCGACCAGCATCAAGCCCGGCAGCAATGCGCCCGCGAACAGATCGCCGACAGATACCGGTTCCGGCGACCAGTTGCCAATACTGCGCTGGGCATCAATATAGGCATTGGAAATTTGATCGCCCAACAGCACCAGCACGATGGACGGCGGAATGATCTGGCCCAACGTGCCCGATGCACAGATGGAACCGCAGGCCAGTGATGGCTGATAGCCGCGTTTCAGCATCGTCGGCAGGGACAGCAAGCCCATGGTGACGACGGTCGCACCGACAATACCGGTCGATGCAGCAAGCAGTGCGCCGACAATGGTCACTGAAATACCAAGACCGCCGCGCAGGGAACCGAACAACATGCTCATGTTGTCGAGCAATTCTTCGGCCACCTTTGATCGTTCAAGCATGACGCCCATGAATACGAACAGGGGGACTGCGACCAGCACTTCGTTGGTCATGGCGTTGCCAAAAATGCGGGACGGCAGGGCGCCGAACAAAGAGAAATCAAAAACTCCCAGCCCGAGGCCGATGGCGGCGAAAAACAATCCCGTTCCCGCCAGTGTGAAGGCGACGGGAAAACCGATCAACAGCAAGCCGCAGACGGTAGCGAACATGGAGATATCAAGGATTTCATTCAGCGTCATGAGGACGGTTCCTCATTCGCCGGAGTGGCTCCCTTGAGCACCAGATAGGATCGTGCTGCCATCGACAGGCCTTGCAGGCCCAACAGTGTGGCGAATGCCAGAATCATTGATTTCAGGATATAGACGGCGTGGATGCCGCTGGTTTCGCGCGACCCTTCAAGTATTACCCATGATTGTTCCACATAGGACCACGATGACCACCAGACCAGACCGCAAAAGGGAAGCAGTATGAGCAGCCCGCCAAGCATGTCGACCAGAGCTTTTCTTTCAGGCGATGCGTCGCGATAGAAAATATCGACCCGGACATGGCCTTCGTGCAGCAGTGTGTAACCGGCACCCAGCATAAACAGGGTGCCATGCAGGTAGAGGACGCCTTCCTGCATCATGATCGAGCCGAAACCGAATATGTAACGCATGACGACGACGGTGAATTGCAACAAAACCATGGCGATGGCGAGCCACGCGGTTGCCCGCCCGATGGTCTCGTTAAAGCCGTCAACGGCTTGGTGGAACTTTTTTAAAGTATCCATGATCTTTCTAGGTTGTTGCAAAAACGACAAACGGGGCGGCCGCCGTGTTATGGCTTCCGCCCCGTGTCATTGTTGCCTCTCAGGCCCGCCTTAGTATTTAAAGTCGAGAGAACGGGCAGAGGTGTATCCGGTTTCAGACAGCTCGGTCCAGCCAAGCGCTTTGGTACGGAACCCGCGATAACTGTCGTAGATCTTTGTGGTCAATGGATCCGTCGCACCGACTTCCGCCATAACTTCGCCAGAGGCATTGCCAATGGTGGTCATGATTTCGTCGGAGAACTTACGCAACTGAACGCCGTGCTTGTTGATCAAGGTATCCAGTGCATCGCCGTTCTTGGCATTGAATTCAGAGAACATGCGATTGTTTTCCGCTGCACAGGCATGCTGGACAATGGCTTTGTCTTCCGATGACAGACCGTCCCAGACGCCTTTGTTAATACCGCACGACAGGGTCGAGCCCGGCTCGTGGAAGCCCGGCCAGTAATAGAACTTGGTCACTTTATAGAAACCAAACGCCAGATCGTTCCATGGGCCGACCCATTCGGTCGCATCAATAGCACCCGATTGCAGGGACGGGAAAATTTCACCACCCGGCAGGGTGACGGCAGCCGCGCCAATACGGCGCAGGACTTCTCCGCCAAGACCCGGCATGCGGATTTTCAGGCCCTTGTAATCTTCCGGTGTGTTGATTTCCTTGTTGAACCAGCCACCCATCTGAACACCGGTGTTGCCAGCGGCAAATGACTTGATGTTGAACCCGGCGGCGAGTTCATCCCACAGTTCCTGACCGCCGCCATAATTGAGCCATGCGTCGATTTCGTTGGCGGTAAAGCCAAAGGGAACAGCGGTGAAGAAGTTAAAGGCCTTGGACTTGCCCTGCCAGTAATACTCGGCCGAGTGGTACATATCGGCAGTGCCGCTTGAAACGGCGTCGAAACTTTCGAACGGTGGCACCAGCTCGCCGGCGGCATACAATTTGACCGTCAGGCGACCCTCGGTCATGGCGGTGATGGAATCAGCCAGTCGCTGCGCACCGGTGCCCAGGCCGGGGAAGTTTTTTGGCCATGTGGTTACCATTTTCAGTTCGCGCTTGCCCTTCATAACGGCAGGGGCTTTGGCCTTTTTTTCTTCTTCTTTTCCACATGCGGCAAGTGCCAGCGAACCCGCGCCCAGAACTGCGGCGCTCTTGATAAATTGACGACGTTTCATGATTTGTTTTTCCCTGTTTTATCCCTGTTGAACGTATTTAAAGTGTACCCCGAATGTCGATTGCGACAATAGATTTTGTGTAAAGCTTCACGCTTTAAGCGTCTCCCAGCCTTGGGGTGTAAAAACCTGCAACGGTTTATATCCGGATTTGTAAGCCATCTTGTCGCAATCCTTGATCCAGAAACCAAGATAGACATATGGCAAGCCCAGTTGTTTGGCATAATCAATCAGCCAAAGAATTATGTAGGCACCGATACTGCGCTTGGGATCGATATCGGAATCATAAAAACTGTAAACGGCCGACAGTCCATCGGACACTCTGTCGGTCAGACAGGCGGCGACAAGTTTCTCTTCTTCATCGCGAAATTCGACGACTTCTGATTCGATAGGGGTTTCTTCAATGAGTGCCTGATAATCGGTAAATTCCATTCCCGCCATATCGCCATCACCGTGCCTGGAATGCTGATAGTTGGCAAACAGCGCGTACTGTTCTTCAGTTGCGATTGCAGATGTTACAACTGCGGTTAATCCGGCATTCCGTTTAATGACCCGGCGTTGAGTACGCGATGGATTGAAGCTTCCGGCCAATACACGAACGGATTTACAGGCATCGCAGTCCATGCAGCACGGCGCATAGGAAATGCCGTGTGAACGCCTGAACCCGGCATGGGTCAATGTGTTGTGCAGATTTTCGGCATTTCTGCCGACCAATTCGGTGACCAGACGCCGTTCAAGACGGTCGTTGAAATAGGGGCACGGCATCGGGGTTGTCGTGAAGTAGAACTGTCCGGCGCTCTGTCGGGTGTGTCTCATTCAATGAGGCCCTTACGGTTCAATATATAGTGGCGCACTTCAAGTTAGCGCCTGAAATGACTTAATTTCCCTACGGTTTGTCTGTGGTCTCCTCGAATATCAGGCTCTTCTTTTTTTCCGGTTCCGGGGCGACGATTGGCGCTGGCAATATCGATGAGTCTCCTGATGGCTCATCCTGAATAGGCGTTCCCGGCAACAACTCTCCGCGCGGTATATCGACGGGCCCTCCGGCGTCACTCTCAGCATCGGGAAGATCTTGCGATTCCCCCGGTTGTTGCAAGATAGAACCACTTGCTGCATCAGGCTGAACGACGGATGGCATCGGGGCCTGTTCTTCGGTTTCCTCAGGCTCAGGTTCAGGTTCTGGCTCTGGCTCAGGCTCTGGTTCAGGTGCCGGTTTTCCGGTGCCCCGCAGCATGATGATCGACAGGCGTCTGTTTCGGGCGTGGGTCGGGTCATCCGGCAGCAGGGGCTCGGTTGCGGCCCTGCCGACAACTCTTGCAAATTTATCTTCTGGAACGCCCAGTTCACCCAGAACCCGGCGGGCATTGTTGGCACGGTCGGCCGACAGTTCCCAGTTGCTGTAACCGTTTTGACTTGAGAATTTGACCGAATCCGTGTGCCCGGAAACCGATACCTGTTGCGGCATCTGGGCGATCACGGTGGCGACCAGTTCGAGCAGGCTGCGTGTATGGTCGTGCATGTTAGAACTGCCGCTTGGGAACATCGCGAGGCCTTCCTGATCGACGAGCTGAATTTTCAGGCCTTCAGGCGTATTCTCGACAATCAGACTCTCTGCCATTTCCTTAAGCACAGGGACCGATTGAATGGCCTCGTTGAGGACTTTTTGTTCTTCTTCCTGTGCCTTTTGCAGCTCTTCCAAGGCCTCGGCGGATGCATCACCCTGAACGGAATCTTCAAGGTCCGTTGCCCCTGATTTCGGTGGCGGCAGGTCAACAACGGCGCTGGGCACGGATGCCGCTTGTTCCATAGCGCCTTCTTCGCCGATGGTTTTGCCGCCAAGAACGCCGCCAGCGCCACTAGTGGTGGCTGATATAGAGGCCGGGGCGAAGTAATCGGATATACCTTCCAATTGTTCCTGGGTCACAGAATTGAGCAGCCACAACAACAGGAAAAAGGCCATCATCGCGGTGACGAAGTCGGCATAGGCGATTTTCCAGGCACCGCCACCGTGTCCGCCGCCGGACTTGTAGACCTTTTTAATGATGATTGGTTGCAGTTCAGCCATGACGTGTCAGTGGCTCCCTAGAATTCGCCAGGCAATTCGCCGACCATTTCTTCAACCTCGATAAAGCTGGGACGATATTTGCCGCTCAGGTTTTTGCGGGCGAATTCGACTGAAACCTGTGGGGCATAGCCCTGCATATGGGCAATCAGTCCGGCCTTGATGCAGGCCATATACTGGGCATCGGTACTGAAACTGATGCCGACGGACTGCGCAATCGGGGCAAGGAAACCATAGGCGATCAAGATGCCACTGAAGGTGCCGACCAGCGCCGCGCCGATCAGGTGGCCGAGAACTTCCGGCGGCTCGGTGATCGAGCCCATGGTGTGAATAACACCCAGAACGGCGGCGACAATACCCATGGCCGGTGTTGCATCGGCAATACTTTGCAAGGCTGCGGCGACGGCATGATCTTCGTCATGGTGGTTGCCGAGCTCGGTATCGATAATTTCGGCGACTTCGTGGGCGTTCGATGTGCCCAGTGTCAGCATGCGAAGATAGTCACACAGGAATTCGACAGCATGATGATCGCTACTGAATGACGGGAAATGATTGAACAGGCCACTTTCGTCGGGGTTTTCAACGTGCGCTTCCAGCGCCAGATCGCCTTTGCTTTTGGCCAGTTTGAAGACCGCGTACAAGACACCGATCAGTTCCATGTAATCTTCGGGTTTATACGACGGGCCTTTGATAAAGGTCCCCATCGCGGCACCGCACCTTTTCAGCAAGGTCGGGTAGGCAGCAACAAATGCGCCAAGCGCACCGCCGAAAATGATCAGAAATTCGAGGGGTTGCCAGAGGACGTCAAGATGGCCGCCAGCTGCGGCATAACCGCCGACAACCGAAGCACAAACGACAACATAACCGATGATCGCAAACATTCAGACTTAGTCCCCCGGACTCTTTTTTTCAGTCTTGTATTGTAGCACCCGGATGTTCTCGCATTTTCTGAAGGATAGCGATACGTTGCAAGTACATATAAAACAAGATTCTATGTTTAAAAGACAATAGGACATCTCGCTTCATCTCTGAAAATGTTTTCTCGATTTTCGGTGATAATCTCAAACCATCAGGAATTTAAGCGTTGACCATAGATCCCACCACTTTTCGAAATGGCCTTGGCCGGTTTGCCACCGGCATTACCATCGTTACCGGAATTTCTGACGATGGCTCCCCTGTTGGAGTCACCGTTAACGCCTTTTCATCGTTATCGCTTGAACCGCCACTGGTGTTGTTCTGCCTTGGTCGTAAAACCTTTTGTCTGGATGCTTTTACCAGTGGACGCGGTTTTGCGCTAAACGTGCTGTCTGAACCTCAACGGCACTTGTCGGAAACATTTTCCAAACCTTTGGACGATCGTTTCGAAGGGGTCGATCACGACTTTTGGGACAGTGGTGCACCGATTCTTGATGGCTGTCTTGCCAATCTGGAATGTGATCTGGAAACCGTTCATGACGGCGGCGACCACGTTATTATCATCGGCAGGGTGGTCAGGTTAATGCAGGCGGAAAAAGGCCAGCCGTTGCTCTATTTCATGGGTGATTATAGATGCATCGGCGACTGCGTCTGAAAATCGAGAATCCGGTACTGCTGATTATCGGCTGCCAATCGGTAGCCGCCATCGCTGGTTACTTTTTAATTCCCGTACTTAATATGGCAAATCCCTGGCCGGGGCTGGTCTTGCAGGGGGCACTGGCGTCTTTGCTGGGGGTGGCGACGCCAATGTCTCGTTGGTGGATGCCGTTTCAGGTGTTGCTGCCAGCCGGTGTCGTTCTGGCCCTGTCGCTGGAGGCTCCGTACTGGTTGTGGCCGACCTTGTTCGTTGTTTCCCTGCTGGTGTTCTGGAACAGCGCCGGGGGCAGGGTGCCACTTTATTTGTCAAACAACACGACATGGGCGGCCCTGAAAGACCTGATGGCGGATAAGCCGAATGTCCGCTTTATCGATCTGGGTTGCGGTTTGGGCGGAACTACACAGTATCTGGCCCGTCATCTGCCTGACGGGGAATTCACCGGGGTTGAGACCGCGCCATTGCCGTTTGTCGTCGCCCGTCTGCGCAACCTGCTGTCAGGGCTTGGTAATGTGCGAATTTCCTATGCCAGCCTGTGGGATCAGGACTTGTCTGAGTTCGATCTGGTTTATGCATTCCTGTCGCCAGCCCCGATGCTTGATTTGTACGCCAAGGCACAGGCCGAAATGAAGCCCGGCAGTCGTTTTATCAGCAATTCATTTGACGTTCCGGGGCACCCGGCAGACCAAATCATCAAGCTGGATGACGCCCGGCATACCCATTTGCATGTGTGGAACTTTTAAGAAGTCGACGTGCTGCCCAGACGGCGGGTGTCGTAACCGGCCTTGTTCAGGCATGCGATGATCTTTTTGACGTGTGAGGCGTCGCGGGTTTCGATGACGGCATCCAGATCGGCCTGTTTGACCGGGATATCCTGGAACATGCGCTGGTGATAGACCTCGACGATATTGCCACCGCATTCGGCGATCAGGCCGGTGACGGTAGCCAGAGCGCCCGGCGTGTCGGATATGGCGATGCGCAGGCGGACCATGCGTCCGTTATTGACCAGTCCGCGCATCAGAACCGAAGACATCAGCCGTGAATCAATGTTGCCGCCCGAGACCACGAGTCCGACCTTCTTGCCCTTGAACAGCTTGCGGTTTTTCATCAGGGCGGCGAGGGATGCCGCTCCGGCGCCTTCGACGACCAGGCGTTGGGTTTCAAGATACACCTGAACGGCCTCTTCAAGCGCCGTTTCATCGACCAGCAACAAATCAGACACCAGTTTTTTGACGATGGGCCGGGTCAGTTCACCCGGGTCCTTCACCGCGATGCCCTCGGCGATGGTCTGGCCACCGGCCTTGGTCTTTTTGCCTTTCAGGATGTTGCGCATGGACGGGTAGGCCTTGGCTTCGACACCATAGATCTTGATTTTTCGATTGATGGCCTTGGCCGCGATGGCCGACCCGGCAATCAGCCCGCCGCCACCAATGGGGATAATCAGGGCGTCCAGATCGTCGTCGTCTTGCAGCATTTCCAGCCCGACCGTGCCCTGTCCGGCAATGATCTTGTCGTCATCGTAAGGATGAACGAAGGCCATTTCATTGGCATAGGCAAAATTGTTGGCGTGGGTCTTGGCTTCTGACAGGTCACTGCCAGCCAGTTCGACTTTCGCGCCGAGGCTTTGCGTGCGGCCAACCTTTGTGAACGGCGTATTTTCCGGCATGAAAACCGTCGCCGGGATGCCCAGATTGCGGGCATGCCAGGCAACCCCCTGAGCATGGTTGCCAGCAGAAGCCGCGACGACACCGGCCTTCATTTCAGCGGCGCTGAGCGACAGCAACTTGACCAGTGCTCCACGTGGCTTGAAAGACGACGTGTGTTGCAGGTTCTCAAGCTTCAGGACAACCTCAGCACCGGTCATTTCCGACAGCGCTGCGGAAGGGACCGACGGGGTCCTGACGACCTGTCCCTTGATCTGGCGTGCGGCCTTGCGAATGTCTTTGATTGTGACTGGCATTATTAATGATTTCAATCAGTTGAAGAGGCTTTATCAAGTTCTGCAAGAATCGCTTCGCGGTGTTGATCCAGGTTCGGCGCGGCCTCGCGTGTATCACTATCGGCGAATGCCGACAGCTTGACCGGGTTGCCAGCCATTTTCAAGCGGCCTGCCTCTGCATCAATAGCGGTGACGACCATATTGCGCGCCGCGACCTGATCATCGGACATCACTTGGGCGACATCGTTGATCGGGCCTGATGGAATTCCCTTGTCCCCCAGCAAGACCAGCCAATGAGCGACGGGCTGGCTTGCAAGGGACGCCTCGAGTTCGGTTTTCAGGGCTGTCTGATGTTCGTTGCGCAAATCGTTGGTGATGAACAGCGAATTGTCAGTCAGGTCCGGTCGGTCAAGGGTCTCGCACAGGGTCTTGAACAGGGTGTCGTTGCCGGCGGCGATAATAAAATAGCCATCAGAGGCATGATAGGCATCGAACGGCGCAATCGACGGATGACGCGAGCCGGACGGCCCTGGTGATACGCCGGTTGCCGCGTACCGCGCGATGGCATTTTCAAGGATGGCGACCTGACAGTCGAGCATGGCGACATCGACCTTGATGCCTTCGCCGCTGCTTTGCCGGTGATAAAGGGCCGCATTGATGCCGATGGCGGTGAACAGACCGGCAGTGATATCGCCGATGGAAGAGCCAACGCGGGTCGGCGGGCCACCTTCGTGTCCGGTCAGGCTCATGATGCCGCCCATGGCTTGCACCACCATGTCATAGGCCGGACGGCTGGAATACGGGCCGCTGTGACCGAAGCCTGAGGTCGCGGCATAAATCAGTCGGGGGTACTTTTCGTGCAAGACTTCCCAGCCGTATCCCAGTTTTTCCATGGTTCCGGGACGGTAATTTTCGACCAGCACATCGGCTGTTTCCAACAGGTCGTCAAAAATCACCCGGTCGGCATCGTCTTTCAAGTTCAGTGCGATGCTTTCCTTGCCCCGGTTCAGGGACATGAAATAAGCCGATTTCTCCTTCACGAAGGGCCCGAACTGTCGGGCGTCGTCACCGCCGGACGGATTTTCGACCTTGATAACGCGCGCGCCCATATCACCCATCACCATGGTGCAGTAGGGTCCGGCCAGCACCCGGCTTAAATCGACGACGGTAATTCCGCTTAAGGGTCCTTCAACAGACATTGCTCGTTTATCCATCTTTGTGTTCTGCAATCCAATATTGATTAGGTGTGCCAGGCGCGACTGTACAGGTGAAATTTGAAACGATTGTTTCACGGCGTGGAATGTTTTGGATAAACAAATTGCCAGAACGCCACGACAGAGGCATAGTTTTTTCAAGCCTAAACAAATCAAAGGCATTCAACAGATAATATATCTGGAAACAAATCGAATTTGGCCGTTTCAGCTATTCGTTCCGGCCTTGGGAGGAAATAAAATGTTAAGTTTAAGAATGACTATTGCCGGGTTTGTTGCCATTGCCGCTGCAGTTGCGGTTTCAACTTCCCCTGCATCGGCTAAATGTGACTCCGGTGAGATTAAAATCAAATTCAGCCACGTCACCAATACCGACAAACACCCCAAGGGCATCGCAGCAACGTTGCTTGAAAAGCGCGTAAATGCCGAAATGAATGGCAAGGCTTGTATGGAAGTTTTCCCGAACTCCAGCCTGTATGATGACAACAAGGTCCTTGAAGCCATGCTTAGCGGTGATGTCCACATGGCGGCGCCGTCTCTTTCCAAATTCGAGAAATTCACCAAGAAATACCGCATTTTTGATCTGCCGTTCATGTTCAAGGACATCAACGCCGTGGATCGCTTTCAGAATTCAGCCGCCGGTGAAAAGCTGAAGATGGCAATGAAACGCAAAGGACTTATCGGTCTGGCATTCTGGCACAATGGCATGAAGCAAATGTCCGCCAACGTACCATTGATGATGCCCGGCGATGCCAAGGGCCTTAAGTTCCGCGTTCAGGCGTCTGATGTGTTGGTTGCCCAGTTTGAACAGCTTGGTGCCAACCCGCAGAAAATGTCTTTCAAGGAAGTCTATGGCGGCTTGCAAACCAAGGTCATCGATGGTCAGGAAAACACCTGGTCCAATATCTATGGCAAGAAGTTCTTCGAAGTTCAGGACGGCGTCACCGAAACCAATCACGGTATTATCGACTATCTGGTCGTGACATCGACGGAATGGTGGACAGATTTGCCGAAGGATGTATCCAGCCAGCTTTCAACCATCATCAAGGAAGTAACGGCGTCGCGTAACAAGGAGTCCTATAAAGTTAACCAGGACAACAAGAAGAAAGTTATGGAAGCCGGTGGCGCCGTTCGCACACTTAACGACAGTCAACGTCAGGCTTGGGTCAAAGCGTTGAAGCCGGTATGGGCGAAGTTTGAAAAAGATGTTGGTGCCGATACCATTGCCGCAGCACAATCCGGCAAATAGGGCGATTAATCGCCTATAACTTCCAGAGCCTGCAAGGTGGCTGAAGATCACCGTGGGTTCATGGGAAGGCTCTTTACTATTGAAAAAGGGGGGGACGTTGAAACATCAACAGGTGACTCCGTTTGGCCACTTTGTCGATCAAATTGAAGAAACTCTGATCGCGGTGATATTGGGCCTGATGACGGCGGTGACGTTCGCCAACGTCGTCGCTCGTTATGTTTTCAATGACAACTTGCTTTGGGCGCTCGAAGTCACGGTCTTTCTTTTTGCCTGGCTGGTGTTGATAGGCGCTTCTTACTGTGTAAAGAAAAACCTGCATCTGGGCATCGACGTTGTCGCCAACATGCTGCCACCTGGTAAGCGAAAAATTCTCGCAATGATCGCGGCGCTAAGCTGCCTTGTCTTTAGCTTGCTGCTTCTCAAAGGCAGTTGGGATTACTGGTATCCGTTTGTCACCAAGCGCGCCTTCCTTGAAACCGAAGACGTGCCGATGCCTGAATTTTTGCAATTTCTCGCAGATTCACTGAACGAAGGCGAGCGGTATGAAAAAATGCCCCGCTTTATTCCTTACTTCGCCTTGCCACTTGGTATCGCGCTTCTGACGTACCGATATATCCAGATCACCTGGCAGGTTTACACGGGGGAGATTGATCTTATTATCGCCAGTCACGAGGCAGAAGACATGGAAGAAACCATGGTTAATCATCCGATCGGGGAGGATTAATCGATGACTGTCGCACTCCTTTTCCTTCTGGTCATTATTCTAATGATGCTTGGCACGCCCATTGCCGTCTCTCTTGGGCTATCCAGTCTCATCTTCCTGCTGGCTTATTCCGATGGCTCACTGTCATCGGTCGCTCAGACATTGTTTTCAGCCTTTCACGGCCACTATACGTTGCTGGCAATTCCATTTTTCATTCTTGCCTCGACATTCATGTCGACGGGTGGGGTGGCGCGGCGCATCATTCGGTTCGCCATTGCCGTTGTCGGCCATGTGCGTGGTGGACTGGCCATTGCGTCAGTTCTGGCTTGCATGATGTTTGCGGCCCTTTCAGGATCTTCACCGGCAACTGTCATCGCTATCGGTTCTATCGTGATCGCCGGCATGCGCGAGGTCGGTTACCCAAAAGAATTCGCGGCCGGGGTTATCTGTAATGCCGGTACGCTCGGGATTTTGATCCCGCCATCGATTGTCATGGTCGTATACGCGGCTGCGACGGATGTTTCTGTCGGCCGAATGTTTCTGGCAGGTGTTATACCGGGCATTATTGCAGGCGTGATGCTGATGGTCGGTATTTACGTCGCTGCTCGCTGGAAGAACCTGCCATCTCAGCCTTGGGCTGGTTGGCGGGAAGTCCTGGAATCGGCCCGCGATGCCACCTGGGGATTGCTGCTGATCGTCATTATTCTTGGCGGTATTTATGGCGGTATTTTCACGCCCACCGAGGCGGCGGCAGTGGCTGCGGTATACGCGTTTTTGG
>JABHGV010000001.1 GCA_018671895.1 Rhodospirillaceae bacterium | reverse complement strand
GGCTCAATGGTAAAGAACATGCCTTCGCGCAATGCCGATCCATCGCCCGGTCGGCCGAAATGCATGATGTTGGGTGCGTCGTGGAAAACCCGGCCCAGGCCATGGCCGCAGAAATCGCGGACAATGGAATAACGATGCTTTTCGGCAAACGTTTGAATGGCGTGTCCGATATCGCCGGTGGTGGCACCGGGGCGAACGACCTCAATGCCTTTCCACAATGCTTGATGGGTGACGTCGATCAGCTTCTGCGCCTTGACGCCAACATTGCCGACGTAAAACATCCGGCTGGTGTCGCCAAACCAGCCGTCGAGAATGGTGGTGACGTCAATATTGATAACGTCGCCGTCTCCCAGAACCTTGTCGCCGGGAATGCCGTGACAGACGACATGATTGATAGATGTACATACCGACTTCGGAAAGCCTCGATAATTCAGCGGTGCCGGGGTGCCGCCGTGCTTGATGGTGTAATCGTGAACCAACGTGTTGATGGCATCGGTGGTGATGCCCGGCACGATATGCGGAGTGATGTAGTCCAGCGTGGCTGCGGCCATCTGTCCGGCGGCACGCATGCCGTCGAAATCGGCGGCGGTATGAATTTTAATGGTCCGGTCCATGGGGAACGCGGGCTCCGATGACATATCGTTCATGGGTCTTGAAACTTCCTTATAACGCCAATTCAACTGGCGCAGATAATTCTATACCACGGACATTCACCTTGCAGTCATAACATAACACCTCGACGCCCGCTTTCATTGCCGCCTGCAATGCCTTGTTATAGGCCGGGTCAATGTCGGCGGCGATGGAAAACTTTTTACCATCGTTTCGTTGCGCCAGATACATCATTACCGCCCGGTGGCCCTGCTTGACCATGTCGGACAATTCAACCAGATGCTTGGTACCCCGCGTGGTCACGGCATCGGGAAATTCCAGCGCATCGTCGGGGCCTTTGCCACGCCGGAGCGTGACGCTTTTGACCTCGACATAACATGTGGGACGTTTGGGGTCTTCAAGCAACAGATCAATGCGGGAATTCTTGCCGTATTTGACCTCGCGACGTAGCGACTCATAGCCATCCAGTTCCGGAATCTTGCCCTTCACAATGGCGTCTTCGACGATGCGGTTCGGCCACTGGGTGTTGATGCCGACCGTGGCCCTGCCGACCTTGATCAGTTCCCATGTGAATTTCAGTTTGCGGTCCGGATTTCGGGCCGGGGATATCCAGACCTTCGCGCCTTCGTCCTTGACGCACAGCATGGACCCGGAATTGGCGCAATGGGCGGTGATCACGGTGCCGTCTTCAAGCTCGATATCGGCCAGAAACCGCTTGTAGCGTTTGATCAGTTTGCCGGGGATCAGGGGGTCGGGAAATTTCAAGGCTCTCTCCATGCGGTCAGATAGATAATCTGGAAGCTCGCCGGAATGCGTGCATCGGCATCGGCGAAGGTCTCCATATAATGACTGGCCGCTTCCATCAGTGTGGCGCGCCGGGTGAAGCCCTTGCGGGCCTCGATCACGGCGTTGCTTTCGCCCATCCGGCGCAGGTCGTCCATCAGCGTCAACGGATCGGCATACGATACGGTGATAATTTCGGTGTCGGCGACCGGGTCCTGAAAACCGGCCCTGGCCAGCAGGTCCCCGGCGTCGCGAACATCGGCAAAGGGCGATATGCGGGGGCTTAAGCCGCCTTCGACAGTCGATTCCGCATGCATCAGGGATTGCCGCAGTTCGGCCAGCGTTTCGCCGCCCAGCATCGCGCCCAGAAACAAACCACCCGGTTTCAGGGTGCGGCGTGCCTGGGCAAGGGCTCCCGGCAGGTCGTTGATCCAGTGCAGGCTCAGATTGCTGATGACCAGATCGAAACTTTCTTCGGCGAAGGGCAGGAATTCTTCGTCACCGGCAACGGCCATGTTTGCCGCCCTTGTTGCCATGACAGGTGATAGGTCACATTGAAACAGGGTCTTAATGCCGCCGCGCTCGCCGATAATTCGGCCAAGGATGCCGTCGTGACAGCCCAGGTCGAGGGCCGTGGGAAAGTCGCGGGTGACGTCTTGCAATCTGTCGCACAAACGCTCAGCCACTTCACGAAACAGGAAGTCGTGATCAGACAGCGTTGCCGCAGCCCGGTCACGGTGACGGGCGACAGTTCGACGGTTGAACACGGTCATGGTTTCGGACATTGTGGTTTTATGGCACACGACAGCACTTTGATAAATGCCAGCTTGAATACGGCGTTGGCGCCGGTGCGGCGTTTCAGCCGTACGGTGCTGGATTTATTGCTGCCGCCACAGTGTCTGGGCTGCGATACGGTCGTCGAGGATTTGGGGACCCTGTGCGCCGATTGCTGGCAGGCGGTGACCTTTATCGGCAAGCCACAATGTGCGGCCTGTGGGATACCTTTTGAATTCGATGATGCGGACGGGCGCGAAAACAGTCTGTGCGGAACCTGTATCGCGGATAAACCGGTGTTCGAGCGGGCGCGCACGGCGATTGCCTACGATGATTACAGCCGTCATCTGGTGCTTGCCTTCAAGCATGCCGACAGGACCGACCACGCCCCGGCTTTCGCCACATGGATGGAACGTGCCGGACGCGAACTTCTGGACGATGCCGATATTATCGCGCCGGTGCCCTTGCATTGGACGCGCTTGTTCTCGCGCCGATACAATCAGGCGGCGATGCTGGCGCTGGCACTGCACAAAAGGTCAGGTGTTCAGTGCATTGCCGACTTGCTGACCCGGACCCGGCGGACACCGTCACAGGGTAGGCTTGGCCCATCGGCCCGCAGGCGTAACGTCAGCGGTGCGTTTATGATGACTGACAGGCACAGGGCCGCCATCAAAGGCAAACGGGTGTTGATTATCGACGATGTTATGACCAGCGGTGCAACGGCGGCGGCGGTCACGAAAACCCTGCTAAAGGGCGGCGTCGGGGCAGTCGATGTGTTGACGCTCAGTCGGGTATTGCGTTCTCTTCCTTGCGATACATAGGCATTCCCTTATATATGTCGAACATAACGACACACATTTCGGAGAGTTGAGACCTTGGCAAACGTTGAAATTTATACCAACAAGTTCTGTGGCTATTGCTCGCGAGCAAAGAACTTCCTGAAGAAAAAGGGCGTTGAGTTCACCGAACATGATGTCGGTTTTGGCGGTGACAAGCGCAGCGAAATGGTCGAGCGGACAGGCGGCAGGACCTCTGTCCCGCAGATATTCATCGACGACAAGAGCATCGGTGGTTGCGATGACCTGTTCGAACTGGACATGGACGACGAACTCGATCCGTTACTTGGCATAGAATAAAAATAGGAAATCCCAATGACGTCGCGTTTCAAGGCCGCATGTATCCAGATGAATACCGGGGCCGACGTCGCTGAAAACCTGGGCGCCGCCGCCGATCTGGTGCGTCGGGCGCGCGATGAGGGCGCGGATCTGATTGCGCTGCCTGAAAACACCAACCTGATGGATGCGAACTACGCCGCCATGGCTGGCAAGGTCAGTGTCGAAGACGGCAATCCCGAATTGGAAAGTTTCAGGGAACTGGCGCGCGATACCGGTGCATGGCTGTTGATCGGATCCATGAAGGTGGCCCTGCCGGACGCAGACAAAATGGCCAACCGGTCATTCCTGATTTCCGCTGACGGCGAGGTGCAAGCCCGATACGACAAACTCCATATGTTCGACGTCGATCTGGGCGGTGCCGAAAACCATCGTGAATCGAACCACTACCGGGCCGGAGACAAAGCGGTTCTGACTGAAACGCCGTGGTGCAAGATGGGGCTGTCGATATGTTATGACCTGCGTTTCGCGTATCTGTATCGCCAATTGGCTCAGGCTGGGGCAGGGGTGCTGACGGTGCCTGCCGCCTTTACCCGGATCAGCGGCGAGGCTCACTGGCACGTGCTGTTACGCGCACGCGCCATTGAAACAGGATGTTATGTCATTGCCCCGGCACAGTGTGGTGATCATCCGGGCGACCGTCAGACATACGGTCATTCGTTGATTGTCGATCCATGGGGGCAGGTGCTGGCCGATGGCGGTGAGCAGACCGGCTTCATCACAGCCGACATTGATTTGGCAGAGGTCGCCGAGGCGCGGCGTAAAATTCCGGCTCTCACCCACGACCGGGATGTCGGCCTTTAGGTTGGCTCGACGGCGACCGGCTCTTCGGCTTTGATCGCGCATATGCGCTGGATGACGCCGGGCAATGGCCCGCTTTCAACAAGCCCGTGTTCATAAGCGACAACCTGCATGCGGCCATTGGCGGCATCCAGCAATTCGCCGCTTTTCAACAGGTGGTCCGGATTGCGGGGGCGCGAATACTGCTCGTTGCCGACGGCAAAGGTCTGATAGATCAGCACGCCGCCATCATTTATGGATTCCAGCAAAGGTACGATAAGAGGCCGGTGCAGGTAATTGACGACGACGACCGCATCGAAGCCGCGACCGGTGAGGAACTCAGGATCACCGGCTTCCAGATCAAGCTCGATAATCTCTGCCTGTTCGCCCAGGTCGGCGACGGCGCTGGTGTCCTGGTCAATCAGGGTGACATCAAGGCCCAGTCCCAGAAGATGACGGGCGTGACGCCCGCCGCCACAGGCAATATCAAGGACACTGCCGCCGGGCTTTATCAGCGGCGCAAAGCGAACGACCCAGGGCGAAGGCTCTGTAATCCTTAGATGACGTGGGGTTTTGGGGTTGGCGTCGGCGTTTGTCATTTGTTAAGTCTTCGCTTCTAAATTCAATCGACTGGCCCTTCAGGGGCCGGAAAGTTATTATAAACCAAGGCTGCAAACCTTCTATAGCGGTGCGAGATATGATTCATTATCAGCTCAGATGTTCCAGAGATCACGAATTCGAAGCCTGGTTTCGTTCCAGCACTTCGTTCGATGATCAATGCAAGCGTGGCGATATCGATTGCCCCGTCTGTGGTGACAGGGACGTCCGCAAGGCATTGATGGCTCCCAGCCTTGGCGCGAACACCCGTAATGGAACGGATGCCAATCCCGAACAACGGGCCCGGGATGTCGCCCGGCAAATTCTTGATACTGCCGGCAAGCTGCAAAAGGTCGTCGAGGATAATTTTGAATATGTCGGCGATGATTTTGCCGATGAGGCCCGCGCCATCCATGATGGCGAGGCCGAAGAACGCGGCATCTACGGCGAGACAACCGAAAAGGAAGCGGTCGAACTGGACGATGAAGGTATCGAGATCGTGCGGATGCCGAAGTTGACGGGCCGTCCGCGCAAGAACGACTAGCCCCTGAATTTAGCTCTTCGTGGCAAACATCAGATAATTAACGTCAAGATCCCCGGACAGCACCCAGTCGTCTTTTAAGGGGCGATAGGTCATGCCGCTGATGTCGCTGACATCCATCCCGTGAGGCCTGATTCCAGCCGCCAGCTCGGACGGTTTGACAAATTTTTTCCAGTCGTGGGTGCCGGGCGGCAACCACCGCAAAATGTACTCTGCCCCGATTTTAGCCAGCGCCAGCGATTTGATCGTCCGGTTCAGGGTCGTCAGCACCATAACGCCGCCGGGTTTGACCAGCGATGCGCTGGCTTCCAGGAATTGTCCTAAATCGGCGACATGTTCGACGACTTCCATGTTCAAGACGATGTCGAACGCCCCTTTGGTCTTGGCCAGATCTTCGGGCAACTGATGGCGATATTCGATATCCAGACCACTTTGTTCGGCGTGCAGTTTGGCGACCGCGATATTCTTTTCGCCGGCATCGATGCCGGTGACCGTCGCCCCAAGCCGTTTCATCGGCTCGCACAGCAAACCGCCGCCGCAGCCAACGTCGAGCAATTTCAAGCCTTCAAGCGGGCTGCCGGACTGGGCATCGCTGCTGAAATGGGCGGCCACATGGTCGCGGATATAGGTGATGCGCGCCGGGTTGATCTGGTGCAGGGGGCGAAAGTCGCCGTTCGGGTCCCACCATGCCTCGGCGATGGAGGTAAAACGTTCGACCTCGTCGGGCAGCGCCGTGCCGCCTGTCGATTCCTGTGTGTGCTGTGTGGCTTCGGCTTTTGCCATGTTATTTACCAAGTCATTCTTTCAGGGTTTGTTCGGGTGCCGGGGTTGCCATTTTTTGACGTTATAGAGTATGAATACGCGCCCGTCGCCCCGCAACCGGAACATGGAATTATTTTCTGGTTATAACGTATTGGCGCCGGGGCTTTCGGTGCAGGAACAAAGAAGACGATTATGGCTC
>JABHGV010000052.1 GCA_018671895.1 Rhodospirillaceae bacterium | reverse complement strand
TGGAAGGTGGCTATCGTTCCATTGCCGTGTGTTCGGGACTTGCGGCGGTGACCGCATCGCTGACGGCTTTTCTTAAAACCGGCGACCGGGTGCTGATGACCGACACCGTGTATGACCCGACCCGGCACTTTTGCGACAGCAATCTGAAACGCTATGGCATCGACACTCATTATTATGATCCGATGATCGGGGCCGGTATTGCTGATCTGATCGACGACAACACACGGGTGATCTTTCTTGAATCCCCCGGGTCCCTGACTTTCGAGATGCAGGACGTCCCGGCAATCGTAGCAGCCGCCAAGGCGCGCGGCATTATTACCATCATGGATAACACCTGGGCCGCCGGGTACTTCTTCCGCCCGCTCGAACACGGCGTCGACGTCTCTCTGCAGGCCGGAACCAAATACATTGGCGGCCATTCCGACCTGATGATGGGAACCATCACCACCACGGAAGAAGCCTTTACCGCCGTTAAACGGGAATGTTCCGTCATCGGCCTGCACGCCGCCCCCGATGATTGTTACCTGGCGTTGCGCGGCATTCGCACCCTGGCGGCGCGTCTTGCCCGGCATCAGGAAAGCGCCCTGAAAATAGCCCAATGGATGCAAGGCCGTGACGAAGTCGCCCAGGTTCTGCACCCTGCCCTGACATCATGTCCCGGCCACGACATCTGGAAGCGCGACTTCACCGGTTCGTCAGGTCTGTTCAGCATTGTGCTGGACGACCGCTACGAAAAAGCCGCTGTCGATGCGATGCTCGATGGCATGGAACTGTTCCCCATGGGATATAGCTGGGGCGGTTATGAAAGCCTGATGATCCCGGCCGACCCGACATCCATCCGCACCGCGACGAACTGGACCGGCGGGCCGTTGATGCGTCTGCATGTGGGGCTGGAAGATACCGACGATCTGATCGCTGATCTGGAAAAAGGCTTCGGGCGACTTAACGCTTGAGAGCCTTAACGCGTGACCGTTGCCATCGCCCGGGCCAGCACGAACAGCACCAGCGCAACCACAACAATGGACGGGCCCGACGGCGTGTCGACTATATAAGACGCGGCCAGTCCGCCGAGTACCGATACTCCGCCGACCAGCGCCGCCAGCACCGCCATTTGTTCCGGCGTCCTTGAATGCCAGCGCGCTGCGGCAGCGGGAATAATCAGCAACGAGGTGACAAGTAATATGCCGACGATCTTCATGGCCAGCGCCACGGTCACCGCCAGCAGCACCATATAACCGATACGCACGGCGGCGACGGGCACACCTTCGACCCGCGCCAGTTCTTCATTGACCGTTGCCGCCAGCAACGGCCGCCACAACACGGCCAGCGCCAGCAAGACAACCACGGAACCACCGAACAGCACATACAGGTCGCCGGTCCCGACCGCCAGAATATCGCCGAACAAATAACCCATCAGGCCAAAGCGCACATCGTCCATGAACGATATCACCACCAACCCGACGGCAAGCGTACCATGCGCCATGATCCCCAACAGCGTGTCCTCGCTTAGCACACCGGCCTTGCCGCCCCGGTTGCCGAACCCCAGCATCAGGGCGACGACGATGCCGACGGCAACGACGCCAAACAACGGAGCCACCCCCATCAGTAACCCCAGCGCGATCCCCAACAGCGCCGAATGGGACAGGGTCGCACCGAAATAGGCCATTCGCCGCCAAACAACGAACGCGCCTAACGGTCCGGCCAATGCCGCCACCAGCAAACCGGCGATCCCCGCACGGATCAGAAAATCATCCATGGGAATAATCCTCGTGATCGTGATCATGGTCGTGGTGAGGTACGACATCGCCGTGCACATCGTGGTCGTGGTCGTGACGGTGATGATAAACGGCCAGTTCGGCGGCGACGTTCTCGCCAAACATCGAGACAAACTCCGGATGGCGGCTGACGGTTTCCGGATGACCCGCGCAACAAACATGTTGGTTCAGGCAAATCACCCTGTCGGTCGCCGCCATCACCACATGCAGGTCGTGTGACACCATCAACACGGCGCACCCTCGATCGTCGCGAATATGGCGGATCAGCGCATACAGGTCAGCCTGACCGACGACATCTACGCCCTGCACCGGTTCGTCGAGCACCAGCAAGTCGGGTTCGCGCAACAGGGCACGCGCCATCAGCACCCGCTGCATCTCGCCGCCCGATATGTCGCCAATGGGACTGTCCGCAACAAGTCCCGCACCGACTTCATCCAGCACCGCCAGGCGGCGACCGTGGCCCGTGTCGCCACGGGGAATACCCAGCCCAAGGAAACCGTTGACGGTCAACGGCAAGGCCGGATCAAGAACCAGCTTTTGGGGCATATAGCCAATGGTCAGTTCGGCGCGACGTTGAACCGTCCCCCGGTCCGCCGACATCAGTCCCAACATGACTCTCAACAAGGTCGTCTTGCCCGCCCCGTTCGGACCGATCAGGGTGACGATCTCGCCAGCCCCGACCCGGGCGTCGGCATGACTGAGAATACGACGCCCGCCGATGGACACCTCAATGCCGTCGGCCTTGATCAAATAATCATCGGACATCTAGCGCGTACTCCGACAGTCGGGGCAGCGGCCCTCGACCTCGATACTGTGGTGATGGACGCTAAAGCCTGCGTCCTGGCTCAGGTTGTTGATGGCCGCGTCGATACGCGCGTCATTGATCTCGGCCGCCGAACCGCAATCCCGGCAGATCAGAAACTGCGACGAATGACCGGCATCCGGCCCCGAACACCCCATATAGGCGTTCAGGCTTTCGATGCGGTGCACCAAACCCAACTCAATCAGGAATTCCAGCGCCCGGTATACCGTCGGCGGGGCGGCGTTGTGACGCTCCGCCTTCAACTTATCGAGCAGATCATACGCCCCGATTGGTCGATGACTGGCCCACACCAGTTCCAGCACCCGGCGACGAAGTTCGGTCAATCGAGCGCCACGCGCCGCACACAGGGACTGCGCCATATCCAGCGCGCTTTTGATGCAGCGCCCGTGGTCGTGCCCCGGTTTTTTGAAAATTTTTGCCTTGCTCACTGTCTTGCCCATTTGCCTTAAGCCCTGCCTTCCCTCTGTCCTTGCAACTTGCCTTGCCCAACTTGTGCCCTGCCCTGTGGCTGTATCGTTTATGGAAATGTTATAATATAACATAACATTCGGTATTGCATCTTTTCATTCTGGATGTACCTTCCCGCATCATTTTGATTTTCCCGGAGACTGCCTCCATGGGCCCTCAATCGCCTGAAGTTCCCGAAGACAAGCCCTATGGAAAGTGGTCGTGGGTCGCGCCTGTATTCATGATGTTCGGAATTTTCGTCCTGTTGTATTCCTTCTCGCCGCCAGAGCAGGAAGCAACCAACGCGCCGACCGTCGCCGTCAGCATCAAACCACTGCATTCAATTGTCGCCGGAATCATGGATGGCGTCAGCAGCCCGCAACTGATCATGTCGGGCATGACCTCGCCCCATGATTATGCATTGAAGCCGTCTGACGCCAGATTGCTGGAAAAGGCCGATGTGATCTTCTGGATCGGCCCGGCAATGGAAGCCTCGCTGGTCAAACCGTTGTCCATCATTTCAGAAAAATCGCGGGTCGTGGCCATGGCCCCGAACGAAGCTGACCCGCACATCTGGCTCGACCCGGAAAATGTCATCACCATGATCGACGACATCACCGCGCAGCTAAATATCGCCGACCCATATAACGAAGACCGCTATACCCAGAACGCGGTTCGCATGAAAGAGCGTATCGAAGCCCTGAACATTGACCTTCGCCAACGACTGACCACCGTCAGCCACAAGTCGATTATCGTCTATCACGATGCCTACAATCACTTTGCCAAATCGTTTGGACTGAACATCGCCGGGACCTTTGCCCCGACACCGGATCAGCGCCCCGGCGCGGCACGGAT
>JABHGV010000051.1 GCA_018671895.1 Rhodospirillaceae bacterium | reverse complement strand
TTAGTTTCCACCAGTCGGGCTTGATGCCGTGGTCGTAAAATTCCGCCATGGCGCGAATGACGGCGTCGTCCGCATCACCCTTGTCAGAAGGCGGGATGACTTCCAGCAGCAAGTCGTGGCCGGTGGCGATACAGGCGTCATACAGGCGCGATACGGTATTGATTTGTTCGGCCTTCAGGTCAGCATCATCATCGGGATGATATTGAACAAGGCACTTGGCGACGTGGGTGCGCGGCCAGTCGCTGAGAACTGTCGCGATATTTTCACCGGCCTCGAACCGCAGCGGCAGGGAGCCCGGCAGTTCGACCGGTCGTGCCGTCCACCAGTCGCCGCCGGTGATGCCGGCAAGCGCATCGAAGCCGTATTTGTCGTCGATTAGCACGCCCGGATGATCGCCGTCGGAAACGGCATCCATTGCGGCGGATGCGATAATTTTCTTGAACGCCGATATGTCAGCAGCGCCCTTGGAGGATTGTTCCGCCATTTCTTCGAACTGTGCACGATGATCGAAGGCAATGGCGCAGACTTCTTCCCAGTGATGACTGCGGTTGGTCACCCGGTGAAGGTGGTTCAGGTGGGCATCTTCGCGCAGTCGCTTCGTCGGGCTGCCATTTTCAAGGAAATCCTGAAGCTCTTCCCAACTGGGGATTTCCGGCGAACAGGCATGGCGGGAAACGACGATCGCACCCGATGCGTTGCCATAGGTGCAGCATGTTTCCCACGTCTCGTCCTTGATCCAGCCTCTCAGGAAGCCACTCATGAAACCGTCGCCAGCACCCAGCGTGTTGTAGACTTCTATTTCCTTGCCCTTGACCCAGATGCCGTCATCCAGGTCGTCGGGGATGGCGTCGGGAAAGACCACACAGCCCATCGGCCCACGCTTGACGACAATCACAGCATCGCTAAGGGCGCGAATGGATTTGACTGCAGCGATGGTATCGGTGGAGCCACCGGCAACATGAATTTCTTCTTCGGTGCCGACGACCAGATCGCAATCGACGACGATGCTTTGCACGTGCTTGGTGGCGGCATCGGATTCGACGAACCGGTTCTCGCCGTCGCCGTGCGAGGTCAGCCCCCACAGCACCGGGCGATAATCGATATCAAGAACGACTTTGGTTCCGGCTTCCTTGGCATAGCGAATGGCTGTGCGACTGGCTTCTTCGACGCCGGGTTCTGAAAAGTGCGTGCCGGTCAGCACAACGGCCTTTGCCGACGCGATGTAGTCTTTTGAAATATGGTCGGCGCGAACGCCCATGTCGGCGCAGTTTTCCCGATAGAAAATGTGCGGGAATGTTTGCAGATCGCGAATGCCCAGAATAACCAGCGCCGTCAGGCGGTCCGGGTCGGTCGAAACATGGCTGACGTCGACGCCTTCCTCGAGCAGGGTCTGGCGAATGAAGCGGCCCATTTGTTCGTCGCCGACACGGGTGATCAGCGCGCTTTTCAGGCCAAGGCGAGAGGTGCCAACGGCGATGTTGGTGGCGCAACCGCCGATGTATTTCGAAAACGACTGCATGTCTTCCAGCGGGCCGCCAACCTGATCGCCGTAAAGATCGACGCTGGAGCGGCCAAGGCAGATGACATCGAGTTTCCTGTTATCCATTTTATTATCCGTATTTCCTGACACCTGCTCAGACAGGCGTTGTCCTTGTTATCTGCATATCGGCGATGGCCTGACCCAGGCCGACGACCAGACTTTGGGCAAGGCACATGGGCGCGACCAGGGTTCTAAAGGCTTGGTCCTGCGCTTCGGCAATTTCAAAACTGACGGCACTTGGCTCAGCCAGCGGGCTCAACGGGCTGTCGGTAATCGAGACGATCTTGACGCCGCGGTCGGCCAGCTCTGTGACTACCGAATTGACGACGGGTGTGTAGGGCGAAAAGCTGATGGCGATAACGGCGTCTTCGGGGCCGACGTTGGCGGCCTGATAATTCAACATGCCGCCTGCGCCATCGGCCATGAAACAGCGAATTTCCAGTCGCGACAGGGCGTAGTGAAGATATTGTGCGACGGCAAAGGAGCGACCCTGACCAAACAGGTGAATGTCGCGCGCCCCGTGAAGGATTTTGACGGCCTTGTCGAGCTCCGCCGATGGCGTGTTCAGGCGCAGCTGATCAAGGGCATCCATGCCAGCTTCGCAAAATTCATTCAGCCGGACGTCGGTGCCTTCGTGTTTGTCGGAATGGATTGTCTTGATGCGTTCACGATAGCTGGATGTGTCTTCCATCAGGCGGCTTCGGCAAATCTGTTGCAGGTCGCTGAAACCGTCATAGCCGATGGCCTTGGCGAAACGGATGATCGTCGATGGTTGGACGTCGGCGCGCTCGGCCACTGTGGTCACGGTTTCCAGAGCCAGCACATCGGAGTTATCCAGCGCGAAACGGCCGAACTTTTTCAGCTGTCGGGGCAGGCTGTTATAGCGCGCCGTAATGACCGCCTTCAAATCGCTGTATGTTGCCGGAATATGGTCCACGATTTTGTCCAATTTTAGATATGTTTTTCCAACCTGAAATGCATATGAACAGAATTTTCTATTTTTGGCAATAATGAAAATTTCTTATTAAAATTTAATTTGGAAAATTTATTCTATTTATACCGCCGCCGGTTTATGATGTTTCATACGCCCGAAGGCTTTCCGAGCTTCACAACGGGCAGGTTTTTTCAGGGGGCAAAACAATGCCGGACAGCATCGAATCATTTGATCAACTTCGCATGCGATTTCACGAGCAGTACGAAGATTTGAGTCCCCAGTTAAAAAAGATCGCACAGTTTGCGCTCGATGATCCGAACAGATTCGCGCTGGAAAAAGTCGTCGACCTTTCCGCTGAAATGGGGGTCCAGCCATCGGCCCTGATCCGCTTTGCAAAATCGTTCGGCTATTCAGGGTTTTCGGATTTGCAACGGGTCTTCAAGTTGCGCCTGATCGAAGGGGCGCCCAGTTTCAGGGAGAGGATTTACGGCAAGCACGAACAGATGGAAGGTGCCGCGCGTGATAACCCGGCGTCCCTGTTGCGGGATTTTGCCGAAGCGTCAAACCAGTCCCTGAGCTGGCTGGAAGAAGATGTCACGGATGAGCAATTGCGCCAAGCCGTTGAAATTATTCATAAATCAAGAAACATATATGTTATTGGCCAGCGCCGCGCCTTTCCTGTCGCAAGCTATCTGTCTTATGGGCTGACCCGGCTTGAGTATCCGTGCCAGCTGCTCGACGGGGTCGGCGGCATGGCCCCGCAACAGGCCGCGACGATGACCGGTGATGATATTTTGATTGCCGTCAGCTATGCCGAGTACGCAAAGGAAGTGGTCGAGATCGTCAAGGATGTCCACATAAGAGGAATCCCCGTGCTCGCCATTACCGACAATCTGTCGTCGCCGCTGGCAACGTTTTCCAAGCAATCATTTTGTGTTCGCGAATCCGACGTTCATCGTTTTCGGCCGCTGACCGGATCGATCGTGCTGGCCCAGACCCTGATCCTGACGTTGGGATATTTCCGCGACGCCAGCACCCCAGGCTGATTGCTTGTCGCCCACATGGCGACGGACCTGACGAATCACTTATTCGAAACTCATAGGTAAGCAGGAGGCTTCAGAAAAAAATATAGAAAATATTTTTCATTTATTGACATGAAACGAAATTTCGTTCTATATCGATAAATAGAAAATATTTTCAAGTCAGATATCGGGGATTATTATGACCAACAAAATAGGCTTCATCGGCGTCGGAATGATGGGTCATGGCATGATTAAAAATCTGCTTGAAAATGACTATGACGTCGTCGCAACCGCCCATAGAAATCGTGCACCGCTGGAAGACTTGTTAGCCAAGGGCGCGACCGAGGCGAAAACGCCGAAAGCCATCGCCGAAGCATCGGACATTATTATTATATGTGTTACCGGATCACCGCAGGTCGAAGCCGTCGCCTACGGCGAAGACGGATTTTTGGCTGGTATCAGCAAAGGCATGACCGTCATCGACTGTTCCACCGGCGAGCCCGGCACGGTCGAAAAGATTGCGGCTGAGCTTGCCGACCGTGGTGCCGACATGGCCGATGCGCCATTGGCACGCACACCGGTTGAAGCGGAAGCGGGGAACCTGAACACCATGGTCGGCGCATCCGACGCGGTTTTTGCCCGCATCGAGCCGGTGCTGAAGACATTTTGTGAAAACATATTCCATATGGGCCCGGTTGGCAGTGGCTCGCGCATGAAGCTGATCAACAACCTGATCACCATGGGCCAGGCCACCCTGATCGCCGAAGCCATGTGCGCGTGCAAGGCGACCGGTGTCGACCTGCAACGTTTCCGTGACGTCATCAGCGCCGGTGGCGGCAACAGCGGCATCTTCCAGATGATCGTTCCTGCCATTCTTGATGACGGCGATTTTGAAGGAATGAAGTTCAGCATCGCCAATGCAACGAAAGACCTGCGCTATCTGAACCGCATGCTGGCCGATGCGGGTGTTGTGTCGCCCTTGGGCAATGCCACCCATTCGGCATTTCTGCAAGCCGGGAAGGACGGGTTCGACGATGGCCTGGTCGGCCACCTGGTGAAAGCGCAGTCGCAAATCAACAAGGTGGATATCGGAAAATATTAATTGAGGAACTTGATTTCGCCGCAACACGGCGGATCACAAAAAAAATAAGTCAGCATACCTGAGCAGTGCAAAACGTAGTTCAACAGAGGATGGAGATGAAAATGAGGAATACCACAACAAGACTTATGACCGGTGCTGCGGCATGTGCTGTTGCGTCTGTCATCGCTGCCAGTGGCGCTGTCGCCGCCGGTAACCCCCTGCTGATCGGCCTGACATCCGATGCCAGCGGCCAATACGCCAATTCCGGCGCATCGGACCGTCGCGGCATGATGATGGCGATCGAAGAATTCAACTCAAAGGGGGGCGTTTTGGGTCGTCAGATCAAGACGATCCACATCGATACGGAAACCACTCCGGCAACCGGATCACGCGTCGCCGAGCGGATGATTACCCGTGACAAGGTTGGCTTCATGATCGGTGCTGTTAGTTCCGGTGTCGCCAACGCGATCTCGCAGGTCGCACAGAAGTATGGCGTCGTTTACCTGAACACCAACTCGAGCTCTCCCACTGAATCCGGCAAGAACTGTCACCGGGTAAAGTTTGTCTGGGACGGCAACGGAAAGAACTTTGCCCAGGCGGCCGTTAAAAACGCGGTTTCCAAGTACGGCAAGAAGTGGGTGTTGATGACCAACGATTACGTTTGGGGTCACAATACGTCGAAGGCGACCCGTAGCCTGGCCGAAGGTGCCGGTGCGAAAATCGCCGAAGAAATCATGATCCCGCAGGGAACCCGTGATTTCAGCTCGTCGTTGCTGAAAATTCAGCAGCTCAACCCGAAAGTGGTTGCCGCTGCCGTCGGTGGCGATGATCAGAAAGCCATGCGTACCCAGATCAGCCAGTTGGACATGGGCACCAAGTATGCCTGGATCAACAACCAGCAGGACTGGCCGGATGTCTATGGTCTGCCGACCAAGAACCTGTTCGGCGTGTTCGGTACCACCTGGTATTACAAGTTCGATCTGCCGGGCGTTAAGGAGTTCAACGCCAAGTACCAGAAAATGTATCCGCACACCAAGATGAAGGTTCCTGGCAACGTCTTCTATAATGGTTACTGGGCGACCCGTTCGCTTATGGAAGCCATCGAAAAGGCCGGTACGACCGAGAATCACGCCGTTATCAAGCAGCTTGAGCAGCTTCGTATTCCGGCAGCGGTCCGCATGCAGCACGACGATGCCTTCATGAACCCGAAGACGCATCAGATGCAGCAGACCGTTTATCTGGCTCGTGCCAATCTGTCGAGCAAGGACAAGAACGATATGTTCGAAATCGTTGCTCATGCATCCCCGGCTACCGTCAAGGACGGCAGTGCGGATACGACATGCAAGCTGGAGTCATTTGCAGATACGCCTAAGTACACTCCCTAATACGACCTTCCCTCCCGCGTCGGTGCCACTCGCCGGCGCGGGATTTTTTTTCTAAATTTCTATTTTTTGGATTTTTTAATTCACAACAACGAATAGCATCAGGTCATGGACATTATTCTCAACCTACTGCCCCATCTTGTGAACGGACTGGCCCTGGGTCTTTTGTTCGCCCTGATCGCGCTAGGCTTTATGTTGATCGTCGGTGTTATGGAACTGATCAACCTGGCGCACGGTTCCCTGTTTGCGCTGGGTGCCTATTTCGCCATGTCGATCATCGACCCGAACCTGACCTATTTTGGCACTTTCGGGGAATGGTATTCCGGCCTGTCACTGACGTTGCGTTATGTGGTTGCCCTGGCCCTGGCCCCGGCGCTGGTCGCCGTTGTCGGCATGGGGCTGGAAATATGCATGCGCCGGACCTATGGCAAAAAAGCCGAATACGGCCTGCTTCTGACCTATGGCGCGGCGCTTGTTATTGAAGAAACCATTCGCATCGTCTGGGGATCTGCCGAACAGGTGATGCCGATACCCGATGCGGTCAGCGGCGCATTCATGGCTGGCGGCATGATCTATTCAAATTACCGTTTCTTCGCCGCCGGGTTCGGCTTGCTGATGATCTTCGTTGTCTGGCTGTTTCTTGAAAAAACGCCCTATGGCGCGACGATCAAGGCCGGTGCCCACGACAGCGAGATGGTTCGTGCACTTGGCGTCAACCTGACGCGGCTCAGGCTGCTGGTGTTTGGTCTTGGCGCATCGCTGTCGGCCGTCGCCGGAATTATCCTGACCCCGATCTGGGGTTTGCGTCCGCATGTCGGCGTCGATGTGGTGATCCCGGCGTTCCTGATTATCGTCGTCGGTGGTATCGGCAGTTTCTGGGGTGCGGTGATCGCCGGCGTCATGGTCGGTCTGGTCGTCGCCTTTTCCGGAGCCTACGTATCGGAATGGTCGATGATGTCCATGTACTTGTTGTTGATCGCCGTGATTACGTTCCGTACCCGCGGCCTGTTCGGCAAGAAAAGTTCATTGGAATTATAATCATGAAATCGTCCTTTGCCGTTTCCACACCTGTTATCACCAAGCCGATGCTGGTGCTGTTCGCGGTATTGGGGACGTTCCCGCTGTGGGGGACATCGGTTGGTCTTTACAATTATCTGGGTGTCGAGATTGTTGTCTGGATCATATACGCGCTGGGTTTCAACATGTTGTTGGGATACACCGGGCTGCCGTCGTTTGGACACGGGGCCTATTTCGGCGTTGGCGCATACGCCTATTCACTCAGCTATCTGAATGTCTTTGAAAGTGTGTGGGCAGGTATTCTGTTCGGTTCCATAGCCGGTGGCGTCGCCGCCGGTCTGGTCGCCTGTTTCCTGTCGCACCGGCGCGGCATTTATTTTGCCCTGATGACGATTGCGTTTGGTCAGGTGTTCTGGTTTGTCTCTATTAAATGGCACACGCTGACGGGCGGCGAGGACGGACTGCTGAATGTCTATCGCGGGACGGTATCTGTCGTCGGCGCGGACATTAGCCTGAAAAGTAACGAGACATTGTTCTATTTCGCCTTTGCCATATTGGTCGCGGTAACGCTGTTGCTGTGGCGGATTGTCCATTCGCCTTATGGCAAGGCCCTGCAAGCCATCCGCATGAGCGAGATGCGGGCCGGTTTCGTTGGCTACAATGTGTGGCTGATGAAGTGGTCGGTGTTTACGCTTTCGGGCATCGTCGCCGGACTGGCCGGAAGTATTTTCGCCATCGCCCAGGAAAGCGCCTACCCGGATGTCATGAGCCTTCATGCCTCTGGCTTCATCGTCATGATGACGTTGATCGGTGGCGGGTTTGTCAGTTTCTGGGGGCCGGTTATCGGCGCCATCGTTTTCTTTGTCGCTCGCGACTTCCTGGGCTCGCTGACCGAAACCTGGCTTTTGTGGTACGGCCTGATGTTCATGGGCGTGATGTTGTTCAAGCCTGAAGGCATTGCCGGCGCCTGGCAGGATTTCATGAAAAGGCGCGCCACCCCGAAACCATCCAAAGAACCCGTGGCGGGAGAATAGTCATGGCATTTTTTGAAGCAAATCATTTGCAAAAACGCTTCGGCGATCAGGTCGTGCTCGAAGATATCACTTTGTCTTTCGAGGCCGGTCAGCTAAGCGGCATCATGGGACCAAACGGGGCCGGAAAGTCGACCTGTTTCAATGTCCTGACTGGCCAGTACAAACCCGACGGCGGGACCGTTCACTTTGACGGACAGGACATCACCGGTCTGCCGCCACGCAAGATCGCCGGTCTGGGCATCGCCCGGTCTTTTCAGATCATGACCCTGTTCGATGAGTTTTCCGCCATCGATAATATTATGATTGCCCTGCGCAGTACGGTCACACGGGCCTTCAATGTGGTTCATGATCTGCCCGGCGACAGCACGACCATGGACAAAGCAGCCGAGGTTCTGGCCAAGGTGGGCCTTAGCGGGCGCGAGAACGAGCAAGCGGTCAACCTTCCCTACGGTGAACGCCGGGCGTTGGAGATTGGCGTCGCGTTGGCTTCCGAACCCAGGCTTCTGTTCCTTGATGAACCGACACAGGGGCTTGGCGTTGACGGGACGGCGCGCCTCGCAGATCTGATCCTTGAGCTGAAGGAAAGCTATTCAATCGTCATTATTGAGCACGACATGAAATTCTTGTTCGGCCTGGCCGATAAAATTTCCGTCATTCACTGGGGCCAGGTGATCACCGAAGGATCGCCGGAAGAGTTGCGCGC
>JABHGV010000050.1 GCA_018671895.1 Rhodospirillaceae bacterium | reverse complement strand
CTTGGTCCCTTGTCCGGCGAAGGCAACGCGTAATACACGACCGACTTTCAAAGCTTGTCCGGCAGCCGGAACGCTGGCTTGCTCGACGGACTTTGCCGCCGGGACGGGAATGGAAACCTTCGGCGGTTGCTTTTTGGGTTCCGCCTTGGCCTGTGCGGATTTTGGCGGCATCGGCGGCGGCGATTTCCTGGTCAGCTCGACGGGTTTCTTCTTCGCCGGAGCGGTTAACTGCGTTGGCTTCTTTTTGTCAGATTTCGGCGTGGCTTTGGCGACCGGTGCGACCGGTGGTTTTGCCGGCGCGGCAGCAATCTTTGCTTTCGCCGGGGCCTTCGCTGGCATTTTGGGTGCTGCTTTCGGTGTCGCTTTGGCAACGGCCTTCGGTGCGGGCTTGGCAACCGGCTTAGGCTTCGCCACGCGGGCCGGAGCCAGAGACTTGCCGCTCGGCGGTTTCAAATAGAGTTGCGATTGCGGCATCGCGCCACCGGGAATGATCAGCTTGCGGCCAAAACCGGAAGGGGATGCCAACATCGGCCCACTTGGCTTGGCGCTGTAACCACCATCGTTAAGGACGCTCATGTCGACGGTGATGTTGGGATCGTTAAAGCTCTGCAAATTGGTTTGCTGTGCCTGCGCCTGATTTGCGCCGACAACAAGACCTGCTGCAACGAGCATCGGGATTGAAAAACGAACGTTCATGAAACCTGCCTGAATATGCCCCTGATGGCATCTGCCCGAAAGCCCCTTGCTTCGGTTCGGTGACGCCTTGAAATACAATGCATTAAAATAGCCAAGGCGTGACGGGGGCACAACTGTTTTGCCGCTCGCCTTCACCAAGTTTATTTAACTGACTCGCGTAGCAGCTTGCCAAGCGGTGTGTGAAGTTGGTCATTGGCCGCAAGAACCGAGCCACTTGTGAGCATTCCGGAGCGTCCATCGATTTCGCTGATGAAACCACCGGCTTCACGAACCAGGACGATTCCGGCGGCGATATCCCATGGCTGCAAACCGGTTTCCCAGAATCCATCGAATCGCCCGGTCGCCACATAGGCGAGATCCAGGGCCGCAGATCCAAAGCGGCGGACGCCACTGGAAACGCCCATTACGGCTTCGAGCTGTTTCAGGAAAAGCGGATGATCGCGGGCACCCTTGAACGGAATGCCGGTGGCGAAAAGTGCTTCGTCCATGCTACTGCGTCCCGATACCCGGATACGATTATCGTTCAGATAGGCACCCTGGCCTTTTTCGGCCCAGTACATCTGGTCGTAAACCGGTTCGTAAACGACGCCCGCGAACAGTTCGCTGTCGCGTTCCAGTGCGATGGAAATGGAAAAATGGGGAATGCCGTGCAGAAAATTGGTGGTGCCGTCCAGCGGATCGATAATCCAGCGGTTCGATGTGTCCTTGCGGGTCAACTCGCCACCTTCTTCGAGCAGAAAGCAATAGTCGGGCCGGGCCTTTTCCAGCGCATAACGCAGGGTGTTTTCCGCGGTTTTGTCGGCGTTGCTGACGAAATCGGCCGGACCCTTGCGAGATACTTGCAGGTTTTCAATCTCGCCGAAATCGCGAGTCAGCTTGCGCGCCGCTTTTTGCGCGGCGGCGATCATCACATTAATCAGGGCAGAACGTTGTGCCATCAGTCTTTCGCCCGTTCGACGTAGGTACCGTCGGCGGTGTTGATGACGATACGGGTGCCGGTTTCGATGTGCGGCGGAACCTGTGTCTTGATGCCGTTTTCAAGCATTGCCGGTTTGTAAGATGACGATGCTGTCTGTCCCTTGACGACGGCGTCGGCCTCGGTCACTTCCAGCACGACGGTGTCGGCCAACTGCACACCGATGGGTACATCTTCATGGCTTTCGATGATGACCTGCATGTTTTCCTGTAAATAGGGAATTCGGTCTTCGCCGATCATGTTGGTGTCCATGGTGATCTGCTCGTAGCTTTCGTTATCCATGAACGTGTATATGCCTGCGTCTTCGAACAGGTATTGATAGTCGCGCTGTTCAAGATGCGCGCGCTCGACGGTTTCGGCCGCCCGGAAGCGTTCGTTCAGCTTGGTACCGCTCTGAAGATCCTTCAGTTCGACCTGCAAATAGGCACCGCCCTTGCCGGGCTGGGTGTGCTGAATCTTGATGGCTCGCCACAAGCGGTCCTGATGTTCGATGACCATGCCCGGACGGACGGCGTTTCCGTTGATTTTCATGAGACTGAACCGTGCCTATTTCAATTGAGGCGCGGAAGCTATCAGGTTGCCCGATTTGAAGCAATCGCCGTGTTGAAGTCGGCAATCGCGGCTTCGGGACCCTTGTCGTAATCCCAGACGCCACCGATGACGGCCAGGAAATCAGCCCCCGCAGTAATCAGCGGGGCGCAATTATCAACGGTTATGCCGCCAATGGCGACGCACGGTACCGTCGTTGCCATGCTCCAGCTTTCCAGAATGTCAGGGGCGACCATTGTTTTCGGCATTTTTGTCGCCGTTATGAAGAATGCACCAAAGGCGACGTAGTCGGCACCTGCCTCGGCAGCCTGCATGGCGAGATGGCGAGAATCATGGCAGGTCACGCCGACGATGGCATCGTCGCCCAATGCGGCGCGGGCTTGCGCAGTCGAGCCGTCTTCCTGGCCGATATGGACGCCATCACAACCGGTATCGGCGGCAAGTTGGGCATTGTCATTGAGCAGGAATGCGACATCACGCGACTGGGTAATGGGTTTAAGGATATCAACGGCGCGTCGAATTTCATCATCGCTGGCATCCTTCATGCGCAATTGCAGGCAGGCAACGTCGCCGGCATCCAGCGTCTTTGCCAGGGTGTCGGCGAACGACACCGGCACTATGTCCGGCGGGGTAATCAGATACAGGCGGCAATCGGGATCAGCCATTAGCTTACATCACCACGCAGCCATGCCCGACAGGCCCCAGCCGGATCGGTCATGCCGCCAAGGTCGATTTCCGGGTCCTCGCCCTGATAGACGGTGACGCCGCGTTGGGTCGCGATGTCGGCCAGCTTGTCGCTGATTTCAGGGCCGTTGCTGATGCGAACCGCCTTGATGCCGTGGCGCATGGCACCCAATGCCAGGCCCGGCTCGTCTCCACAATCCAGAACAGCGGTGTAGCGGGCTTGCGGATTTTCCCGGGCGGCCTCGGCGATGATGTCGCGAAATACCGTTGCCCCCAGATAGGCGACGGCGCCCGGCGCGCTGACAAGGGTGATATCGATATCCAGTTCGACGGCAACGGCCATCGCCGCAGATGCGTGCCCGACATCGTGTATGATAATGGGGTTACTCATGCGGCTAGACATAGTCCGCAACAGGGGTTCAGACAAGGACTAGCTTTGCCGTGCATCGGCTTGCATATTTGTCTTATGATGTATGCAGTGATTCGGACCCGATATTCCCAACAGGTCCGATAGGGAGAGCCTTTAAGTGAGTTCAGCCGGTAATAAAAATATTTCCAAGCCATCGCAGGTCGACCGTGCGCGCGAACGACTGGACAAGGCCGTCCTGCGACTGGAAACGGCCATTACCAATAGCGGCAGTAAACAGTCGCAAGCCCTGAATGAAGATGTGGAAGCCCTGCGGGCCGAGAACACCCGCCTTGGCAAGGCCAGTTCGGAAGTCTCTGTACGATTGGAAAAAACCATCGGGCGGCTGAACGCTGTTCTAGAAAGCTAAGGATATGGGACAAGTCACCGTCACCATCAACAACCGGGACTATCAGGTCGCCTGTGATGAAGGACAGGAAGAACACCTGGAACGTCTTGGCAGTTATATAGACAAACGGGCCAAGGAACTGACGGCCGCCGTCGGTGATGTTGGCGACAGCCGTCTGCTGGTTATGGTCAACCTGCTGATTGCCGATGAACTGTCGGACCAGTATGCCGAAATAGATTCCCTGAAGAAAAATGCCGGTGTCGCTGCAAGGGCTGAGACTGACGAAAACCTGTCTCAGGCCTTCGAAGCGCTGGCCGAACGCATAGAAAGCATTGCCGAACGCCTCGAACAGGATTAGATAGAGTACAGGAACGGTGGCTGCGGTTCATGTCAGGCTTACGTTATCCCTGGGGCCAATATCCACCTATCGGGAACTGCCTCTACCGGGCTCCTGGGCTCGGCATGTGGTGCCCACCTGCAACTGCAGGCCACGGAGGATCTCCGGCCAACGGTTTCGCGGCGCCGTTCCACTTAATCAGACATTCCAACAGATTTGAGTCTTCTCTATGAGCCCGGATGATGACAAAGCGCGCGTGCGGAGCGAGGCCCGAGCCGCCCGCCGTGCCGCGTTCAAGGCCATCGGGGCAGCATCGGCGTCGGCTATTGCCGAACATGCAATGCAATCGCTTGGCTCTGTTAATGGGCTCGTCGTCGCCGGTTATCGGGCGTCGAACAGCGAAGTCGATGTCGGGCTGCTGATGACGGCACTGGCCGATGCGGGCGCGACGCTGGCCTTGCCGGTGGTCACCGGAGCGAACCAACCGCTGATATTTCGCACATGGTGCGATGGCGACGAATTGGTTGAAGGGGCCTATGGCATCGACGAGCCATGCGTTGGGTCTCTGGAAGTCAGGCCCGATATCGTTCTGGTGCCGCTGCTGGCGTTCGATGCGGGCGGCCACCGGTTGGGACAGGGCGGAGGTTTTTATGACCGGACGCTGGATCAATTGCGTACACAGGGAAACGTCACCGCCGTTGGCATCGGCTTTGCGTCCCAAGAGCTGGATGCAATTCCGCATGCCGATCATGATCAATGTCTCGATGCGGTCGTTACCGAGGATGCTATGATCCGTTTCGAATCAATAAATGGCGGGAAGACCTAAGGCATGAAAATTCTCTGTTGCGGAGACGTCATTGGACGCAGCGGTCGCAAGGTGATCGAAGACAACATCCCCGGTCTGCGCGACCGGATGGATCTGGATTTCGTTCTCGTCAACGGCGAGAACGCGGCCCACGGCTTTGGCATTACCGAAAAAATCTGTCGTTCTTTTTATGATGTCGGCGTCGATGCCATCACCACGGGCAATCATGTCTGGGACCAGCGCGAAATCATGAACACCATTGATGGCGATCCGCGCCTGCTGCGCCCGCTGAATTATCCAAAGGGAACCCCCGGAACCGGCGTTGCCGAGTTCGAGGCCCGGAACGGAGCCAAGGTTCTGGTCGTCCATCCAATGGGGCGGCTGTTCATGAACCCGCTCGACGATCCTTTTCTTGGCGTCGACAAGGCACTGGAAAAACAACGGCTCGGCGATACGGTCAACGCTATTATTGTCGATATGCATGCCGAAGCGACGTCTGAAAAAATGGGCATGGGGCACCATTGCGATGGCCGAGCCTCGGTCGTTGTCGGCAGTCATTCCCATATTCCGACGGCGGACGCGCAAATCCTGCCCGGCGGCACCGCCTACCAGACCGATATGGGCATGTGCGGCGATTACGACTCGGTGATTGGCATGCAAAAGGCCAATGCGGTGGCACGCTTTACCTCGCATATGCCGACAGGAAGGCTGGAACCGGCAAACGGCGAGGCGACCTTGTGTGCGGTCTATGTCGAAACCGACGACGATACCGGACTGGCGACGACGGTGCGCCCGGTCCGCATTGGTGGACGACTGGCCGGGACTGAAGAAGGGTAGCGGCATTCGTTGGCGCATCCTTCAAAATGGTGCGGTCTCGGGAAGTCAGGTTCTTATTTCGGCACGATACATGCCCCAATCCTGCCATATTACACCTGTAGCTTCGCCAGCAACGATTATCGGCGGAATTCCGTGGCGAATCCGCTATACAGGTGCTTGGAAAATTCATCCAGGTAACAAAGGTGAACGAACGACTATGGCTGGCCATTCAAAATTCAAGAATATCATGCACCGCAAGGGCGCGCAGGACGCCAAGCGGGCAAAGGTTTTCGCCAAGCACATCCGCGAACTGACCGTCGCCGCCAAGAGCGGCTTGCCGGACCCGGATATGAATCCGCGTTTGCGCACGGCCATTGCAGCGGCCAAAGCGGTCAACATGCCCAAAGACAATATGGAACGCGCCATTAAAAAAGGTGCCGGTGGCGGAGACGACACCGACTTCGACGAAGTGCGTTACGAGGGATACGGTCCGGGCGGTGTCGCCGTTATTGTCGAGACCCTGACCGACAACCGCAACCGCACGGCAGCCGAGGTTCGCGCCGCCTTTACCAAATTCGGCGGTAATCTGGGTGAAACGGGCAGCGTCGGTTTCATGTTCGACCAAATCGGCCTGATTGAATATGCAGGCGACACGGCAGACGCCGACGCCATGTTCGAGGCCGCTCTGGAAGCCGGCGCCGACGATGTGGACAGCAGCGATGACGGCCATGAAATTACCTGTGCACCCGACGACCTTGGTTCCGTTCGGGACTCACTGGAAGCCAAGTATGGCGCTCCGGATGCGGCGCGTCTCGACTGGAAACCGCAGAATTCAATTGCCGTCGACGAAGACAAGGCATCAAGCCTTTTGAAATTGCTCGACGTGCTGGAAGACAACGACGACGTTCAACGCGTCGCCGCCAACTTCGACATTGCCGATGATGTTATGGAGCGTTTGAGCGCATGAAGGAACGGACAAGCTGAGATGAGATTACTCGGACTGGACCCGGGATTAAGACAGACTGGATGGGGGGTCATCGACAGTGATGCCAACCGTCTGTCTCATGTCGCCAATGGCGTTGTCAAATCGAGCGCATCGAAGCCGCTGTCCGAACGGCTGGTTGAACTGCACAATGGCCTTGCTGCCATCATTGCCGAATATGCCCCGGATGAAGCCGCCGTCGAGGAAACCTTCGTCAACAAGAACCCCGCCTCGACTCTGAAGCTGGGACAGGCGCGCGGCGTTTGCATGTTAGCCCCGGGACTGGCCGGACTGCCGGTCGCCGAATACACGCCGAACCTGATTAAAAAGTCCGTCGTCGGCGCGGGCCATGCGGCCAAGCAACAAGTCGAGACAATGGTCGGGGTGTTGCTGCCCGGCATCGAAATCGCCGGGCCGGATGCAGCAGACGCGTTGGCCGTCGCCATCTGTCATGCCCATCTTCGGCAAACCGCCGAACTTGTCGCCGTTGCCGGAGGCGCACGATGATTGCCAAGCTGACCGGACTGATTGACGAACTGGGCGAGGACTTTGCCATCATCGATGTCGGCGGTGTCGGTTATCTGGTTTTCTGTTCGGCGCGCACATTGGGCCGGTTGAGCATTGGCGAAGCAGCCAGCCTGACCATCGACACCCACGTGCGCGAAGATCACATTCACCTGTACGGTTTTGCCGATACCGCCGAGCGCGACTGGTATCGTTTGCTGACGACCGTCCAAGGCGTCGGGGCCAAGGTTGGCCTTGGCATGTTGTCGGCATTAAGCGGCGATGAACTGGTACAGGCCATTGCCGCAGGCGATAAAACTGCGATTACACGTGCGCCGGGCGTCGGCCCGAAACTGGCGACCCGGATTTTGAGCGAGTTGAAAGACAAGGTCGCCGGGATTGCGCTCGGCCCTGTTGCCACCATGGATGGACAAACGGCAGGCGATCACGGGTTAACGGGCGAGGCGGTCTCTGCCCTGGTCAATCTGGGTTATTCGCCGTCCCATGCACTGACTGCCGTCAGCCATGCCGCAGGACAATTGGGCGAGGGGGCAGGGCTTGAAGAACTGATCCGCGCCGGTCTGGCTGAACTGGCACCCAGCATGAATACCGGGGAGCATGCCCGATGACCGATGATCGCGTCATTCAGCCGGAAGCAACAGGCGAGGATATGGATGTCGGTTTGCGTCCGCAGACTCTGGGTGACTTCGTTGGTCAGCGACAGGTCTGTGACAATTTAAAGGTCTTCGTCGAGGCGGCGCGCTCGCGCAGTGACGCTATGGACCATGTGCTGTTTTACGGCCCACCGGGTCTTGGCAAAACGACGCTGGCACAAATTACGGCGCGCGAACTGGGGGTTGGTTTTCGTGCCACATCCGGGCCGGTGATCGGCAAGGCCGGTGACCTGGCCGCCATTTTGACCAATCTGCAACCACGCGATGTTTTGTTCATCGACGAAATTCACCGTCTCAATCCGGTGGTCGAAGAAATTCTCTATCCGGCGATGGAAGACTATCAGCTCGACCTGATTATCGGCGAAGGTCCGGCGGCGCGATCTGTGCGTATCGACTTGCCACCGTTCACGCTGGTCGGGGCGACGACCCGTTCGGGCCTGATCACGACACCGCTGCGCGAACGTTTCGGCATCCCCATGCGGATGATGTTTTACGAACCGGCGGAACTGGTCAGCATCGTCACTCGCGGGGCCGGGCTGCTGGGACTGGATCTGACCGAAGACGGGGCGGCGGAAATTGCCAAGCGATCGCGCGGTACACCACGGGTGGCCGGAAGATTGCTGCGCCGGGTGCGCGACTTCGCCCATGTTGATGGAACAAAAGAAGTCAGCAAGGACATTGCCGATGCGGCGCTGAACCGGCTTGACGTTGACATGCTGGGGCTTGATGCCATGGACCGGCGTTACCTGTCATGCATCGCCGAAAACTATGGCGGCGGCCCGGTCGGTGTCGAAACCATGGCAGCCGCCTTGTCGGAACAGCGCGACACCATCGAAGAAGTGATTGAGCCGTATCTGATTCAACAAGGTCTGTTGATGCGCACGCCGCGCGGCCGGGCGCTGACCGGACAGGCTTATGGGCATCTGGGGCTGACACCGCCGACGACCATGGCGGCGACGCAACTGGAACTGGTGGCGGAGTCCGGCGATGACTGACAAAACCCATGTCTTTCCATTGCGCGTTTATTACGAGGACACAGATTCCGGTGGTATCGTCTATTACGCCAATTATTTTAAATTCGCCGAACGGGCACGCACGGAAATGCTGCGCACGGTCGGCATCGAAAGCTCAAAGCTGATTGACGATGAAGGGCTGGTCTTTGCGGTGCGTAGCGTCAGTGCCGATTACATGAAACCGGCACGCCTTGATGACGAACTGCAAGTCCACACCACGGTCGAAGAAATTGGCGGCGCATCTATGACCGGTCGCCAACGTGTGTTTCGTGGCGATGAAGAACTGGTCGATATGACCATCCGCCTTGTCTGTATGGACGAGGCGGCAAAGGCGGCACGAATTGCCGGAAGCCTGCGCGAAAATCTTGAAAAATTATCTGTAAAGTGAAGAAGAGATAAGAATGGAAAATACTGTAATTGATTCAGTCACTCTGGCGGGTTCGGTCGCCGACATCGACTTTTCCGTATGGTCGTTGTTCATGCGTTCCGACCTGATCGTCAAGTCGGTGATCATCGTGTTGTTGCTGGCATCGATATGGTGCTGGGCGATTATCTTCGAGAAGCTTCTGGGAATTCGCAAACTTAATGCCGGGGCCAGTCAGTTTGAACAGTCGTTCTGGTCGGGCGTGTCGCTGGACGATCTGTATTCGCGTACCGGGAACCGGCCGGGCGATCCAATGACGGCGGTTTTCGTTGCCGCCATGAAGGAATGGAAGCGCGCGCCATCGGGCGGTGAATCCGACAGCACGGCGCGGGTCAATTTATCGGAGCGCATCGACCGGGTCATGCAGATCACCCTGGCCCGCGAAATGGACCGGGTCGAACGGTACATGACGTTCCTTGCGACGACCGGATCAACGGCGCCGTTCATCGGCCTGTTCGGTACCGTCTGGGGCATCATGAACAGCTTTCAGGCCATCGCCATATCGAAGAATACATCGCTGGCGGTGGTCGCACCGGGCATCGCAGAGGCATTGTTCGCCACAGCACTTGGTCTGCTGGCCGCCATTCCGGCGGTTGTTGCCTATAACAAGCTGAGCCGCGATCTTGATCGTTACGCCGGACGCCTCGACAGCTTCGCCGGTGAATTTTCGGCCATCCTGTCGCGTCAGCTCGACGAACGTGGCCAATCGACGGCAGGGGAATAGGCAGAACCATGGCGACTTCCCTCGGCAATTCCAATGGTGGCTCGCGGCTGTCGTACCGTAACCGCCGTCGCCCCATGAGCGAGATTAACGTCACCCCGATGGTCGATGTGATGCTGGTGCTGCTGGTCATTTTCATGGTCACGGCACCGTTGCTGACCGTTGGCGTTACCGTCGATCTGCCCAAAACCAAGGCCTCGGTCGTGCCCGGTCAGGATGAGCCGCTGGCCGTTAGCGTCAACGCCGAAGGAAAGGTTTTTCTTCAGGATACAGAACTGGAACTGAGTGGGCTGGTGCCGCGTCTGAAGGCGATCACCGGTAACAATCCAGATGTCCGGATTTTCGTGCGCGGCGACAAGAACGTCAATTATGGCCGGGTGATGCAGGTCATGGGCGTCGTTAATGCTGCCGGTTTCCGCAAGGTCGCCCTGATTACCCAGCGTGCCGCCCCATCGCCGAGAAAGAAAAAAGGAACGCGCTAGGACATGCGAAGCGGTTTCGGCATATCCATCGCGCTGCACGTTGCGATTATGGTACTCGGCTACTTCGGTTTGCCGATGCTCAGCCGCGATGTAATGATGGACGTTCCGATCATGGTCGAGATTATTGATGTCTCGGACGTAACCAACGCCATGCAACAGAAGTCGAAATCGAAACGCAAGTCGAAGCCCAAGCCTGAGGCGAAAAAACCAGAACCGAAAAAGGTCGAGCCGAAACCGGAACCAGCTAAACCGAAGCCGCAGCAATATTCCAAGCCGACGCCATCGGCCCCGCCACCGCCGCCACCAGAACCCGAGCCGGAACCGGAAGTCGCGGTCGTTGCGCCAACGGCCAAGCCGGCCCCGAAGCCGAAGCCCAAGGAAAAACCCAAGGAAAAGCCGAAAGACAAGGTAAAGGCGAAGCCAAAAACCTCGGCGGTTCTGGCACGTGTCAAGCCATCGAAAAAACCTAAGCCGCCGGAAACTTTTGATTCCGTGCTGAAGACAGTGGCCAACCTGAAGAAGCAGCCGCAAACGACGGAAAAAGAACAGCCCAAGAAAAAGGAAAAACCGAAATCGACTTTCGAAGAGGATATAGCCCGCGCGCTGATTTCCAAAAAAAGCAGTTTCGACGCTGACAAGCCGCTGACCATCAGCGAAATTGATCTTGTTCGTCAGCAAATTGCCAAGTGCTGGAACCTTCCAGCCGGAGCCAAGAATGCAGAAAACATGATTATCGAAATCGGCGTCGCCATGAACCCGGACGGTACTGTGCGTGACGCGCGGGTCGGGAATACCGGCCTTCAGTCTGATCCTTTTTTGCGTGCCATGGCGGAAAGTGCTTTAAGAGCAGTGTTGAACAAACGCTGCCAACCCTTCAAGTTACCGCGTGACAAGTTCGATCGCTGGAAAACCATGACTCTGATATTTAATCCCAAGGAGATGTTCGGGAGATGACGGTTCTAATGTCCATAAGGAAATTCGCCGGGACAGGGGTTTTGGCCGTTATATTCACAGGCGCGATGATGTCCGCTGCCATGGCAGAACTGCGTATCGATATTACGCGCGGCACGTCCGAGCCGATGCCCATCGCTATCACCGATTTCAATGGTGCCAGCAGTTCCGAGAAAAAGTTCGGCACCAATATCGCCGGTGTCATTGCCGATGATCTGGAGCGATCCGGCCTGTTCCAGCCGCTCGACAAGCGATCCTTTATCCAGACCAGTCAGGCCATGAACAGCTTGCCGCGGTTTGGCGACTGGCGCGTAATCAATGCCCAGGCGTTGGTACAGGGTCGTGCAGAAATGGTCAGTGACGGCCGTTTGAGAGTCGAATTCCGACTGTGGGATGTGTTTGCCGAACAGCAAATGGTCGGCCTTGCCTATTTTACCGTTCCCGATAACTGGCGGCGGATCGGACACATCATCGCGGATTCCATCTACAAGCGGATAACCGGTGAAAGCGGATACTTCGATACCCGTATTGTCTATATCGCCGAAACCGGAAAACAGGACCGCCGCGTCAAGCGGTTGGCGATTATGGATCAGGACGGCGCCAATCATCGCTTCCTGACCGACCCCGGAACGCTGGTGCTGACGCCCAGGTTCTCGCCGACCCTGCAGGAAATTACCTACTTGTCTTATTACGGCGACTTGCCCCGGGTCTATATCTTCAACATCGATACCGGACGTCAGGAAGTCCTGGGTGATTTCCCCGGCATGACCTTCGCCCCCCGGTTCTCGCCCGACGGTAAAAAAGTCATCATGAGTATGGCAAAGGACGGCAATTCCGAGATCTATACGATGGACCTCAGGACGCGGGCGGTTAAACGATTGACCAATCATTCGGCTATCGATACCTCGCCCAGCTATGCACCCGACGGCGATCGCATCACCTTCAACTCTGACCGTGGCGGCAGCCAGCAATTGTATGTGATGGATTCCAATGGTCGAGGGGTGAAGCGCATCAGCTTTGGCAAAGGCCGATATGCGACGCCTGTCTGGTCGCCGCGTGGTGATTTGATTGCCTTTACCAAATTTACCGGTGGTCGCTTTTACATTGGCGTCATGCAGCCTGACGGCAGCGGCGAAAGGCTGCTGGCGGAAGATTTCCTGGTCGAAGCGCCGACCTGGGCTCCGAATGGCAGGGTGCTGATGTTTTTCCGTCAGAAGCCGTCGAATAACGATGGCAGCGGCGGCGAAACACGGGTTTTTTCCATTGATCTGACCGGTCAGAACGAACGCGAAGTCATAACCCCGATGGATGCATCGGACCCGGCATGGTCCCCCCTGATTCCGTAATCTCCGGAGGCGGATTAAGTGGTATCGAGACGACTCAATGCAGCCGTCTCACTTTTATTTGTAAAAAAGGTCTTGGTCTTGATCATTTTTCTCTTTAAGACAATGGTTTAGAGGACTTATACTCTTTTGGAATGTCGGTTGAACGAAATACTGTTTTTCCGGCGAATGTAATTTCGATGAACTCCGACGAGGGAGACTAATTAAATGCGTTTCAAGATTTTGAGCATGGCGGCAGCGCTCATGCTGGTTGCTGCTTGCAGCACCACGTCGGAAGACAGCGCGGCGACGACTGGCACCGGTGCAACATCATCAGTCAGCGGACCGAAGATGGGTTCGCAGGAAGATCTTGTTGTTAATGTCGGTGACCGTGTGTTTTTCGACTTTGATAGATACAACCTCAAGCCCGATGCTCGCCGTACACTCGAAAAGCAGGCTGTGTGGCTGAAAAAACACCCGTCCGCTGGCATTACCCTTGAAGGTCATGCCGATGAACGTGGTACGCGCGAATACAACCTGGCTCTCGGCGATCGCCGTGCCAACTCGGCGAAGGACTATCTGATTGCCCTTGGCATTTCCGCCAACCGGGTCAAGACGATTTCCTACGGCAAGGAACGCCCGGTTGCCCTTGGTTCGAATGAAGCCGCATGGGCACAGAACCGTCGTTCGGTTACCGCTGTTCGCTAAACGCTTTTAAAAGCGTGCGTATGGTTTAAGAATAGGGCGCTTGTCGGATGGCAAGCGCCCTATTTTTGCCTGAATTGATATCGACAATGCGAACGAGTAAACCGATGAAAATGGTGCCCATGACCATCAGAAAAATTTTCGGACTTCCTGTGTTGCTGGCAGCGCTTCTTGCTGCGGCGCCCGTTCATGCCCAAAGCGACGAGATGTTGAAACAGGTTCTCGACAAGCTGCAACGTCTGGAACGCGACATCCGCACCCTGAACCTGCAAGTATCGCGTGGCGGTGTCGAGGGGACGGAAGGTGGGTCAGAAGGCGAAGGCGTATCGAGCGCACCCAATGCGATGGCGCGGATTGCCGTTCGCGTGACGGATATGGAAGACGAATTGCGCGCCGTTACCGGTCGCGTCGAAAATATGTCGTTCGAAATTGTCCAGATGAAAGAACTGCTGGAACGGATGAATTCGGACATCGACTTGCGCTTGCGGGCCATGGAAAGCGGTGCTCCTGCTGTCAGCGCCGCGCCGTCACCACCCGGTGTTCAGAAAGTCTTGCCCGGTGCGGCGCCGTCTGGAACGCTTGGCACCATTCCAGTCAAAGCTTTACCCGACGATGCCACTGACGAGGCGTCTGCGCCTTCCCCATCAAGGGCGTCACAACAAGCCGCCAGTGTTTCAGCATCTCCATCAGGGATTGCGGCACAGCAGTTGAAGAAGCCGACGGTCCTGCCCGAAGGATCGGCCAAGGATCGCTACAAGTTCTCTTTTGGCTTGCTGCGTCGGGCTGATTACGCCGGGGCTGAACTGGCATTTGAGGAATTTATTGAACTGCACAGTGATGACCCGCTGGTTGGAAATGCTCGCTACTGGCTTGGCGAAAGTCATTATGTGCGAGGGCAGTACGTCAAGGCCGCCGAAGTCTTCCTGGCTGGATATCAGGCCGACCCGTCATCACAAAAGGCCCCCGATACATTGTTGAAGCTTGGCATGTCGTTGCTGAATCTGGACAAGAAGGCACAGGCCTGCGCCAGCTTCGAAAAGCTGGCTACGGATTTCACCGACTTATCTGGAAACATTGCCTCGAAACTGGCGGCGGAAAAGAAACGCGCCGGCTGCGAGTAGCCGGGCATCGCCCTTGGTAGAACAGTATGGCTGTAACAAATAGCATTTCACCCGTTGACCAAAACCGCATGGCGGACTTGATGACGCCGTTCGGGCCGTTCGAGTCATCCCCGCATATTGCCGTCGCTGTTTCCGGTGGCTCTGACAGTATGGCGCTGGTGTTGCTGGCCGATGCCTGGGCGCGTGCGCGTGGCGGTCGTGTTACGGCACTGACCGTTGATCATGGATTGCGTTCAGGCTCTGGTGACGAAGCCGTTCAGGTTGCCGACTGGCTGGCGGTGCGTGGCATCGCCCATGAAATTCTTTGCTGGCAGGGCCCAAAGCCCGATACCGGCGTTCAGTCAAAGGCCCGCGAGGCCCGTTATCGTTTGCTCAAAGGTTGGTGTCGCGAGGCCGGTGTCCTGCACTTGCTGTTGGCCCATCAGCGCGAAGATCAGGCCGAAACATTGATGTTGCGTCTTGGCGCGGGTAGCGGCCTTGACGGTCTGGCCGCCATGTCGGCGATTGTCGAGGATGCTCACGTGCGACTGTTGCGCCCTGTGCTGGGAGTGTCGCGTGCAGCGCTTGTGGCAACGCTGAAGGCATATGACCAGGATTGGGTCGAGGACCCATCGAATGAGGATACGAAATTTGCCCGGGTGCGCATCCGCCAGACGTTGATGTTGGCAGGTGAAGGCCAGCCCAGTGTATCCATGCTGGTCGAAACGGCCGGTCGCATGGCGCGTGCCAGAACCAGTCTCGAGGCCGAGGCCTCTCGTCACATGGCGCACAGTTGCCGGGTTCATGCTTCGGGTTATGCGGCTGTCGATACGGATGCCTTGTTTGCCACCGGTGACGAGATTTCTCTCAGGGTACTGGGACGTCTGTTGATGTGTATTGGTGGCAGAGACCACACCCCGCGGCTGGAAAAGCTTGAACGGCTGCATCAACAGATGAAGTTGGCCATTGATATTGACGATTGGCCCGGGGTGACATTGTCGCGCTGCCGTGTCCTGTTGGTCCGCGGCACGTTTCTGGTGTGTCGTGAGAGGCGCGACTTGCCGACGCCGACAGTATTGAATATCGGTGAAATCATCGATTGGGACAGGCGCTTCGCCCTCAGCCTTGATGAATCCGCGAAAATGCCGCTAACGCTCGCCCCCCTTGGGCTCGAAGGCTGGAATGAAATTGTCAATAAAGCCCCTGAAATCAAAGCCTTAGGAATTCCAAGGGTTGCCGGTTTAACCCTGCCGAGCCTGATTGATGATCAGGGAGTTGCCGCCGTCGCCCACCTTTACCGGCGCAGCGAGACGGCTCCGGGGTTCCAGATGACCGGATTCCACCCGCCCCGGGCCTTGTCGGCAACAGGCTTTGTTGTTGCGAATTGAGTTTTTGCTATTATCTCTTATATGGTACACCCCCTAGGATGTGGGGTGGCGTTGAACGGATGAGGACGAAGTTTTGAATTTTAATAAGAATTTGGCGCTATGGGTGATCATCGCGCTGTTGGTGTTTGCACTGTTCAACATGTTCCAGGGCTCGTCGCAGCCTCGGACACCACAATCGCAATTGGCATTTTCGGATTTCCTCGGCGCTGTGAATAACGGCGAGGTCGGTGACGTCACCATCAAGGGACGCAATATCACCGGCCATTACCGTGACGGTCGCGCCTTTGGCACCTACGCGCCCAATGATCCCAACCTGATCGACAAGCTGGACAAGCAGAAAGTCCGGATTACGGCACAGCCGTCCGAAGATGGCTCGCCGACCCTTTGGGGTGTCCTGATTTCATGGTTCCCGATGTTGCTTCTGATTGGTGTGTGGATTTTCTTCATGCGTCAGATGCAGGGCGGCAGTGGCAAGGCCATGGGCTTTGGCAAGTCGAAGGCCCGCATGCTGAATGAAAACACCGTTCGGGTGACCTTTGATGATGTCGCCGGTGTCGATGAAGCCAAGCAGGAAGTCGAGGAAGTCGTCGATTTCCTGAAAGACCCACAGAAGTTCCAGCGCCTCGGCGGTAAAATTCCGAAAGGCTGTCTGCTGGTCGGCCCTCCGGGTACCGGCAAGACGCTGCTGGCACGCGCCATCGCAGGCGAGGCCAATGTTCCGTTCTTTTCTATCTCGGGTTCCGACTTTGTTGAAATGTTCGTCGGTGTCGGTGCGTCGCGTGTGCGTGACATGTTCGAACAGGGCAAGAAGAACGCGCCGTGCATTATCTTTATTGATGAGCTGGATGCCGTCGGTCGCCATCGCGGTGCCGGTCTTGGCGGTGGCAACGATGAACGCGAGCAGACCCTGAACCAGATGCTGGTCGAAATGGACGGCTTCGAATCAAATGAAGGTGTCATTCTGATTGCCGCGACCAACCGGCCTGACGTGCTGGACCCGGCGTTGCTGCGTCCCGGTCGTTTTGACCGTCAGGTCGTGGTTCCCAATCCCGATATCATTGGCCGCGAGAAAATTCTGACGGTTCATATGCAAAAAGTGCCCCTTGGCCCCGATGTGGATGCCCGTGTCATCGCCCGTGGTACCCCCGGATTTTCCGGTGCCGATCTGGCCAACCTTGTGAACGAGGCTGCCTTGCTGGCGGCGCGTTCATCGAAGCGTGTCGTTACCATGGCCGATTTCGAAGCCTCTAAGGACAAGGTGATGATGGGCACCGAGCGTCGCTCGATGGTGATGAGCGACGATGAAAAGAAGCTGACCGCATATCACGAAGCCGGGCATGCTCTTGTCGGTATTCATGTGCCCAAGCACGACCCCTTGCACAAGGTGACGATCATTCCGCGTGGCCGCGCACTCGGCGTTACCATGTCGCTGCCTGAACGCGATCGCTACAGCTACTCCATGCTGGAAATGGAATCCAAACTTGCGATGATGTTTGGCGGACGCATGGCCGAAGAACTGGTGTTCGGCGTCGAAAACATTACCACCGGCGCCAGTAACGATATTCAGCAAGCCACCAACATGGCGCGTCGCATGGTCACCGAATACGGTTTCAGCGACAAGCTGGGGCGTCTGCGCTATTCGGATAACGAAGAGGAAATTTTCCTTGGTCGTTCCGTCACTCAGCACAAGAACGTATCGGATGCGACGGCTGAATTGATTGACAAGGAAGTCCGTCGTCTGGTCGAGGAAGCCGAGGAAAAATCCCGCAAGATTCTGACCGAGCACAACGACCAGTTGGAAATGATTGCTCAGGCGCTGCTTGAATATGAAACCCTGTCCGGTGCTGACGTCACCGCCTTGTTGAAAGGCGAAGACATCACCCGTCCGGACGAGGACAACCCAAGCGATGGCACTCCGAAGTCTTCGGTGCCCAGTAGTGGCCCTGCCAAGTCTGAAAAACCATCTGGCGACAAGGGTGGGATCGGCGGACCAGAACCGCAACCGGGCAACTAGTGTCTAATTTCGCGGGGCTCGACCTTGGCCGCCCGCTTGTTATGGGTGTCGTCAATGTTACTCCCGACAGTTTTTCAGATGGCGGCGATCATGCCGATACTGAAAACGCCATAGCGCACAGTTTCAGGCTGGCCGCAGACGGTGCCGATATTCTTGATATCGGCGGCGAGTCGACCCGTCCCGGTGCTGCGCCTGTCAGCATTGATGAAGAACTTTCCCGCATCCTTCCGGTTATCGAGGCTCTGGCCGATGCCGGGCTGACGGTATCCGTCGACACCCGCCACGCTGCTGTCATGACGGCGGCCCTTAGCGCCGGTGCCAGCATCGTTAACGACGTGACGGCACTAACGGGTGATGCGGACTCGATGGGCGTCGTCGCTGAAAAAGACGTGCCGGTGATTCTTATGCACATGCAGGGCGAACCCGGCACCATGCAGGATAATCCGTCCTATGCAGATGCAGCGATGGATGTTCGCCAATACCTGTCTGCCCGCATTGATGCCTGTGTCGCTGCCGGTATCGACAAGGAACGCATCGCCATTGATCCCGGTATTGGCTTTGGCAAGACGCTGGAACACAACCTGGATATTCTGGGTCGACTCCATTTGCTATCGGAACTGGACTGCCCGGTGGTGCTTGGTGTCTCGCGCAAAAGCTTCATCGGCAAGATCACAGACGTCAAGGACCCGAAGCAGCGATTGGGCGGTTCATTGGCCGCGGCGCTGGCCGGGATCGACCAGGGAGCCAATATCCTGCGTGTCCATGATGTCGCCGAGACCGTACAGGCGCTGGCCGTTTGGGATGCTCTGACGAAAACCAACGAGCAACAATAACTACTGTCTTGGCTCTTTACGTTTTATTACAATGTTCTGGAAGATCATGAAGTTGGATTCGCTTTCGGGGAAGCGAACATAGATCATGATTTAGAGGCCGAAATGACCATTGCCACTATCGGGTATGAAAAATCATCGTTAGAGGATTTTATTGCAACCCTATTGACCTCGCAGGTTCAGGTGTTAGTTGACGTCCGTCAACTTCCTTTATCCCGCCGTAAGGGGTTTTCTAAACGCGCATTGGGTGAAGCATTAAATGATGCAGGGATTGAGTACGTTCATCTGAAGGGCCTTGGTGACCCAAAAGAAGGGAGGGATGCTGCTAAAGCAGGAAACCACGGAGAGTTTCTACGGATTTTTGCTGCTCATATGAAAACAAAAGAATTTAAGGCAGCGATTGAAAGAGTTATTCCATTTGCGGAAGGGAAGAAGTCTTGTTTGATGTGCTACGAGCGTGATCCAGAGAAATGCCACCGAAAGTTGGTGGGTGAGGCTCTTTCAGGTATTATCGGTGCGAACATAAAGCATCTTGATGTGCCTAATGGGAGGGCGACAAGTGGAGCAAGGAATAAGACACGAAAAATCTCTGGTTCTAGTGAAGGCCTTGCCACGGGGAGGTAAGGTTCATGGAGAAACGGTTTGTTGTGCTGGTGTAACCCCTGAACTGGAATGGCGTAGGCAATACCCGATTAGGTTTCGCCATCTTAAAGAAAGTAAATTTCAGCGGTGGCAATGGATTGAATATAAGTACCGTTTGCCGAAGGATGATAGCCGCCCAGAAAGTAGGTATGTTCAAGAAGGTTCCATCGTTCTCGGAAAGATTTTGCCAAAATCCAAACGGCCTAATTTCCTAAATTCCCTTATCCGTCCTTCTGTGGAAGACGCAGCTAAAAGAGGACAAAGTTTGACGCTTATTCGTCCTCAAAATACCCGCTTTAAATGGCGCTTAAAGAAACCAGAAGAATTGGAAAAAGAGCGGCAGGATTACATAAAGGCTGCATCGCAAAAGTCGTTTCTTGATGATGAAAAAACTCCGCTTGAGCCATGTCCGTATGAATTTAGTTTTGATTACAGTTCTGAGGATGGAAAAACACATAAGGGAATATGCCATGACTGGGAAACATCAGCCATGTATTGGAGGTTTAGTCGTAGCGAGGGCGAGAAACCAGCGTTGGATAAAATGGGCGAAGTGTTTAACGAAAAGTATCCAGAAAAGGGAATGGTGTTTGCGATGGGAACCAATAGCCGCCGCCCGAAGCAATGGTTATTGAACGGTGTCATCCTATTGGATGAAACTGGACAGCTACCTCTTCTATAAAACTGGTCCTCGGGCCTTGCAACGAAGCGAAACAAAAAGTTAATTCCTGTTTGCGAGAATCTGGCCTACAAGACGGGCATAGATTCTGGAATGATTGAATATGATTAGAAAACTGTTCGGCACCGATGGAATTCGTGGCGCCGCCAATAGCGAACCGATGACGGCTGAAACGGCGCTGCGCGTCGGTATGGCCGCAGCCGCCCATTTCACTCGCGGCGATCATCGCCACCGGGTCGTTATCGGCAAGGATACGCGGCTGTCGGGTTATATGATTGAACCGGCGCTGACGTCGGGGTTCGTGTCCATGGGCATGGACGTGATTCTGGTCGGCCCGATGCCGACACCTGCCGTCGCCATGTTGACCCGCACATTGCGTGCCGATCTGGGCGTTATGATTTCGGCTTCGCATAATCCTTTTGGCGACAACGGCATCAAGCTGTTCGGACCTGACGGTTACAAATTGTCCGATGCGGTGGAAGCGGAAATAGAGGATCGCATCGACGGTGACATGAGCGCGTCGCTGGCGGCCTCTGAACGACTTGGCCGGGCCAAGCGGCTGGATGATGCTCATGGCCGATACAGCGAACACGTTAAACGCACCTTCCCCAAGGGGATGACTTTGGATGGCCTGAAGATCGTCGTCGATTGCGCCAATGGTGCGGCTTACAAGGTTGCGCCCGAGGTTCTGTGGGAACTGGGTGCCGAGGTTATCCCGATTGGTGTCGATCCGGACGGCTTTAACATCAATCAGGATTGCGGATCGACCAGCCCGGACGCCCTGATGGAGGGTGTCGTCACCCATGGCGCGGATATTGGCATCGCGCTTGATGGCGACGCCGACCGGGTATTGATTGTCGATGAAACAGGCGCCTTGATTGACGGTGACCAGCTGATGGCGCTGATCGCGACAGACTGGAAAAAATCCGGCAGCCTGCGAGGCGACGGCATTGTCGCGACCGTCATGTCCAATCTTGGCCTTGAGCAGTATCTCGACGGCCAGGGACTTAAACTGCACCGGACACAGGTTGGCGATCGATACGTCGTCGAATACATGCGCGAGAAAGGTTTCAACATTGGCGGCGAACAATCTGGGCATATCGTGCTGGCCGACCACGGTTCGACCGGCGATGGACTGGTCGCGGCCTTGCAGGTGCTAGCCGCGATGGTTACAGCCGGTATTCCGGCGAGTGAATGCTGTCGCCCGTTCAAGCCGCTTCCCCAATTGCTGCGTAACGTGCGGTTTAACGGCGGTCAGCCGCTGGAAGATTCAGGCGTCATCAAGTCGATTGAAGCTGGCGAAGACAAGCTGTCAGGCAGTGGACGCTTGCTGATCCGGGCATCAGGCACCGAACCGCTGATCCGGGTTATGGCCGAAGGTGAGAACGAGACCCTGGTCAATGAAGTTGTCGGCGATATCGTTGCCGCCGTCGAACACGCAGTCGGCTGATGCAGGGCAGGGTACTGATTGTCGCGGGCTCTGATTCCGGCGGCGGTGCGGGTATTCAAGCCGATATCAAGACGGTAACGGCATTGGGCGGTTTTGCGATGACGGCCGTGACCGCCCTGACCGCCCAGAACACCACCGGCGTAACCGCCATTCATGAAGTGCCGCCCGAGTTCGTGACTGAACAAATGCGCGTCGTTATCGATGATATTGGTGTCGATGCGGTAAAGACCGGCATGTTGCATGATGCCGGGATCATCATGGCGGTCGCCGATGTTCTGGATGATCTGAATGTTCCTGTCGTCGTTGACCCGGTGATGGTCGCCAAAGGCGGGGCTGAATTGCTGCAATCGGATGCGACGACGGCTTTGCGTGACCGACTGTTGCCGCTGGCCGGTGTCCTGACCCCGAATATTCCGGAAGCCGAGGCGTTGACCGGCATCACCATTGATAGCCCGGATGCTGTGGCCCGTGCGGCGGCAGCGCTGTCAGAGATGGGGGCGAAGGCGGTGTTGATGAAGGGCGGGCATCTTGCCGGTGATACGGTTACTGACACGCTGTTTGAAGACGGGGCCCTTGTTGGTGAATATTCATCTGAACGTATTGATACACAGCACACCCACGGCACTGGCTGCACGCTGGGGTCTGCCATTGCCGCCGGTCTGGCGCAGGGCTTGGGCTTAAGCGATGCCGTCCAGCGCGCCCGGGCTTATGTTGTCGAGGCAATTCGCACGGCTCCGGGATATGGTTCCGGGCATGGGCCGCTTAATCACTCTCATGCTTTGAAATAAAACGCTCCCGAAGGGCACGTTTTATTTATTGCCCCTCAGTCGCCGGGCGGGGCCATTCGCCCCGTGGCTTTCGCCGAACGGTCGGCGGCCCGCAGTCGCGGGCTTGTAGAAAACCGGACTCTTGTAAAAATTTAAACTTGGCTTCCAGAGGATGTGCCACGCGAAGCGTGCAAAAATCAAAAGAGCGCCAAATCCGGCTCGCTCGGTTCTTCGAGAATCTCGCGCAGGATATTCAGGCCCTTTTCCAGTTCGTGCATCGTGTCGGGCCCACCGAAGCAGACGCGCACCGCGTTCGGCGGCGTGTCGCCGTCCAGCGTGAACACATCGGGTGGGGTGAGCGCGATGCCGCGACCCGATGCTATCCGCAACAGATCGTCAGCGGCGATGCTATAGGGCAGGGTGAGCCACAGGTGATAGCCTTCCGGGTGGCTGGCGATGTCATGTCCGCTGAGTGTTTTTAGGGCCAGTGCGGTTCGGAAGCGGGCATTTTCCCGGTGCCATTCAATCAGCTCGTCGGCGGTGCCGTCGATGATCCAGCGCGTGGCGATCTCGGCCATCAGTGGAGCCGCCATCCAGCTTGTGAACTGTACGGCGTGTGCCAGTTTCGCTGTCGCCGCAGACGGCCCGACCACATAACCGATGCGCAGGCCCGGGGCGATGCTCTTGGCCGTGCCTGAAATATAATAGCTGATCTCGGGCGCATGGCTGGCCAGCGGGGCCGGGCGGTCAGATGGCAGGAAGCCATAGACATCGTCTTCGATGATGGTGACACCATACTGTTGGCAGATGCGGGCGATATCCTGACGTCGCTGCTCACCTTGAATGGTACAGGTCGGGTTCTGAATGGTCGGCATGGTGTACAGCGCCTTCACGCCACCCGCCCGACAGGCATCTTCCAGCGCATCGGGCAGGATGCCTTCGTTGTCCATGTCGATGCCCTTCATGCGAATCCCCAAGGACCGGGCAAGCGCTTTCATCGCCGGATAGGTCAGTTTTTCGGTCAACATCAGGTCGCCGGCACACATGACCGTCGTGAAAATAATGTTCATGGCGTGCTGCGCACCGCTGGTGACGACAACGTCTTCTGCGTTGACGCTCAGGCCAAGCTTGCCGATCAGGGCGGCTCCGGCTTCGCGGTGGTGGGGCATGCCGAAGGCGGGCTGATATTCGGTCAGGGTACCCAGGTCGTTGGAACGCGATAGCTCGGCGAGGGTGCGACTGAGCATTTCTCCGGCCCGCCCGGTGGTCGGCCAGTTCATGCTCATTTCAACCAGATCTGACGTGCGGTGGGTGCGGCGAATGGCGAAATCTGGTTGTGTTTTCACGGCCCCGGCAACGAAGGTGCCACGACCGACCTCGCCGCTGGTCAGGCTTTGTCGGGCGATTTCGCCGTAGGCGCGGCTAACGGTGCCAACAGTAACACCAAGGCGATAGGCGAGGTCACGATGGGTGGGCAGGCGGTCGCCGGGTTGCAGTGTGCCGTCTGCGATGTCGGAGGCAATGGCTCCGGCAATGGCCAGATATTTGGGCGTTTTGCCAGAACTGTTGTCTGTATCGAGGGTCGGTAAATATATTGTCATGGTGACAATCTATACATTGACCCCCTGATTGAGTCAATATATTAAATGGATAATACGCGAACATGGATACAATGTTTTTGGATAAACCCTCTAGGTAAAAGGATTAAGGCTATGATTAAGAATGATTGTATCGTTTCAATTAAGTCAAATAACGGCTCACATCGGATTGCCCAGAGTTGGGTTCATTGGCTGAAGTCCGGAATTCGGCTGTTTATCGAGGATGCGAAGCGTTTGGCCGACCTGCTGATTTTCTGGCAGCGCCGCGCCACGGAGCGTCAAAGGCTGCGTGATATGGACTCTCATCTGCTTGATGATATCGGTCTGCAGCGTCGTGATGCCATCAGAGAAGGTGGCAAGCCGTTCTGGATGGCCTAGGTGCAAGCCGCAGCCAAACAGTCCTCTGTTTTACCCGGAGCATATGCGGCGGCGGCGCTGACTGTGTTGTTGTGGGGCGCAAACCCTGCGATAACAAAGCTCGCCGTCGCTGGCATCGACCCGGTATTGGTCGGAATGTTGCGACCGGTCGTGGCTGCGATCTTTCTGTTACCGTGTATCGTGTTTGTGCCCATTCGGATGCCGGTGGATACCAGTGGCTGGGGATGGTTGGTGCTATCATCCGTCGCCGGGTTCATCGGCTTTACCATTCTGTTCAGTATGGGCGTTCAACAAACATCGGCCGCGCATGCCGCACTGATTAATGCAGGTATTCCTGTCTTCAGCGGCTTGTTCGGAGCAATTTCCGAGCGCCGGATACCGGGACGGGCATGGTTGTTCGGCATGGGCGTCGCGCTGTTTGGCGAGGTGTTTCTGATTTCTTTCAGGGATGCAGGTGCCGGCGAGGCGACTGTAAGCGGTGATTTGTTGTGTCTGGGGGCGTCAGTTTCGGCCGGTTTCGGTTATGTGGTCGGGGCGCGGGCGGCGGCACGGATCGGATCGTTGAGCGTCACATTCTGGGGGATTTGCATCGCCGCGGTGATGGTATTTCCAGTAATGCTTTTTTATGGTGCCGATACCGACTTGACGGCATTGCCGGCGGTCAGCGTCTATGCGGTCTTGTATTTGGCCATCGGGGCGTCGGTGATTGGCTACATCGCCTGGTATTGGGCGCTTGATCGGGGCGGCATCGTTCGCATTGCCCCGGTGCAGTTCGCAATGCCGGTGGTCAGCCTGATCCTGGCGGTCGTGCTGTTGGGCGAAACGTTGACCTTGCCTCTTATCGCCTCGACGGTAATTATCGTTTCTGGAATTGTATTCGCCCGCAAAGGCTAGACTTTTCTTAATCTTGAAAGATGGATGAACACATGAATCAGCCATTGGATTTGGACGCAATGAATGAAGCGGCTGAGCGGGTTTATGCGCATATGCCCGCGACGCCACAATACACTTGGCCGCTGTTGGCTGAGCGCTGCGGCTGCGAGGTCTGGGTCAAGCACGAGAACCACACCCCTGTCGGTGCTTTCAAGGTGCGTGGCGGCCTGAATTACATGACACGCCTGAAAGAAGAGCAACCCTGTATCACCAGTGTCATTACCGCGACCCGGGGAAACCACGGCCAGAGCATCGGATTTGCCGCGCGGGCAACCGGCATGCAGGCCACGGTGCTGGTGCCACGCGGCAACGAGGTTGAAAAGAATGCCTCCATGCGGAGCCTCGGCGTCAATTTAGTTGAACATGGTGATGACTTTCAGGAGGCCGCTGAATATGCGGCAACGCTGGCGGCGAGCGAAGGCCATCACATGATCCCGGCGTTTCATCCCTGGCTGGTCGCCGGTGTCGCCAGTTACGGGCTGGAATTCATGCGCGCCGTTAAAGACTTGGACGCCATCTTCGTTGCCGTCGGCATGGGGTCGGGTAAGCCCCATAATCTTCCGCGCTTCATCCACACTGGCCGGGTGCCGGTCGAACTCGGGGCATGCGTCGACGATCTGTGTGACCAGTTCGGCGTTTGAATTTGCCAGCCGGGTTCTGT
>JABHGV010000049.1 GCA_018671895.1 Rhodospirillaceae bacterium | reverse complement strand
CCGTCTTTCTCGGCATCCTTGGCGGCAAGCTGGACCATCTTTTTCGCGGCGCGGGCGACGCTTTCTTTCATCGGTGTGCCATCTGCATCGCGCGCCGCCACCGGTTTGCTCGGTATGGCTGGGGCGGGTTCAACATCGACCGGCTTGCCGGTGTCATCCACTTTCACCGGGCCGTCGCCATAGGCTTGTTTGTAGTGCGCATCTTCCAGCTTCATTATTTCCGCCACGCGCGGGTCACCATCGGGCAGGCCCGAACGGGTATACATCACCTGTTTGGCCTCGTCGCTGGTCCACGTCTCGGGACGTTTTTGCAGGATACTGTCAATCGGGTCGTCGTCCTTCATCACCTCGGCCATAAAAGCCTTGGCCCCGGGCGTGTTGGTGGCGTCGGGTGTCACACCGGATTGTTCATCGCCGGAACCAGTCTCGGAGTCTGAATCAGAGGGAGGTTCTGCGGGCACATCTTGCCCCTTGTCGGAATTGCCATCGGAACCGACACCCGGTGTCCCGCCGATCTCGCCATCGAGGTAATCCTTGGGAATGTACTGAAGCAGCCCGCGATCATACCTGTCGTCGTTACGGGCTTCGTTGCCAGCGCTACTGTACTTGCCCATTTTATCGAGCGTTTCATCAGTAAATAGCTCGCCGACGTTCTTTTTGATGCCGGTCGCGTCAATCGCCCCTTGCGCAAAATCGATGCAATTTTCGTCCTTCAAATGGTACTTGCCCGGGTTCGCTGCAACATCATCCAGATAGCCATACACCTTTGCCGCCTGTTCCGGCGACAGCGTTATTTCTTCACTAAAAACGCCTTTGTTTTTTATTCGGGAACTGTCGTCTTTGACCTGACCGGGAACCTCGCCAAACATGGCATCTATGTTTTTAGTGTCGTCTTTTTCTTTATCACCTTTTGGATAATACCCGACGACCCTGTTTTTACCGTCGGGGCCGCGCATGCCGATGAAAAAATGTCCAAAATTCCCGGTGGGGTCTCCATAGATCGTCAATGTGTAATTGCTCATAATTTTCTTCCTTTCGTCTAAGTTGTGATAAGTTGAAAAGGCACAACGAAGGGAGCCCGTTATGCCTGTGAAGTTTTGTTTGGGTCTGTGTCTTGCCGCATTGATGGTCGTGGTTTCTGCCGTCAATCAAGCCCCGGCTGACCAGGTCGAACGCCCGCCCTTGTCTATCTTCCGCGACTGCGATGTGTGCCCGGAACTGGTGGTCATTCCACCCGGTACGTTCCGCATGGGGTCCGGCTATGGCGGTGCCAGCGAGCTGCCGATTCATACGGTGAACATCAAATATTCCTTTGCCATCGGTCGGGCCGAGGTGAAAGTGGGCGAATGGAAAGCCTGCGTCGCCGACGGTGCCTGTGACGAAATCGCTTCACGGTATTACAACCAGCCAGACAACTATCCCCAGGAAGGTCCCGCTCAGGAACTCGTCAGGCAATATCTTAAATGGCTGTCGGATAAAACCAGCCAGACCTATCGACTGCCGTCAGAATCTGAGTGGGAATACGCCGCGCGCGGCGGTAGTAATTTCCATTTCTGGTGGGGACCAAAGTTCAAACCCAATCATGCCAATTGTGAAAACTGTGGCCCCCGTACCGGCGAGATTCTGGCGACCCCCGCTGGCACCTATCCAGCCAATCCTTTCGGGTTGTATGATGTATCCGGCAATCTGGATGAATGGACGGCGGATTGCTGGAACCCGACCCACGAGGACGCCCCGACCGACGGTTCACCCCGGCGGGATGGTCAATGTGACATTAATGTTATCAAGGGTGGCTCCAGAGGGTCAGGCTTAAAAGGTATCCGCACAGGCTATCGGTCGCGAATTGCAGAAAGTTATAGCGGCACATATCATGGGCTCCGCGTCGTACGCGAACTGCCCTGAGTTCACGCCACAAAAAAACCGCCCTCATTGCTGGGGCGGTGGGGTATCTGAACTCTGCCGAAATTACAGGCGCAATGGTGCCGGTCGCTGTTAATGATACTATCCATAGATGAATTAAATGTCAAGACACAATTTATGCGAATAAGTAACTTTCTGCCTCAGACGCTTAAATCTTCTCCGGAAACGGCGCGTTCCAACAACTGAACCGTTTCATCAATGCCATAAAGCGCAATGAAGGACCCCATGCGCGGCCCCTGACTTTGCCCGAGCAAAATTTCATACAGCGCCCGGAACCAGTCCTTCAGATTTTCGAAATCATGGCGCTTGCCAACCTCGTAAACTTCAGTCTGGATATCGACCGCCGGGGTTGCCCCATCCATACAACGCAAGGTCTCTGCCAGATCACCAAGTGCGGTTGCCTCGGCTTCGGTCGCCTTGCGATAGCTCTTCGCCGGTTTGACGAAGTCGCGGTAATAGTTGATGGCGTATTCGACCAACTTATCCAGAATCGGCGCGTTTTCCGGTGTCGCGTCGGGACTGTAACGCGTGATGAAATGCCAAAGCACAGACTTGTCCTCGCTGTGACAGACGCTGGCCAGATTAAGCAGCACGTTATGGCTCAGGTGCGCGTCTTCATGCGGCGGATGGCTCGTGTGAATGTGCCAGACCGGATTGTTGAGTTTCTGATCGTCTTCTTGATCCGGAAATTTTGCCAAATGTGTCAAGTATTCATCGATGTTTTTCGGAATCACATCGAAGTGCAGACGCTTCGCCGTCTTCGGCTTGCCGTACATAAACAGCGACAGGCTTTCCGGTGGCGCGTAGCGCAGCCAGTCTTCGACCGCCAGACCATTGCCGCGCGATTTTGAAATCTTCTCGCCGTTTTCATCAAGGAACAATTCGTAAGTAAATCCGGTCGGCGGCTTTTCACCAAGGATGCGACATATCTTTCCCGACAGGCGCACCGATTCGATCAGGTCCTTGCCCGACATTTCGTAATCGACACCCAACGCCGCCCAGCGCATGGCCCAATCGACTTTCCATTGCAGCTTGCAATGGCCACCCGTGACGGGCGTTTCGACCTTCGTTCCGTCTTCAGCTTGATAAACAATGGTGCCTGCATCTGTGTCGCGTTCTATGACCGGCACCTGCAAGACAACGCCGGTCTTCTTGCACACCGGCAAGAACGGGCTGTAGGTAGCACGGCGTTCTTCGCCCAACGTCGGCAGGATGACGTTGATGACCGCGTCATAGCGTTCCAGCACACGCATCAGCATCTCATCAAACCGGCCGTTCTTGTACAGCTCTGTCGAGCTGACGAATTCATAGTCGAACCCGAAATCATCAAGGAACGTCTGCAGACGCGCATTGTTGTGATGGCCGAAACTTTCGTGGGTTCCGAACGGGTCGGGAATATTGGTCAGCGGCTTGCCCAGATGTTCATCCAGCATGTCCTTGTTGGGAACGTTGTCGGGCACCTTGCGCAGGCCATCCATATCGTCGGAAAAGGCGAACAACTTCGTCGGAATATCAGACAATTGATGAAAGGCATGGCGCACCATGGACGTGCGCGCGACTTCGCCAAAGGTGCCGATGTGCGGCAGGCCCGAAGGTCCATAACCGGTTTCGAACAGCACATAACCCTTGTCCGGCGTTTTGCCAGCCAGATGTTTTTCAATCGTCCGCGCCTCGGCGAACGGCCAGGCGTTGGCGTGTCCGGCCATTTCGCGAATGTGGGACGGTGGCGGTCCGGGGTTTTTGGCGTTCATTTAAGGCTGTTCCATTATCGACAGGATATCCGAGCCGGAACCTAGAGTATTATACAGGTAAATGGAACCGGATTTGCCATCCACTCAACCAAAGAACCCGAACATCTTGCCCAACCCGCCAGTCAATTTATCGGGGCCGAGGCTCTTGTTGAATAAGTCGAAGGTATCGCTGGTTTTCGGCCCAATGTCGCCGTCGACCTTCAACGGCGTATAGTTGGGCCGTTCACTGCCAAACCTGTTCAGGGTTTCTTGCAACACCGAGGACTCGATCTTCGGGCCGCCCAGCTTCGGCGCACGAAACAGGTTGGCAAAGCTGCCTTCTATTTCCTTGCCCAGGTTTATGCCCGAACCGCCCGCACGCGACCGTTCAGCAAAATCACGAAACTGGCCAAGTGACAACGCCTCATCAAAACGCCCAAAGCCATCCTTGCTGAGCGTGTCACGCATGCTGTGGCGAGTCTTGGGCCCCATAACCCCGTCCAGCTTCAGGCGAGATTCAGCACCACCCGCCACCGGGGTTTTGGCGAACTTGCTCATCATGTTCAGGCCGCCCTGCAATTGCTTGACAACCGGGGCATGCGCCCCCTTGTCAACAACAACACCAGGGCCGTCTTTCTCGGCATCCTTGGCGGCAAGCTGGACCATCTTTTTCGCGGCGCGGGCGACGCTTTCTTTCATCGGCGTGCCATCGGCATCGCGCGCCGCCACCGGTTTGCTCGGTATGGCTGGGGCGGGTTCAACATCGACCGGCTTGCCGGTATCATCCACGGCCATCGGGCCGTCGCCATAGGCTTGTTTGTAATGCGCATCTTCCAGCTTCATTATTTCGGCCACGCGCGGGTCCCCATCGGGCAGGCCCGAACGGGTGTACATCACCTGTTTGGCCT
>JABHGV010000048.1 GCA_018671895.1 Rhodospirillaceae bacterium | reverse complement strand
TTGGCGTATTCGGCCTTGCCCAGAATTTCACAACCGGTTGCATCGGATGCGGCGTTCAGGCGGACCATAGGGGTGTCGCCGATAGCACCGATAAAGCCGTCTTGAATGGTCATGAATATCTTTCTCAGGTTGTCCAGAAATCGAAGAACGAGATTACCCAGCCACGCCGGTGCAATCAAGAACCACTGCCAAGCCACTTGTCGCGCAGCATTTGGTGATTGACGCGGAGCCAGTACAACGCGATCAGGGTCATGGAATTGGTGATTTTGCCTTGATCAAGCCAGTCGAAGGCTTCTTCCGGGCTGGCGGTAAAGACGCGGATGTCTTCGTTTTCGTCGGCCAGTCCGTGAATGCCACCGGCGTTCGATGCATGCGTGCGTCCGCAATACAGGTAAACGGATTCCGCCGAACATCCCGGCGATGCGAAGTAATGCTGGATCGGGTAGATCTCGCTGACAGTGCAGTCGGCTTCTTCGACGGCTTCGCGGCGGACCACGTCTTCAGGTCCGCTGTCCGTCTCGTCGATCATGCCGGCGACGCATTCGATCTCCCACGGCGAAATGTCGTCGGGTACGCGCGGCGATGACAACGCCGCCATGACGCCGATGCGGAACTGTTCGATCATCACCAGTTTGTCCAGGTCCGGATCGTACAACAGGACGGCGACAGCGTGGCCGCGTTCCAGCAATTCGCGCGAGACGACGTCGCTCCAACCGCCTGCAAAAAGGCGATGCTTCACAAGGAAATGCTCAATCTTGCAATAGCCGTCATAGGGTCTGGATTGTTCGATGATCTCTACGTCGTCGGGGGTCATTGCCTTCATGGGGTCACTCGCCGGAAACAGGGTTGCGCCAAAGCGACAGAATACACTGCTTGCGGTTTAACCCCAGAATCTTCCCGATGAGCCGATGACGACAGTGATCAGCCCCAGCATCGTGTTGGCGTGGACGATCTGGCGAATGCTGTTCAGGTGACCGGCAGCCACCGGCCATTCTGACGCCGCGACGGCGGCACCGAACTTCTGATACGGCCCCACATATAGATAGACGAACAGGGCGATCATTAACAAGCCGACGATGTGCATGGAGTTGATGGCAAGCCCGGCAGAATCGAAGTCGCCGAAGTCCATGTAGACTTGCGCATAACCGGTCAGCGGCAGGGCGATGACGATAATCCAGACCAGCTTTAAAAAGCGCTTGAACACAGAATTCCAGACAGCGAGCCTTTGCGGCGGTTCCAGCTGTCCCAGGCTGGGGCGCAAAATAAAGTAGGCGAAGAACATACCGCCGACCCAGACAGTGGCAGCGAGTCCATGGATGGCGGAAAAAATGATTGTACTGTCGGGCATGGTGTCGGTGTCCTGTCGGTTGGGGTCGAGATTCTATATAGGGTTTGTGTAGGTAGGGTAAAGGGGTGTTCTAAAAACGGTCCATTGCAAGTCCGTTCAGGTCGATGTCCGGCGTCCTGCCCGATACCAGATCGGCGATGGCGCGCCCCGAACCGCAAGACATGGTCCAGCCCAGCGTGCCGTGACCGGTATTAAGATACAGGCTTTTGATCGGCGTCATGCCCAGCACCGGGACGCTGTCGGGCGTCTTGGCGCGCAGTCCGGCCCACGGATCGGGGTCCGTGAGATCGCACGCCCCGGGAAGCAGTTCTGCTGCGGCCTTTAACATGATCGCCGTGCGCTCGGTATCGATGTCGGTGTTGTAACCGGCAATTTCGGCGGTCCCGGCGATGCGCAATCTGGACCCCAGTCGGCTGTAGACCAGTTTGCGCTCGTTCTCGGTCAGGCTGGTTTTGGGTGCAAGGTTGGCGTCGATAATTGGCAGAGTGACAGAATATCCCTTGGCCGGATAAATCGGCAGATGGATACCCAGCGGCCTTAACAACAACGGTGAGTAACTGCCCAGCGCCAGCACGGTGGCGTCGGCTAGCAGGACTTCGCCATCGCCGAGCTCGACGCCGGTAACAGCACCCGATGAGGTGAGCAGTCGTTCGATGTCGCAGCCATAGCGGAATTTCACACCCAGGTCGGCGGCGTGTCCGGCCAGTGCCTTGGTGAATGCGTGGGCATCGCCGCTTTCATCGTCGGACGCGAGAATGCCGCCCGCCAGTTGGCCGGTGTCGAGCGCATGGACGAGGGCAGGCTCGGTGCTGACGCATTCCCCACCCGATAGCAGTTGTTGCTCGAAGCCATGCCCGCGCATGGTTTCGGCATGCTTGCAGGCGCGATCGTAATCTTTGGTCTGGCCGTAAAAATGCAGGACGCCATCAGTGCGCTGGTCGTATTCGATGCCGATTTCAGCTCGAAGCGCGATCAGCGAGGCGCGGCTGTAAAGCGCGACACGAAGGGTGCGTTCAATATTCTGGCTGACCCGCCCGGCGGTGCAGTTGACAAGAAACCGGATACACCAGTTCCATAGCACCGGGTCGGCTTTCAAACGGAACTTCAACGGAGCGTCCGTGCGACCAAGCCATTTTATGATGTTGCCCAGCGCCGATGGCGTCGCCCATGGTTCGGCATGGCTGGCGGCGATCTGGCCACCATTGGCGAAGCTGGTTTCCATGCCTGGGGCGTCTTGCCGGTCGACGACGGTAACATCCAGTCCGGCGCGCGCCAGATAGTATGCCGTCGTCACGCCGATCACACCGGCACCCAATACCAGGGTCGTCTTGTTTTTGTTGTCGCTCATAAGGTCGATCTTATACACGCAGTCCGGCAATGCTATGATGGAAATATGACCGATGCCCGATTGTTGATGATCAGCGAAATGACTGCCGCCGACGCCGCCACCATCGCCGCGGGGACACCTGAGCGCGAGTTGATGGAAGCGGCAGGCGGGGCTGTTGCCAGAGAAATCCTTAAACGCTGGCAGCCGCGACCGACGGTGGTGCTGGTCGGGCCCGGAAACAATGGCGGCGATGGACTGATTGTCACCCGGCTTTTATCTGAAGCGGGCTGGACGGTGAAAACCGCCTACCTGAAAGATTTATCCATGGGTGTTCTAGATGGCGATACGTTGGGCTCTTCGGTTGACGACCTGTTGGTCGTGGATGCCCTGTTCGGGGCCGGGCTGACACGGCCTGTCGAAGGCGTCGCCGCCGATATCTTCGATGCGATCAACGAACGCGGCCTCGATTGCGTTGCCGTCGACATGCCAAGCGGCATCGATGGCGACAGCGGAGCCATTCGGGGGGTCGCACCAAAGGCGCAATTGACGGTGACTTTTTTCCGTCGCAAGCCTGGGCACCTGTTGCTGCCGGGGCGTGATTTGTGTGGCGAGGTCATCGTCGCAGATATCGGCATTCCCGATCTTGTGCTCGACGATATCAACCCGAACACATTTGCCAACGGCCCGGACCTGTGGCGGCAGCGGTTCCCTCGTCGCCAGGCAACGGATCATAAATACACCCACGGCCATGCGGTTGTCGTTGGCGGTGGGGAAATGACCGGGGCGGCCCGACTGGCGGCGACGGCGGCAAGGCGTATCGGGGCGGGACTGGTCAGTCTTGCGGTGCCGCCTGCGGCATTTGATTCTTACGCGGCGGGTGAGCCCGGCAATATCGTCAAAAACGTCGCCGATACAAACGCTCTGGCGGACCTGTTTGTCGACGAGCGCAAAAACGCGGTGCTGGTCGGCCCCGGCTGCGGGGTCGATGGACGGACTCGGGATTTTACTTGTGCCGCGCTGGCGTCCGGTAGGGCGGTGGTCATTGATGCCGATGCTTTGACCGTCTTCGCCGACGACCCCGATGTTTTGTTCAAGGCGATTGCACAAGCAGGGCCGGTGGTGCTGACCCCGCACGAAGGCGAATTTGGCCGCCTGTTCGATTGGCAGGGTGACAAGCTGAGTCGCGCCCGCAAGGCGGCTGAGTCCAGCGGTGCCGTTGTCTTGCTGAAAGGTGCCGATACGGTTGTTGCCGCACCCGACGGTATGGCGGCGATCAACGAGGGCGCACCGCCAACACTGGCGACGGCCGGGTCCGGCGATGTACTGGCTGGGTTTGTCGTCGGCTTGCTGGCCGAGGGAATGAGCGCTTTCGATGCGGCATGTGCAGCGGTCTGGTTGCATGGTCAGGCGGCCAGCGATTTCGGTCCCGGACTGATCGCCGAAGATTTGGCGATTTCGGTTTCTGGGGTGTTGCAACGGCTGCTCGAACCGGGTGACAATCAGGCATGAACGAAAGCAGCAAAACAGGTTTTTTAGAGCGCACATTGCGCAATGTGCGAAATGCATGGCAGGGGATTGCCGGGGCCGCCTATGACGAGTCTGCGGCCAGCATGCAGCCGGACCTGCCCGATGACGATGCGGCGCGTTTGAGCGAGCAAATGCATGCGTGTCTGGAGACCCGCGGTGGCGAGGTTTCGGCGCGCGCCCGTGCCGCTGCGCTTGGCCGGGCCTATATGGCGTTGAACAAGACCGGTCGCGAGCGGTTCCTGGGCGTCATGGCAAACGAATTCGATGTCGATCACGACGCTGTAGCCAAGGACGCAGCGGCCCTGTCGGGTGCTGGTGACGATGGCGAGCGCAATCGGGCCGAGGCGATCTTGCGCAAGTCATTGATCGCGCCACGGGTGAAACTGCTGACCCAGTTCAATGCCTTGCCCGAAGGGGTCAAGTTTCTGGTCGATATGCGCGCCGATCTGTTGGGCCCGGCGAAGCGCGATACGGCCCTGAAGGGGCTGGAAAGGGACCTGAAGGATCTTCTGAAAACATGGTTCGATGTCGATTTCCTGGAACTGCGTCGCATCACATGGGACACGGCGTCGGCCAGCCTGTTGGAAAAGCTGATCGCGTACGAGGCCGTGCACGCCATCGAAAGCTGGGATGACCTGAAGAACAGACTTGATTCCGACCGCCGCTGTTTTGCCTATTTCCATCCACGAATGCCCGACGAGCCCCTGATCTTTGTCGAGGTAGCACTGGTCGATGGTTTGAGCGGCAGCGTTCAGGCGCTGCTGGATGCCGATGCGCCGGTGATTGACCCGGCAGGGGCCAATACCGCGATCTTTTATTCCATTTCGAACGCCCAAAAAGGTCTGGCCGGAATCAGTTTCGGTCACTTCCTGATCAAGCGGGTGGTCGCCATGCTGTCTGAAGAATTCAAGGGGCTAAAGACGTTCTCGACATTGTCGCCGGTGCCCGGTTTCAAGGACTGGCTGGACAAGTATCTTGTTGCCGATGATGAAGCCGGTCTTCTGAAGCCTGTAAACGAGGCTGGATGGGCCGAAGATGACGCCAAATCCGATGCCCTGCGCGACCCGTTGCTGCGCCTGTGCGCGCGCTATCTGTCACAGGAAAAACATTCTGGTGATGCCGAGCGGGCGCTTAATCCTGTGGCTCATTTCCACCTTAGCAACGGTGCCAGAATGGAGCGCCTCAACTGGCTCGGCGATACCTCTGACAATGGGCTGGGTCAGGGTGCCGGGTTGATGATCAATTACCTCTATAAGCTCGACGATATCGAAAAAAATCACGAGGCTTATACATCGACCGGCAAGGTCGCAATGTCGTCGGGATTCAAGTCGCTGCTAAAGGGTTAAGCGACCAGCGTTTTGAGTGTCAGCGTCTTTATCGTCTTGATGTAATGGCGCTGCGACCAGCCACATTCACGGGTCAGTTGTTCCCATATCTGCACCGATAGCTGGGACCAGAGGATGTCCGTCGCTTCTTTAACGGAGTGATCAGGCGACAGGGTGCCATCTTTTTTTAGAGCCTTGACGGCAGCCTCGCAGCCATCACGAATGGCCGCCAGACGATCATCCCATGCCTGCCTTGCGGCTTCGTCGGTGTCTTGCATGGCGATCAGGGCCTTGGCGACACCGTGTATTTCAGGAATGTAATTTCCCCAGGCCTCGATAAAGGCCTCTAACCGCTCCACCCCCGTCGTCGCATTGCGGCTCGCCATAAGCCTTTCGTCGACGTTCTTTATCTCGTCCAGATGTCGGGTTGTCGCGATCAGCAATTCGGCGCGGGTGGGGAAGTGCAGGTATACGGCCTGACGGCTGATGCCAGCGGTTTTGGCAATGTCGCTCATTCTGACACCATTGCCCTGACCCGCTTCCAGTAGCATCCAGGCGGCGTTCAAAATTCGATTGCGGGTTTCGTTTATATCACTTGACATCATGTAAAGTAACGCCTACTTAACGCCCTGTCAATTGACACGGTGTCAAGTGAGACGAAGTGAGCAACCAATCCAACAGGAGAGCGTGATGAAAGACATGGAAAACACCCCGGTGCTGGTGCTGGGCGGCAAGGGCAAGACGGGCCGTCGTGTGGTCGAACGGCTTAAGAATCGTGGCAGGGAAGCGATTGTCGCATCGCGGTCAACAAACCCCGGTTTCGACTGGAACGACCGTGAGACCTGGGCTGAAAATTTGCAGGGCATCGGCGCCGTTTACATTACCTATCAGCCAGACCTTGCGGTTTCGGGAGCGGTCGATAACATCCGTCACTTCACAGAAATGGCACTACAGGCAGGTGTTCGCAGGCTTGTGTTGCTGTCGGGGCGCGGCGAGGAAGAAGCCCAGCGCGCCGAACAGGTGCTTCAAGACAGTGGGGCGGACTGGACAATCGTTCGCGCCGGATGGTTTGCCCAGAATTTCAGCGAGAACTTTCTGATTGATGGTGTGCTGTCGGGGCAGGTCGTGCTGCCGGCATTCAAGACGAAAGAGCCGTTTGTCGATGCCGACGATATTGCCGACGTGGTTGTCGAGGCCTTGATGGACGACCGGCACATCGGCGAACTGTATGAAGTTACCGGGGGACGCCTGATATCCTTTGGCGAGGCGGTCGGGGAAATCGCTGCGGCGGCGGGCCGCGATATTCAGCTCATCGAGGTCTCGCACGAAGAATACAAGGACCTGTTGGGCGCCCAACAGCTTCCAGACGACCTTGCCTGGCTGATCATGTATCTGTTTACGACCATTATGGACGGACGAAACGAGCATCTGAATGATGGCGTTCAGCGTGCATTGGGGCGTGAGCCGAAGGACTTTACCGAATATGCTCGCGACGTCGCGGCGACCGGGGCCTGGGCCCCGCAGAATTAAGGACTGTCTATGAAGGTTTGTATTGTCGGTGCCTCGGGCAAGCTTGGTCAGTACATGGTGCAGCACGCGCTGGACCGTGGATACCAGGTGGTCGGCGTGTGTCGAGCCAAAAGCGTCGACAAGCTGAGCCATTTTAAGGGGCGCATCACCATCGTTGCTGGGGCGACGAATGACACCCGGGTGATCAAACAGGGCGTTGCAGAATGCGACGGCGTCCTGTGCGTGCTTGTCCCATGGGGTGTTGACAATTATGCCGCGGGCACCGCTCAGGCGGTGCTGGATCATGCGCCCCCCGATGCCAGGCTGGTGTTTTCCTGTGGTTGGCACATTACCCGCGATGGGCTTGATGTGTATTCATGGCCGTTTATATGGCTGCTGAAGGTTGTCGGTTGGTTAGGGCGGTTAGCGCGCATCGTCGACATCGACGATCAGGTCGAGGCCGCGCGGCGCGTCTTCGAGAGCGATAGCCGCTGGACGATCGTCCGCGGCAGTGATCTTGAAGAGGGGAAAAGCCAGGGGTTGCCAGCCTGGAGCAAGCATGTCGGTGATCCTGTGTTGAAAAGCAACATCACCCGCAGGGTGGACTTTGCCCTGTTCATGGTCGAGGCCCTGAAGAACGAGAATTTGGTCCATCAGGTGCCAGCGATTGTCGGTTGCAAAACGCCGTCGGCCGTTTCCCGGGTTGCTGATTGAAGGCGATCAATTGTCTATACAAGCCCGATGATTTCGAGAAGAATCACCAAGCCTGTGCAGCGACTGGCAAAATCGCCGCTTCATCAGGCTTCAAGGCGCAGATAATAGGGACAGGTCGGCGATTGACAGGCGGCCTTAATTGTATAGATTAGCGGCCCCGCCAAGGGGTCATCTATTTGCTTGTCGGCGGGCGTGGTGGAATTGGTAGACACGCAGGTTTTAGGTACCTGTGACGCAAGTCGTGGAGGTTCAAGTCCTCTCGCCCGCACCAAGCACCAAGGCTGTAGTTTTAACGAATTAATTCCGATTGGGAATATCCATGCAGGTTACTGAAACGAAGTCCGAAGGTCTGTTGCACGAATTCACCGTTGTCGTTACCGCAGCGGTAATCGAAGAATATGTCACTGACCGTTTGAAGGAAATGTCGAAAACCGCACGTCTGCCGGGCTTCCGTCCGGGCAAGGTGCCGGTATCGTTGCTGCGCCAACAGTACGGCCCGTCGGTAATGGGTGAAGTTCTGGAGCGCACCGTCAATGAAACCTCAGAGAAAGCCATCAGTGATCACAATCTGATCCCGGCCATGCAGCCGAAGATCGAATTGACGAATTTCGATCAAGGTGGTGATCTGGAATACACCATGGCCGTCGAGGTAATTCCCGAAATCAAGATGATGGATTTCTCCAAGATCAGCATGGAGCGGATGGTCGTCAAAGCCGACGAAGATGAAATCAACAAGACCCTGGACCGTCTGGCCAAGGCCCACAAGACTTCGACTGTGGTGAAGAAAGCGCGCGCAGCCAAGAACGGCGACAGCGTTATTATTGATTTCGTCGGCAAGGTCGACGGCGAGGAATTCGCCGGTGGCAAGGCCGAAGACTTTGCGCTGGAACTGGGTTCCGGCAGCTTCATTCCCGGCTTTGAAGACCAGTTGGTCGGCGCCAAGCCCGGCGAACATGTCGAAGTCAATGTATCATTCCCCGATGAATACGGGGCCGAGGAACTGGCCGGTAAGGACGCAGTCTTCGATGTCGACATCAAGGAACTGCAGGAATCGACTCCGGCGGCTATCGATGATGAATTGGCCAAGAAGGTTGGCGTTGATGATCTTGATACGCTGAAGCAGACCATTCGCGATGAACACGAACGCGAATTCAAGGAAATGGCGCACCAGCGCTTGAAGCGTTCCCTGCTCGACGAACTGGACGGCGCCCATGATTTTGAGGTTCCGGCTGGTCTTGTCGAAGGCGAAATGGATGCGATTATGGCTCAATACATGGAGCACCTGAAACAGGACGCTGAACAAGGTCATGACCACGACCACAGTGAACACGAAGGTAAATCTGATGAGGAAATCCGTGAAAGCTATCGCGAGATCGCCGAACGTCGCGTTTCCCTTGGTTTGCTGCTGTCGGAAATCGGTCGCGAGAACAATCTGACCGTCAGTCAGGAAGACCTGAACAAGGGTGTCATGGCCGAAGCCCGTCGTTATCCCGGACAGGAGCAGATGGTCGTCGACTATTATTCCAAGAACCCGGAAGCCATGCAGGGACTGCATGCTCCGCTGATGGAAGACAAGGTCGTAGAATTCATTCTTGAAATGGCAAAGGTCAAGGACAAGACCGTTTCCATTGACGAGTTGACGAAAGAGCCCGAAGAAGCGCCGAAGAAGAAGGCCAAGAAAGCGCCTGCGGCTAAAAAAGATAAGCCTGCGGTAAAAAAGAAAGCGGCTCCGAAAAAGAAGGTGCCTGCGGCCAAGAAAGCGGCACCGAAGAAAGACAAGAAATAGCACCTCTATGGGCTGTTGATTGAACCCCCGGAATTGTGCAGTGTTTCCGGGTTAAGGTATTTAGATTCGAGGAAGCCGGTTAAACATGAACGATCCGATTGAGACACAAATGAGCGGACTGATTCCCATGGTCGTCGAGACGACCAATCGGGGAGAGCGTTCCTATGACATTTATTCACGCCTGTTGAAGGAAAGGATTATCTTTCTGACCGGCGGTGTCGATGATCATGTCGCCAGCGTGGTCTGTGCCCAACTGCTGTTTCTGGAATCGGAAAACCCGACCAAGGATATCTCGTTCTACATCAACTCGCCGGGCGGCATCGTTACCTCTGGTTTGGCGATTTACGACACCATGCAATACATTCGGCCCGAAGTTTCGACCGTTTGTATCGGACAAGCCGCGTCCATGGGATCGTTCCTGTTGTGCGCAGGAACCAAGGGCAAGCGGTTCGCGTTGCCCAATGCACGGGTGATGATCCATCAGCCGTCGGGCGGTGCCCAAGGCCAGGCCACAGACATCGAAATTCAGGCCAAGGAAATACTGTCGTTGAGGGCGCGTCTGAACCAGATTTATGCCGACAACACCGGCCAGCCGCTAAAAGTCATTGAAGAAGCCCTCGAGCGCGATAATTTTCTGTCGCCCGATGAAGCCAAGGAGTTCGGGCTGATCGATGAAGTCGTCACCAGCCGTCCGGTTACCGACGATGACGACGAAACAGCGTCCGATTCCGACAAGGAATGATTCTCCTTTTAAGGCCGCGTTAATAAACACATATCAGTATTGTGATGGCGCTAAACCAAGCTGCTCTTGCGAGGGGGCATGCGCAAGGTCTAGTATTTATCACTATCAGCCCTTATATCAGCGGCTGAGAGCACGAACGGAGTATCCATGAGCAAGACCACCAACGGCGGCGACTCGAAGAATACGCTTTACTGCTCGTTTTGCGGAAAAAGCCAGCACGAGGTACGCAAGCTGATTGCCGGACCGACCGTATTCATCTGTGATGAATGCGTCGAACTGTGCATGGATATTATCCGCGAAGAGCACAAGACCTCGCTGGTTAAGTCCGGCGACGGTGTGCCGACGCCGAATGAAATCAACACGGTGCTTGATGACTACGTAATCGGGCAGAGCCATGCCAAGCGGGTTTTGTCGGTCGCCGTTCATAACCATTACAAGCGCCTGGGTCATACCGGCGGCAACAATGAAGTCGAACTGGCGAAGTCCAATATCCTGCTGGTCGGACCGACCGGTTGCGGCAAGACCTTGCTGGCCCAGACCCTTGCCAGAATTCTCGACGTGCCGTTCACCATGGCCGATGCAACGACCCTGACCGAAGCAGGCTATGTCGGTGAAGACGTTGAAAATATCATTTTGAAACTGTTGCAGTCCGCCGATTACAACGTCGAGCGTGCACAGCGCGGTATTGTCTATATCGATGAAGTCGACAAGATTTCACGCAAGTCCGATAACCCGTCGATCACCCGCGATGTATCGGGCGAGGGTGTTCAGCAGGCATTGCTGAAAATCATGGAAGGCACGGTCGCCAGCGTTCCCCCGCAGGGTGGACGCAAACACCCGCAACAGGAATTCCTGCAAGTCGACACGACCAACATCCTGTTTATTTGCGGTGGCGCATTCGCCGGTCTGGACAAGATCATATCGAACCGCGGCAAGGGCCAGAGCATCGGCTTCGGTGCCGACGTGCGCTCGCCCGAAGAACGCAACACCGGGGAAATCCTGCGTGATGTGGAGCCAGAAGATCTGCTGAAATTCGGCCTGATCCCTGAATTTGTCGGTCGTTTGCCTGTTTTGGCGACGCTCGACGATCTCGACGAATCGGCACTGATGGAAATTCTGACGGCGCCGAAAAACGCGCTGGTCAAGCAGTACCAGCGTCTGTTCGAGATGGAAGACGTCAATCTGACGTTTACAGACTCAGCGCTTGTAAGCATCGCTAAAAAAGCAGTCGAGCGCAAAACCGGAGCGCGCGGCCTGCGTTCAATCATGGAAAACATCCTTTTGGATACCATGTTCGAGCTTCCGGGGCTTGAGAGCATTGAAGAAGTCGTTATCAACGGCGAAGTTGTCGATGACAGCGCACAACCGCTCTATATTTACTCGGATCGCGCCGAAGAGGTCGAATCAAGCGCTTAAAGTCGATTTAAGCGCCTGAACAGGCATTCTACCGCCGCTTTTTTTTGATTTACCCCCATTTCTTGGGAAAACCGCCCTTGAATGGGGCGTTGTTATGCCCCACCTTTGTATTTCTTGATTGTTCCGATTCTTCGCCATCGATTCTGTCGGTGGCGACAACAACCAGCATCTACAGAGGCAAAATGAGCAAATCCGATATAAGCCACGCTGAAACCAACGTCTTTCCTGTTCTTCCGTTGCGCGACATCGTGGTCTTCCCACACATGATCGTGCCGTTGTTCGTTGGCCGCGACAAATCCGTGCGCGCGCTGGAAGATGTGATGACAGACGACAAGCAGATTTTGCTGCTGGCCCAGAAAAATGCCGCCGAAGACGACCCCACGGTCGACGATATCTATGACATCGGCACGGTTGCAACCGTGCTGCAATTGCTGAAACTGCCCGACGGCACCGTCAAGGTGCTTGTCGAAGGCGGCGAGCGTGCGCGGGTCGACAAGTACACCGACAATGAAGATTTTTTCGAAGCCGTGGCCAGCATTCTGGATGAAGACGCCGGCGACGATCAGGAAATGGAAGCGCTGTCGCGTTCCGTCGTTACCCAGTTCGAACAGTACATCAAGCTGAACAAAAAAATTCCGCCCGAAGCGCTGGTGTCTATTAATCAGATCGAAGATTCAGGCAAGTTGGCTGACACCATCGCCTCGCATCTGGCGTTGAAGATTTCAGAAAAACAGGAACTGCTGGAAACCCGGACCATCGCCGAAAGGCTGGAACGGATTTATTCGTTCATGGAATCGGAAATTGGTGTCTTGCAGGTGGAAAAGAAAATCCGTCGCCGGGTCAAAACCCAGATGGAGAAGACCCAGCGCGAGTATTACCTGAACGAACAGATGAAGGCGATCCAGAAGGAACTTGGCGAGACCGAGGACGGCAAGGACGAGCTGACCGAACTGGAAGAGCGCATCGAAAAAACAAAGCTGTCGAAAGAAGCCAAGGAAAAATCCTTAGGTGAATTGAAGAAGCTGAAGAACATGAGCCCGATGTCGGCCGAAGCGACGGTCGTGCGCAACTATCTCGATTGGATGCTGTCCATACCCTGGAAGAAACGCACCCGCGTCGGCAAGGACATCAAAAAGGCGAAGAAGATTCTGGATGCCGATCACTATGGCCTGAAGAAGGTCAAAGAGAGGATATTGGAATATCTGGCCGTGCAGCACCGGACCAACAAGGTCAAGGGACCGATCCTGTGTCTTGTTGGACCGCCGGGTGTCGGCAAGACGTCTTTGGGGAAATCCATTGCGTCGGCGACCGGACGGAACTTCGTGCGCATGAGCCTTGGTGGTGTGCGCGACGAATCAGAAGTGCGCGGCCATCGCCGTACCTATATCGGCTCGATGCCGGGTAAGGTCATTCAGGGGATGAAGAAGGCGAAAGCCTCGAATCCGCTGTTCCTGCTCGATGAAGTCGACAAGATGGGCAACGACTGGCGTGGTGATCCGGCGTCGGCGTTGCTAGAAGTCCTTGACCCGGAACAGAACTCAACTTTCAACGATCATTACCTGGAGGTCGATTACGACCTGTCCGACGTAATGTTCGTGACCACGGCCAATACCATGAACATGCCGTCACCGTTACTTGATCGTATGGAGATCATCCGCCTGTCGGGTTACACCGAAGACGAAAAGGTGGAAATCGCCAAGCGTCACCTGATCGACAAACAGGTCGAACAGCATGGCCTGAAGGCCAAGGAATGGTCCATTTCAGACCAAGCGCTTCGTGACTTGATTCGGTATTACACGCGGGAGTCCGGGGTTCGTAATCTGGAACGTGAAATTGCCAACCTGACCCGCAAGGCGATCAAGGAAATCATGCTTGGCGATTCCAAGAAGATATCTGTCAGCCGCCGGAACCTGGCGAAGTATGCGGGTATCAAGCGCTATCGCTATGGCGAGGCGGAAAAGGATGACCTGATCGGCGTCACCACCGGGCTGGCCTGGACCGAAGTCGGCGGCGAGTTGCTTTCCATTGAATCGGTCATGATGCCGGGTAAGGGCAAGATGACGATCACCGGTAAACTGGGCGATGTGATGCAGGAATCCATTCAGGCGGCGAAGTCTTTCGTTCAGTCGCGCGCCATCGATTTCGGCATTGCCCCGCCGATCTTCAGTAAAAAGGACATTCACGTCCATGTGCCCGAAGGCGCGACGCCAAAGGACGGTCCGTCTGCCGGTGTTGGTATGTGTACGTCCATCGTTTCGGTTCTGACCGGTATCGCTGTTCGCAAAGATGTCGCCATGACTGGCGAAATCACCCTGCGCGGACGGGTATTGCCCATCGGCGGTTTGAAGGAAAAACTGTTGGCGGCCCATCGTGGTGGCATCAAGACGGTTTTGATCCCGCAAGATAACGAAAAAGATCTGGCCGAGATTCCGGCAAACGTCAAAAAGGGTCTGGAGCTGATTCCGGTGTCCAGCGTCGAGGAAGTTCTGGAGCATGCTCTGGTGTCGAAGTTGACGCCAATCGAATGGAGCGAAGAAATGGAAGCCGAGGCTGCGGCCCTGGCTGCGTCCAAGGATAAGAACGTTGATGGTGTGGTGACACACTGACGGATGCGGCGAATCGTCCGGGCGATTCTCGGAAAAACATGGCGTCGTGCCCCGGAATCAGGGGGTGCGGCGCTTTTTTTTGTTCAGAGGCTTAAGTTTTCCACAGTCCTGCAATTTTGCGTTGATGGTGCGGAATCAGTTCTATTATAGGGCAGCGTCGTTCAACAGTTTGTGGATTCTCAATAGGTTGCCCTTAATGGTCTCACCCGGCGCCGGAGGGGAATGAAAACTCAAGCGGCTTAAATGTTACGCAAACCCGCAAAAAACTGGGGAAAACTCTACCTGTTCAATTGACGCCGCAGAGGGGAAGCCTATAAAATCCACCTCGTGTTCGGGCGTTGATTTCAAACGTATCCGAGTGTTTCATCAGAGTTTTCATACTCTCAGACTCAAAGGGGGGTTTTATCTTGAATAAAAATGATCTCGTCGCTGCCGTTGCAGGTAGCACTGGCCTATCGAAAGCTGATGCGGCTAAAGCCGTTGACGGCGTTGTTGATGCCATTACCGCTTCTCTGTCCAACAAGCAGGAAGTTCGTCTCGTCGGTTTCGGCACTTTCAGTGTCGCACATCGCAAGGCGTCCACCGGCCGCAATCCGCGGACTGGCGAAGCTATTCAGATCAAAGCTTCCAATCAGCCGAAGTTCAAAGCTGGTAAGGCGCTTAAGACGGCCGTTAACTAAGTTACCCGTCGATCAAGATTTTCAATGCCGGTTGCACGATTATCGTGTCGCCGGCATTGTCTTGTCTGGGTTATGTCTGGCGCAGGTGCTTTTTTTCTGGAATTTGGTGAAGACAAGTTTATAAGTCCTGCCAAGGTCTATCCTGGGGGCGATTAGCTCAGTTGGTAGAGCATCTCGTTTACACCGAGAATGTCGGCGGTTCGAGCCCGTCATCGCCCACCATTTCATGGACTAAAGTCGCAAAAAATTCGTTCATGTCTTGACACCCGCAGGGCGGGCCGTTACATGAACGCTCCCCTGTAGGGCACGTTACTTATTGGGGGTGTAGCTCAGTTGGTTAGAGCGCCGGCCTGTCACGCCGGAGGCCGCGGGTTCGAGTCCCGTCACTCCCGCCACTTTCCCCTCAGATTCCCATTAAATCCAAATAGTTGGCCCTTGATGCCTTGTGGGCAGACGCTTCTGCGTGCGGCTAAAAAAAATTCGGAATGTGGTGTGCAAAGCGCGGTGAATGCCGTAGATTATGACCAACAAATATAAACAACGGTGCAACAGGGAACGCCTCGCTGATATCCGCCATGGATGCCTTGCTCGTAGACTACTTTCCGGTCCTGCTTTTTCTCGTGATTGCTATAGCCATCGCGGTAATCGCGATGGGTGCGTCTTATATTGTCGTGCGCCAACATCCGGACGTTGAAAAGACGTCTCCTTATGAATGCGGGTTCGAGCCCTTCGATGACGCCCGAGCCAAGTTTGATGTGCGCTTCTATCTGGTCGCCATTCTGTTCATTATTTTTGATCTGGAAGTCGCGTTTCTGTTTCCATGGGCGATCTCGCTTGGCAGCATCGGCGTTTTCGGTTTCTGGTCGATGATGATCTTCCTGAGCGTGCTGACCGTTGGCTTTATTTATGAATGGCGCAAGGGAGCACTGGAATGGGAGTGATCGATCCAGCCAAGCCGCTGGCCTCCGGGGCCGAGCAAGATGCGGTGCTGGCCCGTGTGACGGGCGAGCTGTCCGACAAGGGCTTCGTCGTCGCCAATCTGGACAAGGTTGTTAACTGGGCCCGTACCGGTTCACTGTGGCCGATGACCTTTGGTCTGGCCTGCTGTGCGGTGGAAATGATCCATGCCTATATGCCGCGTTATGACCTGGACCGCTTCGGCGTTGTTCCAAGACCCAGCCCGCGTCAATCCGACGTCATCATCGTTGCCGGAACCCTGACCAACAAAATGGCCCCGGCATTTCGCAAGGTCTATGACCAGATGGCCGAACCGCGTTACGTCATTTCCATGGGCTCGTGCGCCAATGGCGGTGGCTATTATCATTATTCATATTCGGTGGTCCGCGGTTGTGACCGCGTCGTGCCCGTCGATGTCTATGTGCCGGGCTGCCCGCCGACAGCCGAAGCGCTGATTTACGGCATCCTGCAACTGCAAAAGAAAATCAGACGCACGGGGACCCTGTGGCGCTAAGCGGGCCACGAAATATAATATGGAATTAGCACTTAAAGATTTGGGCGAATTGATCGCAACGGCGCTTCCCGGAGAAGTGGAAGCCACATCCGTCGAAACGGGTGAGCTGTCGATCACCGTCAAGCGCGACAACATCGTCAAGGCGATGACGTACCTGCGCGATGACGTGAATTGCCAGTTCAAGATTATGCTTGATGCCTGTGGTGTTGATTATCCCGACCGCGAGCAACGTTTCGACGTTGTCTACAATCTGCTCAGCCTGACCCATAACTTCCGGATCAGGGTCAAGGTCCGGACAACTGAAAATGAACCGGTGCCGACAATAACCGGCGTGTTCTCATCGGCTGGCTGGTGGGAACGCGAAGCCTGGGACCTGTTCGGGATTTATTTCTCCGGTCATCCGGACCTGCGCCGCATCATGACCGACTATGGTTTCGAGGGACATCCGTTGCGCAAGGACTTCCCGCTGACCGGTTATGTCGAATTGCGTTACGACGATGAAGCGAAGCGGGTTGTCTACGAGCCGGTCAAGCTGACCCAGGATTTCCGCAGCTTTGATTTTGTCAGCCCGTGGGAAGGTGCCCAGGCACAATTGCCCGGCGATGAAAAAGCCACAGATGCCGATGGCACAGAAGGGGCTTCTTAAAAGCGTATGGCTGAAACCCGCATTAAAAATCTGAACCTGAACTTCGGCCCACAGCATCCGGCCGCCCACGGTGTGCTGCGCATGGTGCTGGAAATGGATGGCGAGGTTATCGACCGCGCCGACCCGCATATCGGGCTGCTGCACCGAGGCACGGAAAAGCTGATCGAGCACAAGAACTATGTGCAGGCGGTGCCGTACTTTGATCGACTGGATTATGTGGCGCCGCAGAATCAGGAACATGCGTTCGTTCTGGCGACAGAAAAACTGTTGGGCATCGAAGTGCCGCTACGCGGTCAGTACATTCGTGTGCTGTACGCGGAAATCGGGCGCGTGCTCAATCACATTTTGAACGTTGCATCCTATGCCATGGATGTCGGTGCGATGACGCCGATGCTGTGGATGTTTGAAGATCGCGAACATCTGATGGAATTCTGCGAACGGGTATCGGGCGCGCGTATGCATATGGCCTATTTCCGCCCCGGCGGAGTCGCATCTGACATGCCGGACGGTCTGGCCGATGACATTGCCGCGTGGTGCGAACGTTTCCCGCAAATGATCGACGATTGCGAAACCCTGCTGACTGAAAACCGTATCTTCAAACAGCGGACCGTCGATATTGGCGTTATCACGGCTGAAGAAGCCATGGACTGGGGCTTCACGGGGCCGAACTTGCGGGCCTGTGGCATCCCCTGGGACCTGCGCAAAAGCCAGCCCTATGACGCATATGATAAGGTCGATTTCGACATTCCGGTAACCAAGCACGGCGATTGCTATGACCGTTATCTGATTCGCATGGTTGAAATGCGTGAATGCGTCAAAATCATCAAGCAGTGTCTGGAACAAATGCCGACCGGTCCGGTGAAGACGACCGATCACAAGATTACGCCGCCGCCGCGCGCAGATATGAAGCAATCCATGGAATCGCTCATTCATCACTTCAAGCTGTTTACCGAAGGCTTCCATGTTCCGGCGGGTGAAACCTATACGGCGGTCGAAGCCCCGAAAGGCGAGTTCGGCGTTTACCTAATTTCAGACGGTTCCAGCAAACCCTATCGCTGCAAGATCCGTGCGCCAGGGTTCGCGCACCTGCAAGCGATGGATTTCTTATCAAAGGGACACATGTTGGCCGACGTCGTCGCCAACATCGGTTCCCTGGACATTGTTTTCGGCGAGATTGATCGATGAGCACGGACGAAAAAACCATCGAACAGCCAGTGAGCTTCGAGTTTTCCGACGAGAACCGGGAAAAAATCAAGGCGCAACTGGCCAAGTATCCAAAGGGCAAGCAGGCCAGTGGCGTGATGCCGCTGCTTGATCTGGCGCAACGTCAAAGCGGCGGCTGGTTGCCGCGCGCGGCCATGGATCATGTCGCAGAGGTGCTGGATATGGCGCCGATCCGCGTCTACGAGGTGGCGACGTTTTATACCATGTACAATCTGAAGCCGATCGGCGATCACCACGTACAGGTCTGTACGAACGTTCCGTGCTGGCTCAGGGGATCGGATAATGTCGTCAGTGCATGCCGCAAGAAGCTGGGCATCGAATTTGGCGAAACTACTGAGGACGGCAAGTTCACGCTTAGCGAAGTCGAATGTCAGGGCGCCTGTGTCAACGCCCCGATGGTGCTGATCGGTGACGATTTCTATGAAGACCTGGATGAAGGTTCGATGGCCGCGATCCTTGATGAATTGCAAGGTGGCGGCACACCGACACCGGGTCCGCAAAACGACCGCAAGGGCTGTGAGCCGCTGGGCGGCCTGACGTCGCTTAAAGATCAGAAGGGGGACGGCTGATGCTTGATGATAAAGATCGCATCTTCCAGAACATTTATGGTCTGAAGGACACATCGCTGGCCGGTGCCAAGGCTGTTGGCGATTGGGACGGCACCAAAGACCTGATCAAGAAGGGTCGCGAGTGGATCGTCGACGAAATGAAGGCGTCGGGCCTGCGTGGTCGTGGCGGTGCCGGTTTCTCGACCGGCATGAAATGGTCGTTCATGCCAAAAGAATCGGGCGGGCGTCCGGTGTTCCTGGTTATTAACGCCGATGAAGGCGAACCGGGAACCTGCAAGGATCGCGAAATTTTGCGCAACGAACCGCACAAGCTGGTCGAAGGGGCGCTGCTGGCGTCCGTCGGCATCGGTGCCGGTGCAGCTTATGTCTATGTTCGCGGTGAATTCCTGCGCGAAGCCGAAGCCCTGCAACGTGCTGTCGATGAGGCTTACGCCGATGGATTGATCGGCAAGAACGCATGCGGTTCCGGATACGACTTTGATATGTACGTGCAACTCGGCGCTGGGGCCTACATTTGCGGCGAAGAAAGCGCGCTGATCCAAAGCCTTGAAGGCAAGAAGGGTCAGCCGCGTCTGAAGCCGCCGTTCCCGGCCAACGTCGGGCTGTATGGCTGTCCGACCACGGTGAACAATGTTGAGTCCATTGCTGTCGCACCGACGATCCTGAGGCGCGGAGCGACGTGGTTCACGTCGTTTGGGCGCGAGAACAACAGCGGCACCAAGCTGTTTTGCATTTCCGGTCACGTCAACACGCCGTGCACGGTCGAAGAATCCATGAGTATTCCGCTGAAAGAATTAATCGAAACCCACGCCGGTGGCGTGCAGGGCGGTTGGGACAATCTGCTGGCGATTATTCCGGGCGGATGTTCGGTGCCGATGCTGCCGAGAAATATCTGCGAAACGGTATTGATGGACTTCGATGGACTGAGCGAGGTCAAGAGTGGTCTGGGCACGGCTGCTGTGATCGTTATGGACAAGTCGACCGATCTGGTCAGCGCCATTGCCCGGTTCTCGCATTTCTATTCGCACGAAAGCTGCGGCCAGTGCACACCATGCCGGGAAGGCACCGGCTGGATGGCCCGAATGATGGACCGCATGGTCAAGGGCGAGATGACCATCGATGAAATCGACTTGCTGGAACAGGTTACCAAACAAGTCGAAGGCCATACCATTTGCGCGTTGGGCGATGCGGCGGCCTGGCCGATACAGGGGTTACTGCGCCATTTCCGTCCGGAAATTGAGCGACGGTTAGAGAACCGCCAGTCCATTGATTCAGGAAAGGCGGCTTAAGCGATGGGGTCAAATATATGCCAACGTTGACCATTGATGGAATTGAGGTCGAAGTCGAAGCCGGACTGACCGTGTTGCAGGCCTGTGAACAGGCCGGCATCGAGATTCCGCGGTTCTGTTATCACGAGCGACTGAGCGTCGCCGGCAACTGCCGCATGTGTCTGGTCGAAATGGAACGCGCACCGAAGCCGGTGGCGTCGTGCGCCATGCCCGTCGGTGATGGCATGGTGATCACCACCAATTCACCGGCGGTGAAGAAAATGCGCGAAGGCGTGATGGAATTCCTGCTGATCAACCATCCGCTGGATTGCCCGATTTGCGATCAGGGCGGCGAGTGTGACTTGCAGGATCAGGCGCTAGGATATGGTCTGGACCGCAGCCGTTACACCGAACAGAAACGCGCCGTTAAGGACAAGGATTTAGGCCCCCTGATCGGCACCGAGATGACGCGATGCATTCATTGCACACGCTGTATCCGGTTCTCCAGCGAAGTCGCCGGTGTTCCCGAAATGGGTGCGACCGGACGCGGCGAGCACATGGAAGTCGGCACCTATATTGAAAAGGCGCTGACGTCTGAACTGTCGGGCAACATGATTGATTTGTGCCCGGTCGGCGCGTTGACGTCGAAGCCTTATGCGTTTTCGGCCCGTCCGTGGGAATTGAAGAAAACCGAATCCATTGATGTCATGGACGCCGTCGGTACCGCTATTCGCGTCGATACCCGTGGCCCGGAAGTGATGCGGGTGTTGCCGCGCCTGAACGAAGACGTCAACGAAGAATGGATTTCCGACAAGGGACGCTTCGCCTGTGACGGCTTGAAACGCCAGCGGCTGGACACACCGTATGTGCGCCGGGATGGCGCGCTGCAACCGGCCACATGGGATGATGCGTTTGCCGCCATTGCAGAAAACCTTAAAGGGCAGGATGGCTCGTCGTTCGCCGCCATCGCAGGTGACATGGCGTGCGTGGAATCCATGACGGCGCTGAAAAACCTGAGCGAGGCTCTGGGCTCGAACAATACCGATTGCCGCGCTGATGGTGCTGCGCTGGATGCTGGAACGCGCGCCGGATACCTGTTCAACACCACCATCGCCGGGATCGATGATTCTGATGCGTGTCTGATTATCGGTTCGAACCCGCGACGCGAGGCTCCGGTGATAAACGCGCGTATTCGCAAGCGTTATCTGATGGGGGGCTTCAAGGCCGGGCTGGTCGGCGAATCCGTCGATTTGACCTATGCGTGCGATAATCTGGGTGCCGGGGTGGAAACCCTGAACGAAATTCTGGAAGGCAAGCATGCCTTTTCCAAGGTTCTGAAAAATGCCAAGAAGCCGATGTTGATTTTGGGCCAGGGCGCGTTGATGCGTTCCGACGGTGCCGCCGTGCTGGGACTGGCGCGCAAACTGGCCGAGGCCTATGACATGGTGACGGACGGCTGGAACGGCTTCAACGTTTTGCACACGGCCGCGGCCCGCGTTGGTGGGCTGGACATAGGGTTTGTTCCGTCCAAAGGCGGACTGGATGTCGCCGGTATTCTGGACGGCGCGGTGTCTGGCAAAATAAAGACGGTCTATCTGCTGGGTGCCGATGAAATCGATACCTCGAAGCTGGCCAACGCCTTTGTTATCTATCAGGGCCACCATGGTGATGCGGGCGCACATGCTGCCGATGTCGTGCTGCCGGGTGCCGCCTATACAGAAAAGAACGCCACCTATGTCAATACCGAAGGCCGCATACAGCATACCCGACTGGCCGTGTTCCCGCCGGGCGATGCGCGCGAGGACTGGACCATCATCCGCGCCTTGTCAGATGTTCTGGGCAAGACATTGCCGTGCAACAGCCTTGATGACGTTCGCAGCCGCATGGCCGCCATGAATCCGGTGTTTGGCGGCGAAGAATTAGTGACAGCCGAATGGGGAACCTTCGGCAGTGATGGCGCGATAGAGTCCGGTGGATTTGCCTCGTGCATCGAGACCTATTACATGACCGACCCGATCAGCAGAAATTCGGAAACCATGGCCAGGTGCATTCGTGCGCTTTATGGCGACAGCGAAGGGAAGACCGGAACTGATGGCTGAATTCTGGGAATATATCTGGCCGACGGTATGGATCGTTATCAAGATCGTCGCCATTGTGATTCCGGTGCTGCTAAGCGTCGCCTATCTGACTTATGCGGAACGCAAGGTTATCGGCGCCATGCAGCTGAGGCGCGGCCCCAACGTGGTTGGGCCGTTTGGTCTGTTGCAGCCGATTTGCGATGGTTTGAAGCTGTTCCTCAAGGAAACAGTTATTCCGTCCAAGGCCAGCCCGGTGGTGTTTATTCTGGCGCCGATGGTGACCTTCTCGCTCGCGCTGGTTGCCTGGGCCGTCATTCCGTTTGATGAAGGAATGGTTCTGGCCGATATCAACGTCGGCATCTTGTTTCTGTTCGCCATTTCCTCGCTCGGTGTCTATGGCATTCTAATGGCTGGTTGGGCGTCGAACTCGAAATACGCATTCCTGGGCGCCTTGCGTTCAGCCGCCCAGATGGTGTCGTACGAAGTATCCATGGGCTTCGTTATCATTACTGTGTTGCTGTGTGTCGGGTCGTTGAATTTGTCGGATATCGTTCGCGCCCAGCAAGACGTGTGGTTCATCATTCCGCTGTTCCCGATGGCGGTGATCTTCTTTATCTCGACACTGGCTGAAACCAACCGTCATCCGTTTGACTTGCCCGAAGCGGAAGCCGAACTGGTCGCCGGTTACAACGTCGAATATTCGGCGATGACGTTTGCGCTGTTCTTCCTTGGCGAATACGCCAACATGATCCTGATGGCGGCGATGACCTCTATTCTGTTCCTGGGCGGATGGTTGCCGCCGCTTGATATCGCGCCGTTCAATCTGTTGCCCGGCCCGCTGTGGCTGGCCGCCAAGATCGCCTTCGTGCTGTTCTTCTTCCTGTGGGTGCGGGCCACGTTCCCCCGGTATCGCTATGACCAGTTGATGCGCTTGGGGTGGAAAGTCTTTCTGCCGCTCTCGCTGGCCGCCGTCGCCGTTGTCGCCGGTGTGCTGGTTGCTTTTGACATGGCTCCGGTGGTGGGGTGATGGCAATGAATATGATCAGGCAAAGTCTTAAATCGTTCCTGCTGGCCGAACTGGTGACCGGCATGGCGCTGACATTGCGCTATATGTTCCGCCGTAAAGTGACGTTGAACTATCCGTACGAAAAAGGCCCCTTGAGCCCACGCTTCCGGGGTGAACATGCGCTGAGGCGTTATGCCAACGGCGAAGAGCGCTGCATTTCGTGCAAGCTGTGCGAAGCCATTTGCCCGGCACAGGCGATCACGATTGAAGGCGAGCCCCGCGATGACGGGTCGAGGCGCACGACGCGGTATGACATCGACATGACGAAATGCATTTATTGCGGTTTCTGTGAAGAAGCCTGCCCGGTTGATGCCATCGTCGAAGGACCGAATTTCGAGTACGCGACGGAAACCCGCGAGGAGCTTCTGTATAACAAGGACAAACTGCTGGCCAATGGCGAGCGTTGGGAAACGGAAATCGCCGCACGTCTTACGGCCGATGCGCCGTACCGCTAGGAAACAGGATTGATGATTATTCAGGGTCTCACCTTTTATATGTTTGCACTGATCGCGATTGCGGCCGGTGTGATGGTGATTTCGGCCAGGAACCCGGTTCATTCCGTGCTGTTCCTGATCCTGGCGTTTTTTAATGCCGCCGGTTTGTTCGTGCTGTTGGGCGCGGAATTCCTGGCGATGATTCTGGTCGTTGTTTATGTCGGCGCGGTCGCCGTGCTGTTCATGTTCGTGGTCATGATGCTGGACATCAATTTCGTCGAGTTGCGTCAGGGCTTCTTGCGGTATTTGCCAATGGGACTGGTTACCGGTGCGGTTTTGCTGGTTGAACTGTTGGTCGTCGTTACCGGCTGGCACTTTGCGCCCGGCGCTGAAAAAGCCGCCGCCCAGCCGACACCCGATACCGTCACCAATACCCATGCCTTGGGCGGCATGATTTATACGGATTACGTTTATCTGTTCCAGGCCGCTGGCATGATCCTGCTGATTGCGATGATCGGGGCCATCGTGCTGACCCATCGCCGCCGCCCGGATGCCAAGAAACAACGCATTTACGATCAGGTAACACGGCGCAAGGAAGAAACGCTGGAAATTCGCAAAGTCGAACAAGGGAAGGGCATCTGATGCTGGAAATCGGCCTCAACCATTACCTTGTCGTTGCCGCGATCCTGTTTTCGCTGGGCATAGTCGGCATTTTCATCAATCGCAAGAACGTCATCGTTATTCTTATGTCAGTCGAATTGATGCTGCTTTCTGTGAACATCAACATGGTCGCGTTTTCCAGCTATCTGGGCGACATGGTGGGCCAAGTGTTTGCGCTGTTCATTTTGACCGTGGCGGCTGCGGAAGCCGCCATCGGGCTGGCCATATTGGTCGTCTTCTTCCGCAATCGCGGCACCATCGCCGTCGAAGATATCAACGTGATGAAGGGGTAGGGGGATTATGTCGATTAAATTACTCGTCTTCCTGCCGCTGATCGGCGCGGTTCTGGCCGGTATGCTGGCCTTCGTCGATGATCGTGGCGACAAGGTGCGCAAGGCCAAAATCTTCAGGATGGCGCAGTGGCTGACATGTGGCCCGTTGGTGATATCAGCCGTTCTTGCCGTCATCACCTTCAACGATGTGGCGATGAACGGAAACGCCGTAACGATACACTTGTTTGACTGGTTCACGTCGGGCGATTTCAAGGTCGACTGGGCGCTACGCGTCGACAGCCTGACGGCGGTAATGATGATCGTCGTCACCGTGGTGTCGGCCATGGTGCATATCTATTCCGTCGGTTACATGGACCACGACCCGAACGTGCCGCGTTTCATGTCGTACCTGAGCCTGTTCACCTTCTTCATGCTTATGCTGATTACGGCGGACAATCTGGTGCAGATGTTCTTCGGTTGGGAAGGCGTCGGGCTGGCGTCTTATCTGCTGATCGGCTTCTGGTACAACAAGCCGTCGGCGAATGCCGCCGCCATCAAGGCGTTCGTTGTTAACCGCGTCGGCGACTTCGGTTTCGCACTCGGCATCTTCACCGTCTTCATGATGTTCGATTCGATCAGTTTCGATGTCATCTTTGCCGCAGCACCAGGGATGGCGGATAAAACCATCAATGTGTTCGGGGCAGAATTCCATGCCATGACAGTGGCGTGCTTGCTGCTGTTTGTCGGTGCCATGGGCAAGTCGGCCCAGTTGGGGCTGCATACCTGGCTGCCGGACGCCATGGAAGGCCCGACTCCGGTTTCGGCCTTGATTCATGCCGCGACCATGGTCACCGCCGGTGTCTTCATGGTAGCGCGCCTGTCGCCGTTGTTTGAATATTCCGAAACCGCGCTGATGGTTGTTACCATTGTCGGTGGCTCGACGGCGATATTCGCCGCCACCGTCGGCTGTTTGCAAAACGACATCAAGCGGGTGATCGCGTACTCGACCTGCTCGCAGCTCGGCTACATGTTTTTTGCCGCCGGTGTATCGGCCTATTCGGCCGGTATCTTCCACCTGATGACGCACGGGTTTTTCAAGGCGCTGCTGTTCCTGGGCGCCGGTTCGGTCATTCACGCCATGTCCGATGAACAGGACATGCGCAAGATGGGCGGTATCTGGAAGATGATCCCGGTGACCTATGCGCTGATGTGGATCGGTTCGCTGGCGCTGGCCGGTATCTGGCCGTTCGCCGGTTTCTATTCCAAGGATATCATTCTGGAAGCCGCTTGGGCTGCGGGGACCGGTGTTGGTCATTACGCGTTCTGGATGGGCATCATCGCGGCCTTCCTGACGGCGTTTTATTCATGGCGGGTCATCATCATGACCTTCCACGGTGAATCCAGGGCCGACGAAAGAGTTCTGGCTCATGTTCATGAAAGTCCGAAAGTCATGCTGGTGCCGCTGATGGTGCTGGCCGCCGGGGCCTTGTTCGCCGGGTACATTGGTTATGAATCGTTTGTCGGCCACAATACGGCAGAATTCTGGGGAGCATCGATACTGGTGCTCGACGGTCATGATGCGCTGGAAGCCGCCCACCATGTTCCGGCCTGGGTAAAATACCTGCCGCTGGTCGTCGGCGTTGGCGGTATCGCGTTGGCCTATGTGTTCTATATGTTTGCACCCAACCTGCCGGGCATGCTGGCCGAACGGATGCAGCCGGTTTATCAGTTCGTTTACAACAAGTGGTACTTCGACGAACTGTACGACAAGATCTTCGTGCGTCCAGTGTTTTATCTGGGCCGCAATTTATGGAAGTCCGGTGACGGCGCGGTTATCGACGGCGTCGGCCCCGATGGCATCGCAGCCGCCACCATTGGCATCGCCAAGCGGATGGCGCGGATGCAATCTGGCTATGTCTATCACTACGCGTTTTCCATGCTCGGCGGTGTCGTCGTGCTGGTGACCATTTACGTTCTGGTCGGGGGATAACGCTATGACCAATTTCCCCCTGCTGTCGCTGTTGATTTTCATACCCCTGGTCGGGGCCGGATTTATTCTGGCCATTCGTGGCGAGGAAGAGGTCGTCAACCGCAACGCGCGTTCGGTTGCGCTGTGGACATCGTTTGCGGTGTTCATCCTGTCGCTGCTGCTGTGGGTTAACTTTGATACCACTACGGCTGACTTCCAGTTCCAGGAACAGGTCAAGTGGATGCCAGCCTTCGATATTTCCTATCGTGTTGGCGTCGACGGCATATCCATGTTGTTCGTATTGTTAACAACGCTGCTGACGCCGATTTGCATTCTCGCTAGTTGGAAATCCGTGACGGAACGGGTCAAGGAATACATGATCGCATTCCTGATCATGGAAACCATGATGATCGGCATGTTTGCGGCCCTTGATCTGGTCGTCTTCTACATCTTCTTCGAAGCCGTGCTGATCCCGATGTTCCTGATTATTGGCGTGTGGGGCGGCAAGCGCCGGGTTTATGCGGCGTTCAAGTTCTTCCTGTATACGCTGCTGGGATCGGTGCTGATGCTGCTGGCATTGCTGGCCATGTATCACGATGCCGGTACAACCGATATTCCGACGCTGATGAACCATACCTTCCCGGCCGGTTTGCAGACCTGGTTGTGGCTGGCGTTTTTCGCGTCGTTCGCAGTCAAGGTTCCCATGTGGCCGGTTCATACCTGGCTGCCCGACGCCC
>JABHGV010000047.1 GCA_018671895.1 Rhodospirillaceae bacterium | reverse complement strand
TTCGCAAGCCGCAGACAAATTGCTGTCGAAGCAGTTTCAGGACCTGTATCGCGACCGTGTGTCGGGTCATCCCCGGGCGCGCCGCGGCACAACACATATCAGCGTTATCGATGGCGATGGCAATGCCGCCGCCCTGACGGTATCGAACGGCGAGGGTTCGGCTTATATCGTTCCCGGTACCGGTGTCATGATTAACAACATGCTTGGTGAAGAGGATATCAACCCCCTGGGGCTGGGTCAGTGGCCTCAAGACATTCGAATGTCGTCAATGATGTCGCCTAGCCTGTTGCTGGCACCCGATGGCGGTATTACGGCGCTGGGGTCGGGGGGGTCGAACCGAATTCGCTCAGCCGTGTTGCAGGTGGTGCTCAATCTGACCGATTTCAAAATGGGCCTGGAACAGGCGGTGGAAAGCCCCCGGCTTCATATGGAAGGTGGGTTGTTGAGTATTGAAGACGGCTTCCCCGATGAGTCCATCGCCACCCTTGGGGCGCAATTCCCCGATAACAAGGTATGGTCGGAACGCAACCTGTTCTTCGGCGGCGTGCACGCGGTTCGCTATGATGAAAAAACCAGAGCGCTGGAAGGCTTTGGCGATTCCCGTCGCGGCGGGGTCAGCATCAAAGTCTAGTCGATTTATTTTTTTGATTTGAGAACATGACGATAATCGAGGACGCTATTGGCCAGTTCGGTACACTTGTCCTGACTGTCACAGGGGCGTCCTTCTTCACATGCCAGTGGACCATCGGCCGGCCACATGATGTGTTGGCGGCACATGGCCTTTTGCAGAGCACCCATGAGTTCATGCGGGTCAGAGGATTGTGACGTCTCGCCCGCGCGCCCGCCTTGGTCGTCAAGACCAAGACCGGAGAACTTTTCTTTTGGTAATTCACTTTTCAATCGACCAAAGCTCCATATTCAGGCAATAGAATCACCTTAATACAGGAATATTAACAATATATTACGAATAAAAGTATAATAATTCTAATAAAGAGTCGCTAATACTTTTATGGGGGGTGGGTCGCTTGAGTTATTGACGTCGGTGTAAAACCGTCCGCGGCACGTTCTTGGTGTCGTTGTTGAGGAACGCGATCAGCATTTGCGACCCCAGAAGAACTGGCAGGGCGGCCAGAAACACCGTTCCGGCAGTCGCTGGAATACCGGTTCTGGAACTTTCCATCCAGCCGAGAACTCCGTAAACGAGACCAAAAAGAAGCAACAGCTTGCCCAGCACCAGCTCCACCGCGGCGATGCCGAAATCGCGGATGAAATAGGTGTAGAGAATTCTGCGGATGGTGTTGCGCCAGTGTTTGGCCGCAAACGGCAGAAGAACGTTACGTATTTTCAGGCTGCTTTCCTCGCCGCCGTAGCGGGCCGGCATGGGCACGTCGGCGACGACGGCGCGAAGCATATACAGGTGAAACAGGATGTCGGATTCAAAGAAGAACCCCTTGTCGATTTTATCGAATGCCAGCCGCTTTGCGGCGTTCGCATGGATGGCCGTAAAGCCGTTGGTGGGGTCAAAGACATTCCAGTAGCCGCTCGACAGTTTCGATGCCAGCGACAGTGCCAGATTGCCGGCAATTCTTAAACCCGGCATCTGCGATACACCGTCCAGATTGTAAAAGCGATTTCCCTTGGTGTAGTCGGCTTCTCCTTTAAGGATCGGGGCCGCGAGGTCGGAAATTCGCGAGGTGTCCATTTGTCCGTCGCCGTCCAGTTTGACGATGATATCGGCGCCCGCATCGATGGCGTGCCTGTAGCCGGTCATGGTCGCGCCGCCGACGCCTGTATTGTGTTCGTGGATGATCACCTGAAGGCGATTGTCATTGCATGTTTTGCGTACATATTCGCCGGTGCCGTCGGGGCAGGCGTCATCGACAACGAATATCTGGGATACCTCGCTGCCAATGGCTGCGATGACGTCGGCAATGTGCGCAGTTTCGCGAAAGCACGGAATAATGACGGCGATGGTCGCCTTGTCGAGTGTTGCCCTGCGTGAGCTGGAAGCCATGATTCTGAGTGTCCCTGATGCCCGTCTGGAATCTACACGAAAGATAAACGCACCCTCGTTGTCAGGCAACCCGGCATGCCGAGTAATCGCTAGAGGATTGCGAATTGTTTCTATAACATACGCTTAGGGTAAGGAGCGGATTTTTGGGAAGGAAACATCCCGGTGAAGGATGAGTTGATCCAGAGTCTTGCCGACATAAATTTGTTTTCGGGGCTGAGCAAGCAGGAACTGGTGGCAATTGAAAAGGACTGCCACTGGCGACGCTTTGCGTCTCATCAGCAAATTATCGACAAGGAAGGCGAGTCCAGGGACATCTATTTCGTCGTCAACGGATCCGTCAGGGTGGTCAATTACTCGTATTCGGGGCGCGGCATTATTCTCGACGAGCTTCTCGCAGGCAGCCATTTCGGCGAACTGTCGGCCATTGATGGCAAGCCAAGGTCCGCCAGGGTGGTGTCCATTGGCGAATCGCTGATTGCCTGGATGCCGCGCAAGAAGTTCCTGAAGACGCTGGAAACCCATCCCAAAATGGCGCTTATTGTGATGACCGTGCTGGCTGGCATGGTCCGGGTGTCGACGCAGCGGATCATGGATTTAAGCACCCTTGGTGCCAATAACAGGGTCCATGCCGATTTGTTGCGGCTTATCGGCGAGATCAGCGACGATATGGTCGAGGCGGTGATTGACCCCATGCCCATCCATAACGACATCGCCAGTCGGGTCAGCACGACGCGAGAAACGGTGGCCCGGGTGATGAACGACCTGTCGCGCAGCGGTATTGTCGAGAAGCAGGGCCACAAGCTGCTTGTCAAAGACGTTCAGCGATTGCAGGAAATGGTCGAAGAAGTGCGCGGCGAATAGAACAATAACCAAGAAAAAAGACCGCTTTTCAGCGGCCTTGAAGGTGAGATAAGAGAGAGAAGTTTCGCGTCTTGCCGATTTTCAGCCCGCAACCCAACTTGAAGGCCTCCGTCGGCGAATGATGGGCTTATATTGACGCGAACGTGCGTCATCGTCTGTGACGGGCGTCACACGATGAAACTTATTTCAAGATAGTCGGAATTTAGTCGAGGAAGCCCGATACCGTCTGCAGGAAATCTGGCACCGAGATCGGTTTGGCGATGTAGCCTTCGCAGCCGCCATCACGAATTTTCTCTTCGTCACCCTTCATGGCAAAATCTGTCACTGCAACAACGGGGATGTGTTTCAGGTCATCGTCGGCTTTTAGAATCTTGGTCACTTCAAGGCCGGAAATTTCCGGCAACTGAATGTCCATCAAAATAAGGTCGGGCATATGTTCGCGAGTCAGATCGACAGCCAGACGACCATCGGTGGTCTGTACGGTGTCGTACCCATGGGCCTGAAGAAGGTCGTTGAACAATTTCATGTTCAGTTCGTTGTCTTCAACAATCAGGATGGTTTTTGCCATGTCAGTAAAAGATTCCACAAACAGTGTGTGACAACACAAGTAAATGATACTTGCGAACAATTTTCGAGAGGATGATGGATTATTTGCCGAGCTGTGTCAAACGGCCTTCAAACACCGACAAGGGCGGAAGACAGGGATAAAAAGGCAGGATGAAAGCATCCGACGCCGATTATTTAATTTTGCTTTCCTTGAAGATCACATGCTTGCGCACAACCGGATCATACTTGCGGAATTCCATTTTTTCGGTGGAATTGCGGGGGTTCTTCTTGGTCACGTAATAGAACCCGGTATCAGCGGTGCTGACCAGTTTGATAAGGATGGTAGTCGGCTTGGCCATTCGTTTCAGTCCTGAATAAGTAATGTCACTAGGGCAGTTCCGGGTTGTCCCGGCTATCCCATTGGTAGTGCGTCACCCCGGTAAAACTGCCCGAAATAAATAGTGTCGGGCGGATTTGCATATTTGATCCAACCAATGAAATGGTTGGGAGCAAATATGCTCCGCCCAAGGCAACAGGCGGCGAACAATACAACGCCCGGCGTTCATGTCAAGAGCCGACGTTGAGACGGGGTTACCGGGCTGATGCCGCGGCCGATGTCGACAGGTTCAGCGCCCGGGCATAAAGTGCCCTGTCTTCAATAAGCCATTGGGCAATTTTAGCGTCTGTGGCTAGCCTGCGCCGCTCTGGCGGACAAAAAGCCCGCAGGTCCTGGCGCTGTTTCTTGTCCTGGTAGCTGGTTTTGCGCCATGCTTCCATAACGGCGGCAGTTCGCACCCGTTTTGCCAGGAAATTATCGATGACTTGGCGTGCCCTGGTGTCGTCGGCTTCAAGCCCACTGGTGCAGATGGCCGGGTATACCCCCAATTCATGCAGGACGTATCCCGACGGTGCAATCAGGCGCGACCAGGTCAGGGTGATTTCGCCTTCGTTGGGAAGTCTGAGGACGGTCTGCACGGTTCCCTTGCCGAATGACGATGTGCCAATCACGACGGCCCGACCGCGATCTTGCAGAGCGGCGGCGGCGACTTCTGCGGCCGATGCGGTCTTGCTGTCGAGCAGGATGACCAGCGGGCGGCCAAAGGCCATGTCGCGGCCCCCGGCATCGTATTGCTGCATGCTGTCGGCGTGGCGTCCGTGGGTTTCCGATATCCGGCCGCGCGCCAGGAACAGGTCGGCAACCTTGATTGACTGACGCAACAGACCGCCCGGGTTGCCGCGCAGGTCAAGAACGATGCCCTTCACCTTGTCACCCAGTCGGGTGTTCGCGCGTTTCAGCTTTAACAGGACATTGCGCGCCGTGCTCTGGTTGAAGCTGGAGATTTTAAGAAAGACGACGCCGTTTTCCTGTCCGTAGGTGACGGTGTTGGGAATGATATGAGCACGCGTCATGGTGAAACTAAGGGGATCTGCACTGCCCTTGCGAGCGACGACAAGTTTAAGACGGCTGTGAATGGCACCGCGTAGCTTGTCGCCGATTTCTGCCTTGTTCATACCGGCGACGACCTGACCGTTGATATGGGTGATGCGGTCTGCTTTTTTCAGTCCGGCCCGCCGGGCAGGTGTTTCTGGAACGACAAAGGTGACCACGGCGGCATCATCGGATGCCCGGAAACGAATGCCAATGCCGCCGAACCCTTCCCGCTTGGCCCGGTTCTTGACGGCCTCTTCGGCCCCGGCATAACGGGAATAGATATCCAGATTGGACAGAATGCCATCGAATATCGCTTCGTAAATCTTTTCCGGGCTGGCCATGCTCAGGTCGACGGAATGCATGCGGCTGATGCCTGCTGCGCGCACTGTCAGGTCGACCCACGCCTTCATGTCGGTGTCTTTGGGCAGCGGGAAGTCGGCAATGACATCGCCGGCCACCTTCATCACGATGGTGTCGTCGCCATGTTCGACGGTCAGCGCCGGGTCGATGGCGCCTAACCCGTTAAGCCCGTCGAAGACGAAAACGCTTGGCGATGTGGTTTCGATGTAACGGTCGCTGATATTTTCGAATCCGGTGCGCAGGACTTCCGTGGCGGCGAAGCTGGAAAAGGGGTCGTCGACGCTCACCGTCGCCGGGCGGCTGCCCGCGCACGCGGTCAGGAAAAGAGCGATAAACCCTGTCAGAAATCCCAGTCGTATGTGTCGTTTTTGCGTCATCGGGCAATTGTCCCCGATTTCCGGATAAAGGTCACTTTTTTCGTTTCGCCGCCTTGCGCCGCCCGGCCCGGGATTTTGATTTGTGACCGGGTCTGGATTTCGAGTCAGAGCCCTTTTTCGCCTTTGATTTTGGTTTGCTCTTTGCCGAAGTCCCGTCGGTTTCGCCACCGCCGAGTATTTGCATGATCATCGAGCCGGTAATCGGGTCGGCTTCCATCAACATCACCTCGACGCTTTCGCCAAGCCGGTATGTCGTGCCGGTACGCCGCCCCTTGAGGGTATGACGGGCCTCGTCATGGACGTAGTAGTCGTCACCCAGACTGCGGATCGGCACCAGCCCGTCGCCACCGCTGTCGGTCAAGGTGATGAACAGGCCGAAACGGGTGACGCCGTTGATGCGGCCATCGAATACGCTGCCCACCTTGTCGGCCAGAAAAGATGCGGTATAGCGATCGACGCAGCTGCGCTCGGCCCCCGATGCGCGACGTTCCAGCCCCGACAGGGTCTCGCCCACTTTGGCGAATTCCGGTGGCGGATCCTGCAGGCCGCCATCGCCGAGGCCAAGGCCACGGATCAGGGCGCGATGAACCAGCAGGTCGGCATAGCGCCGGATCGGCGAGGTAAAGTGACAGTAACGCCTGAGCGCCAGCCCGAAATGGCCGATGTTGTCGGGGTTGTATTCGGCTTGTGACTGGCTGCGCAGGACGACCTGATTGACCAGTTCTGCGCTTGATGTATCGCGGACCCGTTCCAGAATCCGGTTGAAGGTCGATGCCCTGATCACCTGTCCCTTGGCCAGCGGCACCTGAACGCTGTCGAGGAACTGGTGCAGCCCTTCCATCTTCTCCATGGATGGCTCGTCGTGGATGCGATACATGCAGGGCTGGCGTTTCTTTTCCAGCGTTTCGGCGGCAGCGACGTTGGCGGCGATCATGAATTCTTCGATCAGTTTGTGACTGTCGAAGCGGTCGCGCAGTTCGACCCGTTCGACCTTGCCGTCGTCGTCGATGACGATGCGCCGTTCCGGCAGTTCCAGTTCCAGCACGCCGCGTTCGTGGCGCGCCTTGTTCAGCGCATCGTAAGCCCCGTACAGGGGGGCGATGACGGTTTCGAGCAACGGGCGGGTGGTGTCGTCAGGATTGCCGTCCCGGGCCGCCTGAGCCTGCTCATAGGTCAACCGGGCGTGAGATTTCATCAGGCCGCGAACGAACGTGTGTCGGCGCAGGTGACCATCCGCACCAATCCACATGTGGGCGGCAAGGCACGGTCTTTCTTCGTTTGGTTTTAGCGAACACCAGCCGTTCGACAGCGCCTCGGGCAGCATCGGCACCACCCGGTCTGGGAAATAGACCGAATTTCCCCGTTCGATGGCGTCTGTATCCAGCGCGTCGCCGGGGCGCACATAGTTGGCGACATCGGCAATGGCGACGATCAGATGCCAGCCGCCCTTGTTATTGCTGTCCGGGTCTGGTTCGGCAAAAACGGCGTCATCGAAATCCCGGGCATCGGCGCCATCAATTGTGACCAGCGGTGTTTTGCGCAGGTCTTCCCGCTTGCCCAGTTTTGCCGGTCCGGCGGCGTCTGCCTGTTGCAGCGAGGCCGGTGAGAATTCCGTCGGGATGCCGTGATCGTGGACGGCGATCAGGCTGATCGAGGCAGCCCCTTCGCCATCGCCGAGGCGTTCGATAATGCGGGCATGACGCAGCCCAAGGCGTTTGCTTGGCAGAACCTCGGCACGAACCAGATCGCCGTCAGCGGCATCCAGCGTGTCGGCGGGTGCAATCAGATAGTCGCCGCGGGCCCGACGGTCCGTCGGCTTCAACATGGCCTGTCCGTCAACGACCTTGAGCAGTCCCATCACCGGTGGCTGCGTCTGTCCAATGCGGCGGATGGTGCGGCCTTCGTATACGTTGTCTTCGCCCGTTTTCGTCAGTTTCGCCAGCACCCGGTCGCCGGGGCCAAGGGCCGGTTGGCCGCGCCGTTCGGGGGCCATGTAAATGGTCGGCGGCTCGTCTTCGCCATCCCAGTTCTGCGGTCGCGCCAGAACTTCACCATCGGTGTCGGTGCCGCTGATAATCAGCACGCCGACCGGCGGCAGTTTGCCGGTGATGTTCAGGGAACGTCCGCCGCGTGCGCCCAGCAGGCCTTCGTTCTTCATTTCACGCAGCAGCTTTTTCAGCCGTAATTTCTGGTCCACATCGAGTTTGAAGGCGCGCGCGATCTCGCGTTTGCCAACGCCAGACGGGCTTTCATCGATATACTTTAGGATCTCGTCTTTCGACGGGAAGGGGGCTTTACGTTTTTGTTTTTTCGGTTTTTTTGTCACGCGGCGATCTGCCTAAATATCTAGAGGTGGCGATACATCACCAGGGCATCGACGAGCCCCTTTGTCTCATGGTGGAAAGCCCGGGGCAACAGGCCAATGGTCTGGAACCCCATATCATGCCACAGGTGGATGGCGGCTTCGTTGGTGGCGACGACCAGATTGTACTGCATGGCTGCAAATCCGAGACGGCGGGCTTCGTCGAGAGAATGGGTGCACATGGCGCGTCCCAATCCTTGCCCGCGAGCGGCGGCGTCAACCATGTATCCGGCGTTGCACACATGTCCGCCGCGTCCGGTCTGGTTCGGTTTCAGATAATAGGTGCCAATGATGACCCCGTTGTTTTCGGCAACATAGGTCGCCTGAGGGGTCTCTAACCAAAGCTGTTTTGCCTCGGCCTCGGTAATGTCGAAGGCATAGGGGTAGGTCTCACCGGTGGCGATGACGGCTTGAAATATGGGCCAGATTCCAGACCAGTCGTCATCGGTTGCGATGCGAATGGGTGGGCTGACCATGGATCAGGCGGGTTCTTTCTTGGTGGCTTTTTTCTTCGCTGGCTTTTTCTTTGCCGCAGCCTTTTTCTTTTTAGCCGCCGGTTTTTTCTTTGCAGCAGCTTTCTTTTTACCACCCTTGCCAGTGCCTGCCTTGGCATCGACCAGGGCGACGGCTTCCTCAAGGCTCAGCTTCTCGGGGTCGGTGCCCTTGGGGATGTTGGCCCGGACCATGCCGTGGCCGACATACTTGCCCCAGCGTCCACTGCGGATGCTGACCGGCTTTTTCGATTTCGGATGATCGCCCAGGATGATTGGCGGGTCTTTCTTCGGTGCCGCCTCAATTAAATCAATGGCCCGGTTGATGCCGATGGTCAGCACGTCGTCATCGCCCTTCAGCGACAGGTACAGGCCGCTGTATTTCAGGTACGGCCCGAAGCGTCCGATTCCGGCCTGAATCATATCGCCGGTTTCCGGCCAGATGCCAATATCGCGGGGCAGTGCCAACAGGCCGATGGCCTTTTCCAGATCGACATCGGCTGGCGACACGCCGCGCGGCAGCGACGAGCGTTTCGGCTTGGTCTTCTTCATTTTTTTGCCGTTGGCGGTCGGAACTTCCTCGACCTCGCCCAGTTGCACATAGGTGCCATACGGCCCCTTGCGAATGCTGACGTCCAGACTGGTGACCGGGTCCTTGCCCAACACCACCGGTCCACTGTCGCCGATACCGGCACCATCATCATCACTGACAACAAGGGGCCGGGTGTAGCGGCAGTCGGGATAATTCGAGCAGCCAATGAATGCGCCGAACTTGCCGAGCTTCAGGCTCAACTGTCCTTCGTCGCAGGTCGGACACGCGCGCGGGTCCTTGCCGTTGCCTTCGTCGTGGAAGAAGTGCGGTCCCAGCAGTTCGTTCAATCTGTCGAGCACATCGCGGACGCGCAATTCCTTGGTGTCGCCGACGGCTTTGGCAAAGTCTTCCCAGAAATCGCGCAGCACCTGTTTCCAATCGATGCGACCGCCCGATATATCATCCAGCTTGTCTTCCAGTTCGGCGGTGAAGTTGTATTCCACATATTTGGTGAAGAAACTGGCGAGGAAGGCGGTGACCAGACGGCCCCGGTCCTGGGGCGTAAAGCGGCGCTGTTCCAGGGTCACATAATCGCGGTCCTGCAATACCGATATGATCGACGAATAGGTCGATGGCCTGCCGATGCCCAGTTCTTCCATGGTCTTGACCAGGCTGGCTTCGGAATAACGCGGCGGCGGCTGGGTGAAATGTTGTTCCGGATTAACCGATGTGCGAGCAAGCGCTTCGCCTTCTTTCAGGTCGGGCAGGATGCGGTCTTTATCATTAGCAGCGTTCTTTTCATCCTTGCCTTCCTGATAGACGCGCAGGAAGCCATCAAACGCGATGACGGACCCGGTCGCGCGCAGGGTGGTGTTGCCATCGGGCGATGAAATGTCGGCGGCCACCTGATCGATGCGGGCGGCTTCCATCTGGCTGGCGACGGTGCGCTTCCAAATCAGTTCGTACAGTTTCTTCTGATCGTCATCCAGATACTGGGCGACGTCGGATGGCAGTCGTTTAACGTCGGTCGGGCGGATTGCTTCGTGCGCTTCCTGGGCGTTCTTGGCTTTCGTTTTATAGACCCGCGGCTCGCCGGGCAGGTAATCGGCCCCATAGTCGTTGCCGATCAGGTCACGACAGGTGGCAATGGCTTCGCCAGCCATCTGTACGCCGTCTGTTCTCATATATGTAATAAGACCGATTGTCTCGCCGCCGATCTGGATGCCTTCGTACAGGCGTTGTGCCACCTGCATGGTGCGTTTGGTGGCGAAATACAGTTTACGCGCCGCTTCCTGTTGCAGGGTCGACGTTGTGAACGGTGCCGTCGGATTGCGGCGTGTCTGTTTTTTCTCGACCTTGGCGACGCTCATATCGGCGGCTTCGATTGCCGAGACGGCAGCATCGGCCTGTTTGCCGTCCGCAATCGACATTTTTGCCAGTTTGTCGCCGTTCAGGTGGGTTAGCTGGGCCGTGAACGGCACCCCGGCGGTGGAATTAAAGCCGGCCTTGACCGACCAGTATTCCTGCGGATTGAATAATTCAATTTCGGTTTCGCGTTCGCAGATCAGACGCAAGGCGACGGACTGTACGCGCCCAGCCGATCGCGAACCGGGCAGCTTGCGCCATAGCACCGGCGACAATGTAAAGCCGACCAGATAATCCAGCGCACGACGCGCCAGATAGGCTTGCACCAGTTCGGTGTCCAGATCGCGGGGTGTTTTAAAGGCATCCAGGATGGCGGTTTTGGTGATTTCATTGAAGACGACGCGTTTGACTTCGATATTCTTGAGCACCTTTTTCTTCTCAAGAACCCTCAGCACATGCCACGAAATGGCCTCGCCTTCGCGGTCGGGGTCAGTCGCCAGATACAGGTGATCGGCACCCTTACAGGCGTCGGTGATGGCTTTGACCTGTTTCTGTGATCGCGAGTCGATTTCCCATTCCATGGCGAAATCGTCATCGGGGCGGACCGATCCGTTCTTTGACGGCAGGTCGCGAATATGGCCATAGCTGGCCAACACGGTGTAGTCAGTGCCCAGGTATTTATTGATTGTTTTCGCCTTTGCAGGCGACTCGACGATGACGACGTTCATGGTATTCCGCTTAACTTAATATGACCGAAACCTTGTTCCCAGGGTGTCGTTCAAGGCAACCCGCCAGTTCCATTTCCAGCAGCACCATCGACACAATGGGAAGCGACACTTGGCAGTTGCGGATGATTTCGTCAACCGTCACGGGCTCTACGCCAAGACTTTCTTTTATCGGCAAACGCGCCTTTTCGACCTCGTCGTCGCTCGGTGGAGGTGGAATTTTTGCTTTAAAATCAATACGTTCCTGCTCTTCCAGAGAGGGCCTGTAGGCGTCTTGAAAGGCCTCGAAAACATTTTCGGCAGATTCGACCAGAATTGCTCCGGAACGAATCAAACGGTTACCGCCCGCCGATCTGGGATCGCCCGGCGCACCCGGAACGGCGAATACATCGCGACCTTGTTCCAACGCCATGCGGGCAGTGATCAGGGAACCGGACCGATCCCCGGCCTCGATCACCACGGTGCCACGCGCGATGCCCGATATAATCCGGTTGCGGCGCGGGAAGTGTCGGGCCTGTGGTTTGGTCCCCGGGGCGATCTCTGACACCAGCGCGCCACGATCGCACAATTCATCGTACAGGGCCTGATTTTCGCGTGGATAGACAATGTCGACACCCCCGGCCAGCACGCCAATGGTGCCGGTGTCCAGTGCGCCCGCATGGGCGTCGGCATCGATACCGCGAGCCAGTCCAGAGACCACCAGCAAGCCACCCTTGCCGAGATCTTCGGCCATGCGCCTGGCGAATTTCCGTCCATTGATGGAGGCATTGCGCGCGCCGACAACGGCGACGGCCTTTTTCGTCAGCAGATGTGCATGGCCCAGCACCGACAGCAACGGCGGCGCATCTTCGATGTGATTGAGCAGCGGCGGATAGCCGGGTTCTCCCCAACCGACAAGATCGGCGTTTATGTTTTTAAGACTTTGCATTTCGGTTTCGGCCTGGGCGCGGCTGGCAGTTTTTATCTTTTTCTTGCCGCCGCCACGCTTCGCCAGTTCGGGCAGGGCGTCCAGTGCGGCTGCCGCCGTGCCGAAACGTTCGAGCAGGCGATAAAACGTAATCGGTCCGACGTTGTCGCTGCGGATCAAGCGCAACCAGTCGAATTTTTCGTCGCCAGAAAGGGGCTTGTCGTTTTTCGTCGCCATCATGGGGCGAAAGAGTGGTCGATGATATCTACTCCGTCAAGGTGCGGCGGCCCAATCAGGCCTTTTTGTTGCCGATCTTGCTTTCTTCACCGTTCAGCAGGCGACGGATGTTGTCACTGTGCCGCCAGATCGCCAGCAGCGCCAGAAAGGCGGCCAGCAAGGCAACGCGGATATCGGCCAGCAGCCAGCCGTAAAGCGGGGCCAGGCTGAGCCCCAACAGGGCGGCCAGTGACGAATAGCGAAAGACGATGGCGGCAAGAACCCATGTGGCACAGGCAGCCAGCCCCACTGGCCAGGATACCGCCAGCAGGACACCCAAGGTCGTCGCCACCCCCTTGCCGCCCTTGAATTTCAGCCAGACCGGGAAATTATGGCCGACGATGGCCATGCCACCGGCGATCAGCCCAGCGTGGCTTCCTGAGTCCGCAACAAAATGCGTGAAAATCAGCGCCGCAGCCGCGCCTTTGCCGGAATCGAGCAACAGCGTTGCCGCCGCCAAAGGCTTGTTGCCGGTGCGCAAAACGTTGGTCGCCCCAATGTTGCCCGACCCCACTTCGCGGATATCGCCCAGTCCGGCAAGCCGCGTCAGTACCAGTCCGAAGGGGATGGAGCCAAGCAGGTAGCCACAGACTGCGGCAAGCAGATCAATCACTTTTGAACACCGGGCGGCCATCGACGATAGTCATCAGGGTGCGGCCCTGCACCGGGCGACCGTCAAACGGAGTGTTCTTGGAAATGCTGACCATGTGGTCGGCGTCGATCTTCCAGGCGCTGTCCGGATCAATCAGGACCAGATCAGCCGGGTCGCCCTTTTGCAGACGTCCGGCGGTCAGCCCGAACAGGTCGGCTGGCGCACTGGTAACCAGTTTCAGGGCGTCGAGCAGGCCCAAGTGTCCGTTGTGATAAAGTTCCAGCGTTACCGACAACAGGGTTTCCAGTCCGACGCCGCCGCTTGCGGCCTGGGCAAAGGGGACGCGTTTCGATTCTTCGTCGTGCGGCGCGTGGTCGGACGCGATGGCGTCGATGGTGCCGTCTTTCAGTCCGGCGATGACCGCCTCGCGGTCGGCTTCCGTGCGCAGCGGCGGCGACAGCTTGGCGAATGTCCGGTAATCGCCGATGGCGGT
>JABHGV010000046.1 GCA_018671895.1 Rhodospirillaceae bacterium | reverse complement strand
GATTATCGGCGCTTTATTCTACGGTAAGATACTGGCCGCCAACCCCAATCCAACGAATGACGCGGGCGAAGTACGCGAGTTCTTTTGGGGTATTGCCATTTTTCTGTACGCGGTTCACGGATACTATCGTCCGTGGGAATTATATCGCTCCGACGAACCCGCAGAGGCGTAGTTTACCGACCAAGCGGGCGATACCCGCCCCCAAAGTGAATTGGCGCACCCGACAGGATTCGAACCTGTGACCTCTGCCTTCGGAGGGCAGCGCTCTATCCAGCTGAGCTACGGGTGCCTTGTGCGGCGCAACTTAAACCCTGCGGGGCTTTGCGGCAAGGGGTGGGCTGTCCTGCTCATGGCGCGTCGTTTATGGCTTCGCCAATACCGGCCGTAACGAGACGGTCGCGCACCTCATGAAGTCGTGACATCAGGGCGGGTTCGGCGCGTGCGTAGGCTTCTTCGTCCTCGGTCCTCTCGACCACGATGCCCAGCATTTCGGTAATGGCGTTGCCAATGGAATTTTGGCTGATGGTCACGATCAGGCGGCCCTCGTCATCGCGATAGATGATCTGTTTGTAGGCCGGTCGCCAGCGAATCTCGTTTGCAAACTGCGGGTCGCCCTTGATACGGTCGCGAATTTCCTTGGCCACCCTGTGGAAGTGATTGTTGAACAACAAGACATTTTCCACCTGATTCGGATAGTAAAGGTTGGCTGGCATGCCGCCACCCGGCGAGGCCACCAACGTGAAAAAGGCACGATAAAAGTCGAGGAAGCCCTTCAGCACATCGTCGTATTCGCGCCAGAAGCGGGCTTCTGCTAGACCGTCCATGCCGCCCCGTACCACCCAACTGGGCAGCCCCTGCGGATAGCCGGTGGCACCAAGGGTGCCTGTCTTCGATGCCATCGGGCTCATCACTTGCAAGTCCAGGACTTCCAGAAATTCGTGATAGACGTCGCTTAGATGATAAAGAAACAAGCTGTGATGGCCGCCATCGGTCAGGTTTGGATTGTCCGGGTCGGCGGCAGGGGCGCCTTTTAAATCAGCCTGGGAAAAGGCGATGAAGTGATTGTGGATCATGCGGATGGTGGGAACGCCCGGCTTACACAAGGGCCATGTGGCATCCAGACTGGCCTCGCCACACATAATCAGCGTCTCGCCCGGGTCTGGATATTGCTCGGCCATGTACTCGATAATGGTGTGGCTCATGCGGCTAAAGACCTTGCTTTCACGGTCCGAAAGTTGATCGCGACGCACCGGCCTTCCCAACGGATCAAGGATCCGCTGCGAGGTGTCGAGAATGACAGAGGTATCGAATTCGACGCTGTGGCCGATGGCTTTTCGGTACAGAAGGAAATCTTCGGGTGTCCGTAAAAGACCATTGTCATCGGCCAGATTACGTAAATTTGCGGCGCTGTTGAAGAACTCGACCGGCGTCATCCCATCGGGAACGGTAAGAGGAATCTTGCGATGCGGGGTGGCGACTTGACGGGGGTATCCGGTCTTCATAAAGGCTCTCCTTGGCGCGGCATCATCTGCATCGGCTTCAGCATATTGTGAACGTTGTACTGCATGACGCCGATATACCCGACATTGTCATCCATGATGTTCTGGCCGGCTGAATGCGGGCCATCATAAACGCGATTGATTTTGCTGCAAGTTCTGCTGTCAGGCGAAGGTGATCGCACCCTTGGTATCTTTTTTGACCGTATACATGGCGTCGTCCGCGGCCTTGATCAGGGCTTCGGAATCCTCGCCGTTATCAGGGTAAAACGCACCACCGACGCTGGCACCGATGGTGACTTCGGCGTCCCCAACCTTGATTGGCTGGTTCAGGCTGTGGACGATGCGTTCGCCGATTTGCCGGGCCATTTCCCTATCCTTGAAGCGTTCAATGACGACGACGAATTCGTCGCCGCCGATGCGAGAGACCGTGTCTGAATCGCGCATGCATTCAAGCAGTCGGGCTGATGCCCCTTTTAGAACTTCATCGCCGACGTCGTGACCATAGGTGTCGTTTACGGCCTTGAATCCATCCAGATCAATGAACAGGACCGACAATTCATCTTTTTCGCGCTTCGCCCTATTGATTGCGGCGGTGATTCTGTCTTGCAGAAGCCGCAGGCTGGGCAGGCCGGTCAGGGCGTCGTGGTTTGCAAGGATGCGGATTTCTTCTTCCGCTTCCTTCAGCGAAGTGATGTCGATGAAGGCGAACAGCAACAGGTCCTCTTCGACGATGGGAATGCCGGACATGGAAACCAGCCCCCAAACAACGTCGCCGTTCTGACGTTTCAGGCGCAGTTCGTAATTCCTGACTTCGTCTTCTTCGACAAACTTGACCATCAGGTCCTGTCGTTCGTCGGCATCGACGAAGAAAGACTCCCAGGACTCGCCAAGAATATGATTTTCCTCGCCGTTACCGCTGCCCAGTATTTCATTGAAGTATCTGTTGGAAAAAACGACTTTTCCGGTGTCGATGCTGAGAACAAGAATGCCCGCCGGGACGGTGTCGTTAAAGACCCTGAGCCGGTCATCGTTCAGGACCATTTTCTCGAAACTGGTATCTGGCACGTGGCCCCCCTGCGAACATACAAAAGGGGCCACTTCCGACCCCTTGGCAGGCTTATCTTACAGAACAACCCGATTGCAGGAAAGGGAAAGCCTGTTTTGCATACATTTGAATTTTATTTCTGCGCGCCGGAAGCCAGCGGCTTGTCGATACGACCATCAATCCAAAGGACAATGTCTCGCCAGACGGTTTCAGCCTGCAGATCGCGCAATAACATGTGATAGCCGTTTTGGTAGGTAATAATCCGCCGATTGTCGTTTGCGTTTTGTGACAGCCGCGTGCGCATTTCGTCACTGGCGTCTTTCGGGATGATGTCGTCTTTTTCGCCAAACAGAATCAGTGTCGGCCCGTTGATGTGAGCGGCCCCATCCAGCGCGGCGTCCATCAGGTTGGTCAGCCCGTATATGGCATCGATGCGGGTTGCCTTGATCACCAAAGGGTCGCGGCCCAGTGCGCGCAGCATTTCAATGTTATCGGATGGCTTTATCTTCAAGCCCCGTCCGGTCACTTTGACGCCGGGCATTACATGCGCAGACAGCCACAGTCCCGCCGTCTGATACCAGGGCATGACGTCACGGCCCCATACGGCGGGCGCGGCCAGAATAATGCCGTTGGCTGCAATTGCGTCGTTGTCGGTTGTCGCCGTGATGATGACGGCACCTCCCATGCTCTCGCCGATCAGGAACAACGGCACCCCGGGATGGCGCTCGGCGATCAGGTGGCTGATGGTTTTTAAGTCGTCAGTCATGGCCTGGACGCCCGACCAGATGCCCCTGTTTGGGGCGTCGCCGAAGCCCCTTTGGTCATAGGCATAGGCGGCGATTCCCCGGTCCGCAAAGTATGCGCCGGGCGCGGCAAAGAAATTGCTGTAGTCGTTAAATCCATGCAGTGCGATCAGCACGGCTTTTATGTCAGGGTTTGTCGGAAGCCACGACTTGACCGGCATTCGTGTGCCATCGGGGCTGATAAAATGATCGTCGTTGAGCTGTTCGTTTGTGATGTGTGGCCCGGGCGGAATCACCAGCGGGGTCGAGCATGCACCCAAGGTCATCAAGGCGATGACGATGACCGTGGTGCGCAGCATCAGTCTGCCGCCTTCCCCGACGTCATTTGCAGGAAGATATCTTCCAGTTCTGCTTCTTTGGTCACCAAATCAGCGATGCCAAGCCCCGCTGTATTCAGCGCTGCCAGTATCTCGCCGCTGTTGGTGGTCGACGGGGGATAGCAGAATCGAAGCCGCCGCGTGCCCAACTGCTCAACATGAAAGACGTTCAATGCATCGGGGATACCGTCCAGATCAGCATCCAGGGTAACGGTCAGCTCCTTGGCGTCGAGGCGGTCGAGCAGGTTTTGTTTTTCGTCGCACGCGATTAGCTGTCCATGATCGATAATGGCGATGCGATCACACAATTCCTGGGCCTCTTCCAGATAATGGGTGGTCAGCAGGATCGTCGTGCCCTGTTCATTCAGGGTGCGGACATAGGCCCATAACTGGCGTCGCAGTTCGACGTCGACACCGGCCGTCGGCTCGTCAAGGACCAGCACCGGCGGTGAGTGAACCATCGCCTTGGCGACCAGAAGGCGACGACGCATGCCACCGGATAATCGGCGGGCATAGGTGCTGGCCTGATCAGTCAGGCCGACGGCTTCGAGAATTTCATCGGTGCGGCGTTCAGTAGCGGGAACCCCGTAAAGACCGGCGTGCAGGTCGAGCGCCTCGCGGGGACTGAAAAAGGGGTCGATATTCAATTCCTGCGGAACAATGCCGATGGCCCGTCGGGCGGCACGCATGTCTTGTTCTATGTCGTAGCCCCAGATTCGCGCTTCCCCCGATGTTTTGACGACCAGGCCGGCGAGAATATTAATCAGCGTCGACTTGCCCGCCCCGTTCGGCCCCAGCAGGCCAAAGAACGATCCGCGCGGAATATCGAAGCTGACATCGTCCAGGGCGCGCTTCGCCGCCGTCTTCTTGCTGGCGGCGTATGTCTTACTCAGGCCACTGATGGTGATGGCATTGTCAGGGGCGCTTGTCATGTTGTTGGCTTTCTTGCAGTCGCGTCAATTTGCGGGCTTTGATTGTCCGTCTTCAATCGCTATCATCCGGGTCCAGATAGTCTATTACTACAGATAAGTCCAAAGGTGCACCATGGAACCCGAACAGCCCGAATATGTTGATACATCCAACGTTGACTGTGATGGCGGCGGCGGCCCGTTGGGTCATCCCAAGGTCTTTCTGAAGATAGGCGAAACGGGCGAGGCCGTCTGCCCTTATTGTTCGCGCCGTTATGTGCTCAGCGCCGACGCTAAAACCGGTTCCGGACACTGAGCGCCGTAACCGACCGTGCCTGAAAAACCCGAACATGTATTTCTGATTGACGGATCGGGCTTCCTGTTCCGTGCCTACTATGGCATCAAGCAGCGCCTGACCAATACCGATGGCGTCATGGTCAACGCGGTGTATGGCTTTTCGACGATGCTGATGAAGCTGATCGAAGATACCGATGCCGATCATGTGGCGGTTATTTTCGATGCCGCACGCAAGACCTTTCGCAACGAGATTTATTCCGAATACAAGGCGCATCGACCGCCACCACCCGACGATTTGATTCCGCAATTCGATCTGGTGCGCGATGCGACTCGTGCATTCAACGTTGCATGTGTCGATATGCCGGGCTTCGAAGCCGACGACCTGATCGCGACTTACGCCAGACAAGCGCGCGAGGCCGGGGCAGACGTTACCGTTGTGTCGTCCGACAAGGACCTGATGCAATTGGTCGGCGACGGCGTGATCATGTTCGATGCCATGAAAAACAAGGAAATCGGCCCCGATCAGGTGGTCGAGAAATTCGGCGTAGGCCCGGACAAGGTGATCGAGGTGCAGGCGCTGGCGGGCGACGCATCCGATAACGTTCCCGGCGTTCCCGGCATCGGCATCAAGACGGCGGCGCAGTTGATTAATGAATACGGTGATCTGGAAAACCTGCTCGCCCACGCAGATGAAATCAAACAGAACAAGCGCCGCGAGAACCTGATTGAATTCGCAGACGATGCACGGGTCTCAAAAGTGCTGGTGACGTTGAAAGACGACGTGCCGGTGGAAACGCCGCTCACGGATTTTGCCGTCCAGAATATCGATGAAGGCATCTTGCTGGAATTCCTGAAAAAACAGTCTTTCAAGTCGATCATCAGCCGTATCGAAAGCCGCAATGGTCACGCCATGAACGATGGCACGACGACCAACAGCCCACCCGCCGCACCGCCGCCGCCACCTGTCGGAGAGGCGACGTACGAGTTGGTGCAGGATATGGGTGCATTGAAAAGCTGGATAAAAGAGGCGCGCGAAAAAGGCGTCGTTGCGGTGGATACGGAAACCACGTCGCTGGATGCCTTGCAGGCAAACCTTGTTGGTGTGTCGTTGTCACTGCAGCCGGGCCGGGCGTGTTACATCCCGCTTGCCCATACGTCGCCAGCTGAACAGGGAACTTTCGATCTTGGTGGTGATGGTGATGGCGAAGACGGCGGCGAGGCTCCGGAACAGGTGGACTTCGATGCCGCGCTGGTGGAACTCAAGGACCTGCTGGAAGATCCATCCGTTCTGAAGGTCGGCCACAACATCAAATATGACATTCAGGTGCTGGCCAACCACGGCATAACTGTGGCCCCTGTCGACGACACTATGGTGTTGTCCTATGTGCTGGAAGGCGGCATGCACGGTCATGGGCTGGACGAACTGGCGCTGATGCACTTTGACCACACCAACATCAAATTCAAAGAAGTCGCCGGGACTGGCAAATCACAAGTGACCTTCGATAAGGTTGGATTGTCGGACGCACTGGACTACGCCGCAGAAGACGCCGACTACACCGGCCGTTTGCATCAGGCCCTGAAGCCGCGTCTGGTCACAGACAGCATGGTCACGGTTTACGAGACCCTGGAACGCCAATTGATTCCTGTGCTGGTCGACATGGAACGTCATGGCATCAAGGTCGATGCCAAGGAGCTGAACCGTCTTAGCGACGATTTTGGCAAGCGCCTGAACGCGCTGGAAGCTGAAATCCATGAGCTCGCCGGACATGAATTCAACGTCGGCTCGCCCAAGCAACTGGGCGAAGTGCTGTTTGATGAAATGGGTATAGAGGGTGGTAAAAAGGGCAAGACCGGTGCTTACAAGACCGGTGCCGAGGTGCTTGAAGAACTGGCTGCTGACGGCCACGATTTGCCCGCACGGGTTCTCGATTGGCGGCAACTGGCGAAACTGAAAAGCACCTATACGGATGCTCTTATTGCCCAGATAAACCCCGACACCAAGCGTGTCCATACGTCTTATTCCATGGCCGCGACATCGACCGGGCGGCTGGCGTCGAGCGATCCCAACTTGCAAAACATCCCGATTCGTACCGAAGAAGGCCGCAAGATCCGCCGCGCCTTTATCGCCGAGGCAGGACACGTCCTGCTCAGCGCTGATTACTCGCAAATCGAATTGCGGCTGCTGGCCCATGTCGCCGGTATCGATGTGCTGATTGATGCCTTTAAGGCGGGTGACGATATTCACGCGATGACCGCGTCACAGGTCTTCGGCGTTCCCGTCGAAGGCATGGACCCGATGATCCGCCGGCAGGCCAAGGCCATTAACTTCGGTATTATCTATGGCATTTCGGCCTTCGGTCTAGCGCGTCAGCTGGGCATTTCAAGGCCAGAGGCAGCCGAGTACATCGATGCTTATTTCGAGCGTTACCCCGGCATTCGTGATTACATGGAAGAAACCAAACAACAGGCTCATGACCATGGTTATGTGACGACCTTGTTCGGACGCAAATGCCATACGCCGGGTATTGGCGACAAGAATTCGGCGCGCAAGAACTTCGCCGAACGTGCCGCTATCAACGCCCCCATTCAGGGCGGGGCGGCGGACATTATCAAGCGCGCCATGATTGCCATGCCCAATGCCCTCACGTCAGCAGGCCTTGCAACACGGATGCTGTTACAGGTCCACGATGAACTGGTGTTCGAGGTGCCGAAGAAAGAAATCGATGCGGCCTCGGACGTTATTCGCACCGTTATGGAAGGGGCAGCGCATCTTGACGTGCCGTTGACCGTGGACATCGGTCAAGGCGACAACTGGGATGACGCGCATTAAGGTTTCTCCCCCTCAGTCGCCGGGCGGGGCTACTCGCCCCTTGGCTTACGCCGAACGGTCGGCGGCCCGCAGTCGCGGGCTTGTAAGAATATGGCTCCTGTAGAAATTAGAACCTGGCTTCCAGAATCCGCGCCACCCGAAGGGTGCGCTTACCAAAAGGGCACGACACTTAAAGGGAACGAGTCTTTATTTTCGACCTGTATAGTCTGTACCCCAACAACACAGCCAGAATGGCCGCGTGGATTTGCGGCAACAACAGGTCGGCCTTGATCATCATCCAGTAATGAAACACCCCGCCGATCCCGGCGATGTAGGCCAGCCGGTGCAGTTTGCGCCAACGCGTGGCTCCCATCTTCTTGATCATCGCCTTCGGCGAGGTCACGGCCAATGCCGTCAGAATAATGATCACCCCCATGCCAACAGTGATGTAATTGCGCTTGACGATGTCGGCCCAGATGTCGCCCCAGTTAAAAAACTGATCGGCGATGACATAGTTCGATACGTGCAGCACGGCATAGAAAAAGGCGAACAGCCCGACCATGCGGCGGAACCGCACCAGCACTGGCCAGCCGCCCAGATGCACCAACGGCGTGATCGTCAGCGTCACCAGCAATATTCTCAGAGCCCAGTCACCGAGGAACCGGTTAACCGCCTCGACCGGGTTGGCGCCCAGACCACCGAACAGGGCGCGCTCGACAATTACCGCCAGGGGGATCAGGCACAGCAGAAAGACGCCGGGCTTGAACACCCGGCGGATGACCGTTTCCTTGTTCATATTTAATAGTATTTCGACAGGTCCATACCTGTATAGAGACCTGCGACTTCTTCAGAATAACCGTTGAACATCAGGGTCTCTTTCTTGGCGCTGAAATACCCTTCACCGATGATTCTTTCTTTCGCCTGACTCCAGCGTGGGTGCGAGACTTCAGGATTGACGTTGGCGTAAAAACCGTACTCGCGGGCTGCCGAGCGGTTCCAGCTGGTCGGCGGCATTTTTTCTGTCAGGGAAATGCGGACGATGGACTTGATCGACTTGAATCCATATTTCCACGGCACCACCAGCCTGATCGGCGCACCGTTCTGGTTCGGCAGTTCCTCGCCATACAGGCCGACGGCCATCAGGGTCAGCGGGTTCATGGCCTCGTCCATGCGCAGGCCTTCGACATAAGGCCATTTCAGGACGCGGCGGTGCTGGCCGGGCATCTGTTCGGGGTCGTGCAATGTTTCGAAGGCAACGTATTTGGCTTTCGATGTCGGCTCGACGCGGGCCAGCATATCGGCCAGCGGAATGCCGACCCACGGCACCACCATCGACCACGCCTCGACACAACGGAGCCGATAAATGCGTTCCTGTAATTTGTGCGGCGACACCAGATCTTCGAAATTGTAATCGCCGGGTTTGCCGACTTCGCCATCGATGGTGACTTTCCACGGCTTTGCCTTAAATTCGCGTGCGGCGTCGACCGGGTCATCTTTCGATGTGCCGAACTCATAAAAATTGTTGTAGCTGGTAACCAGTTTCTGGTCCGTCGGCGTCAGTCCCTTGCCATAAGGCGTCTTGCCAACGCCTGACAGGGCGGATGCATCAGCCATGTCCGGAGTCATGATCGACCCGATCAGGCCACTGGCTGCGGCCGCCTGAATGAAGTGGCGGCGGTTCATGAAAACGCTCTTCGACGTGATCTCTGACGAGGCGATATCGGACGACTTTTTCTGTTTTATCAGCATCTCTGGGTGACCTTGTTCTTTATAATTATTCCACAGTCATACACGGGTGCGCGGCGCAGGTGAAATAACAACCCCGTGAGGCAATCGCGAGCATTTGCCTCAGCTCCGTTTCCGGTATAATCGAGCTTATGCAAACTCTCTATCACCTTTGGTTGTCTCCGTATTGTCGCAAGGTCAGAATTGTCCTGCACGAGAAGAAGATAGATTTCGATTTAAAGGTCGAAAAGGTCTGGGAACGGCGTCAGGATTTTCTTGCCCTCAACCCGGCGGGTGACGTGCCGGTGCTGGTTGAAGCCGGGGGCACGGCGCTTTCTGGCAGTGACGTGATCAGCGAATTTCTTGATGAAATTCATCCCGAGCCGCCGCTGCTGGGCCGCCATCCGCTGGAGCGGGCCGAGGTCCGCCGCCTGATTGGCTGGTTCGATCGCAAGTTCAATGCCGAAGTCACTGAAAAGCTGATCGGCGAAAAAGTAATGAAACGGTTTTTGGGGCTAGGCGCGCCCGACTCCAAGGCTATACGCGCCGGTCATGCCAATATTCACACCCATCTGGATTATGTCAGTTACCTGATCGAACGCCGGAAATGGCTGTCAGGGAACGAAATGACGCTGGCCGATATAACGGCGGCGGCGCATTTTTCCGCCATTGATTATCTGGGTGATGTGCCGTGGGATGAACATCCCGGCGCCAAGGACTGGTACGCGCGGATCAAGTCACGGCCCAGCTTTCGGGCCATTCTTGGCGATCACATTCCCGGCGTGCCACCTTCCAAACACTATGCGGATTTGGATTTCTAGCCTTAAGTGTTTTGCCCCTCAGGCGCCGGGCGGGGCTCTTCGCCCCTTGGCTTACGCCGAACGGTCGGCGGCCCGCAGTCGCGGGCTTGGCAAAACAGTTTCCTGTAGAAATTAGGACCTGACTTCCAGAGTCCGCGCTGCCGCAGACGCGACTACCCAACAATGCGCTCTATGCGCCATTCCATGTGAACTTGACTGACCTTGCGTTCCTGACGGCGGCAGACGTCCCCGGTGGTGATGTCGATAAAGGCAAACATCTTTTGGGACTTCGGATCCTCAACGACTTTCAGGAAAGACCCCTTCGGATTCTTGAAAATATGGCCGATGTCCGGGCTGCCCGCCTCTACGCCGTCGCCGATAACAAACACCGGGCGGACGGCATGATCGATCAGCAGTTCATCCGGGTCGATATAGATCAAGGCCATTTCCACTTTCGGAGCCGGATCCAGTTGAATCAGGTAATGGTGGATGTAATCGGTGCCCTGACGCTCTGCCTTGACGAACACGGTATCGGCGTTGTCGGGCCGACTGACAGCGTGGCCACAGGGCACATCTGCGGCGATGCGGGGGGCGTTATTTTTGGTCGGTGTGTTGGTCATATGTTTGTCTGGTCTTCTTAAAACGTTTTCACGGGCACATATATGGGATGCCATAACCCTGTTGTCCATTGTATCATCGAAACATGAACGCTGAATCTGACAATAAATTATTTTGCTTTGGTCTGGGCTACAGCGCGACTCGGTTGGCGAAGCGGCTGTTGACAGACGGCTGGGCTGTATCGGGGACGTGCCGCGAACAAGCACATGCCGCCGAACTAAGGTCGCGCGGCATTGACGTTCAAGTGTTTGATCGCGAACACACCAAGTTAAATCCGTCGGCGCTGGCGGGCACGACACACCTGTTGTCATCGGTGCCGCCCGACGATAAGGGCGACGCGGTGCTTGATTGTTTTGCCACCGAGCTACGCACGATTGCTCCTTCATTGAAATGGACCGGCTATCTGTCGACGACCGGCGTCTATGGCAACCGCAATGGCGCGACAGTTACCGAAAACGATGCCTTGAACCCTGTTTCCGACAGGTCTCGCCGTCGGGCCGGGGCCGAAGGGCGCTGGCTTGCTATGGGTGCGCATATTTTCCGGTTGGCCGGTATCTATGGGCCGGGGCGTAGCGTTATCGAAGATATTCACGATGAAAAGGCTCGCTGTATCGACAAGCCGGGCCATAAATTTTCACGCATTCACGTTGATGACATCGCCAACGTACTGATGGCGTCCATGAACAAGCCCGCACCGGGGTCCATATATAATGTTGCCGATGATGAAGCTGCGGCCCCGGCTGATGTGATTACCTATACCTGTGAATTGATGGGCGTTCCGACGCCGCCGCTGGTGCCGTTCGCAGAGGCTGAGGCAGAAATGTCGCTGATGCAGCGCAGTTTCTGGGCCGACAATAAACGCGTCGACAATTCCCGCATCAAGAACGAATTGGGCGTCGAGCTTGCATGGCCGACCTATCGCGAAGGCTTAAGGGCCCTGGTTCAGGACCTTTAGTAACGCCTCAAGTGTTCCCATCAGCCTGTCCAGGTCGTGGGCTTCTGATAGCCGGTGCCCGCCATCTTTGACCAGCGTTACCTCGACGTCGGTGCTTTCCAGCATTTCCTGAATCCTGAGTGCCGTTTGCCACGGCACATCGGCATCTTTGATGCCTTGAATCAGTCGCACCGGAAGATCAAGGCGGATCGGTTTGCCGAGCAGCAGATGCTCGCGACCGTCATCAATCAGTGCCTGGGTGATGGTGTAAGGCTCGTCGCCATAATCGCAGGCGACCTCGACCTTGCCGTCGCGCTGCATGACGGCGCGTTGTTCGGTAGTCAATTCGCGGTCGATCAGGTCTTCGGTGAAGTCCGGTGCAGCCGCGATGCCGATCAATCCGGCGATACGTTGTTTTAGCCGCAATGCGACCAGCAGCATGATCCAGCCGCCCATGGACGAGCCGACCAGAACTTGTGGTCCACGGGTCAGCTCTTCAATGGCGAAGGTGGCATCGTCTGCCCATGCACCGATGGTGCCGTCAGCGAAGTCGCCGGACGATTGGCCGTGGCCGGTATAATCGAAACGCAGGAAGGCCCTGTTTGTGGCGCGACAGTGATCTTCCAGCGCCACGGCCTTGGACCCTTCCATGTCCGACATGAACCCGCCCAGAAAGACCACGCCCGGGCCGTCACCATCCAATTGGCGGTAAGCGATTGTCGCGCCGTCTGGCCGTGTTAGTATCTGAGCAGGCGTGGGGGCGTCGTCTTGAGTATTCATAGTGAACCTTGGAGCGGATGGGTCATTGTCAGAAGAACATAGCATTCCTGTTCTTGAAGCGAAAAGCGGTACTGATAAACCGGTAACGATCCTGCAGGTGCTGCCGGCACTGGTGCAGGGCGGGGTCGAACGCGGTACTGTCGAAGTCGCAGGTGCCATCGTTGCCGCTGGTGGGCGCGCCATTGTGGTGTCTGGGGGTGGGCCCAAGGAGCACGAGCTGACCCGCGCACGTGCTGAACACTTCACCATGCCCGTCGACAGTAAAAACCCGTTGGTCATGTACGCCAACATCGGACGGTTGGTGCGATTGATAAAGAAAGAGGGCATTGATGTCGTTCATGCCCGGTCTCGTGCGCCCGCGTGGAGCGCATGGGCGGCCGCCCGCCGTGCCGGGGTGCCGTTCGTCACGACCTTTCATGGCACCTATTCGTCCGGCAACTGGATGAAGCTCCGTTATAATTCCGTGATGACTCGCGGTCAGCGGGTGATCGCCATTTCCCGGTTTATCGCTGGCCACATCCGGCGCAAATATGGCGTTGAATCTGCGCGGCTTCGAGTCATTCACCGGGGTGTCGACCTGAACAAATTCGACGCCACCAAGGTGACGGCAGAACGGGTCATGGGGCTGGCTGCCGCATGGCGCGTCGAAGATGGTTTGCCCGTGGTCATGCTGCCCGGACGTCTGACCAGATGGAAGGGGCAGGCTGTTTTTATCGAGGCCATTGCCCGGTTAGGGCGGCGCGACATTCGCTGTTTGCTGGTCGGATCAGATCAGGGGCGGAAGGAATATAAGAAAGAACTGGAACGGCTGATCGCGTCCCATAATCTGGGCGAGATCGTGCGTATTGTCGAAGACTGTCAGGACATGCCTGCGGCCTACATGCTGACCGATGTCGTAGTGTCTGCATCTACCGACCCGGAAGCCTTCGGCCGCGTCGTGCCCGAGGCTCAGGCGCTGGGCCGTCCGGTGATTGCGACCAACCATGGCGGGGCGCAGGAAACTGTGATTGAGGGCAAGACTGGCTGGCTGGTTGAACCGGGCGATGCCGATGATCTGGCCGCAGCCATCAACAAGGCCTTGGACCTGGATATGGGGGCGCGTGAAAAACTGGCGGAAACGGCAGTTGCCAATGTCGTTGAGAATTTCTCGAAAGCCGCCATGTGCGCTAAAACCATCGACGTTTATAACGAAGTCCTGCAGGAAAAAGTCGCTCCACAAAAATGAGTAATGACGCAATCCTTGTCATCAAGCTGGGCGCGCTGGGCGATTTTGTTCAGGCGCTGGGGCCGATGGCGGCCATTCGCCAACACCACGACAATGCTCCGGTGACCTGCCTGACGACGGCCCCTTATGTAGATTTTGCGCGGTCCACGGGTTTTTTTGATGATGTCTGGGAAGACACGCGTCCGGGGCGCTTCAACATTATCGGCTGGCTGGCCTTGCGCCGACGCTTGCGTTCGGCTGGCTTCAAGCGGGTCTATGATCTGCAAACATCGGGGCGCAGCGGGCGTTATTTTAATTTGTTCAGGCCTGGCCCGATGCCCCAATGGTCAGGCATTGCGTCGGGCTGCTCGCACCCGCATGCCAATCCGGACCGCGACTTGATGCACACCATCGACCGACAGGTCGAGCAGTTGAAAATGGCCGGTATTGATGCCGTGCCGGGCCCCGAAAGCGTCACGGGGCTGGCCGGGCTTGATGCTGACGTTTCCGAATTCGGGCTGACCGGCGATTATGCATTGCTGGTGCCCGGTGGCGCGCCGCACCGCCCGGACAAACGCTGGGGGACGGATAATTATGCCCACTTGGCCCTGAAGCTGGCTGATAAGAACATCCGCTCTGTGTTGCTGGGTACCGGGGCCGAGGCCGACAGTCTGGCGCGGATCAAGGCACAAGCCCCTGATGCACTCGATTTATGTGGACGCACCAACCTGTTGCAGGTCGCCGGACTAGCACGACACGCAAGGTTGGCAATTGGCAATGATACCGGGCCGATGCATTTGGTTTCGGCGTTGGGGTGTTCGTCCATCGTGCTTTATTCCAATACGTCTAATCCGGCACTGTGCGGTCAACGGGGTGCCGACGTCACTATTTTGCGCAAGGAACGACTGGATGACCTTGGCGTTGAAGAGGTCCTCGCGGCACTGAAAGCCGGTTGACTTGGGCGCGTATGGCTCTACATTCCCCGAACTCAAGAATTTGAAGGTTTAACATGGTCGCGATTACGCTTCCCGACGGCAGTGAGAGAAAATTCGACGGTGCGGTTACCGGTGCCGAGCTGGCCGCTGACATTGGTCCCGGCCTGGCCAAGGCGGCGCTTGCGGTGCGTGTCTCGTTTGATGATGACGAGGGCGAACTGTGGGACCTGTCGCGCGCGATCGAGTCTGACGCCGGGGTCGCCATTATCACGTCCAAGGACGAAGACGGGCTGGAACTGCTGCGCCATGACGCCGCCCATGTGCTGGCCGAGGCAGTGAAGGAACTGTACCCGGACGTACAGGTGACCATCGGGCCGTCCATTGAAAATGGCTTCTTCTATGATTTTGCCGTCACCGATCCGTTTACGCCGGAAGATCTGGAGAAGATCGAGGCGCGGATGAAGGAGATCGTCGGTCGTGACGAGGCCATCACCCGCGAGGTCTGGGACCGCGACGATGCGATTGAGTTTTTCAAGGGACTTGGCGAGGCCTACAAGGCGGAAATCATTTCCGATCTTCCGGCTGACGAAACCATCACGCTGTACCGTCAGGGCGAGTTTATCGACCTGTGCCGGGGCCCGCACCTGCCATCGACGGGCAAGCTGGGAAAGCATTTCAAGCTGATGAAGCTGGCCGGGGCCTATTGGCGCGGCGATTCGAAAAACGAAATGCTGCAACGGGTCTATGGCACCGCATGGCCTGACAAAAAACAGATGAAACAATACCTGCACATGCTGGAAGAAGCGGAAAAGCGCGATCACCGGCGTTTGGGGCGCGAAATGTCGCTGTTCCATTTGCAGGACGTCGCCGTCGGCTCGGTGTTCTGGCACCCCAATGGTTGGCGTCTGTATCGCGTCGTTCAGGACTACATGCGCCATCGTCTGG
>JABHGV010000045.1 GCA_018671895.1 Rhodospirillaceae bacterium | reverse complement strand
CGGCCGACCAGCCGCCCATCAGAATGGCAATCGTCTTGTTCATTAACTGAACTCCTCTGTCCCGCGCCCCTCTGGGGCGACTCCTATGCACCGGATTTCCCATTTCAGATCGACACTGGTGGTCTCCAGCACTCGGCTGTGGACGTCTTCGGCCAGGCCTTCCAGGTCGGCTGCCGTTGCCTCGCCGGTGTTAATCATGAAATTGCAGTGCTTATCGGACATCATCGCGCCGCCGCGAGTCAGGCCCCGGCAACCGGCTTGTTCGATCAATTCCCAGGCATGGCCGTTTTCCGGGTTGGCAAAGGTGCTGCCGCCTGTCGCCATGCGCAGCGGCTGGGTCGCCTCGCGCGCCGCCTTGATCTGGCCCATGCGGCGGCTGATTTCAGATTGCGCTTCGCGCCGACCGTTAAAGGTCGCTTGCGTGAAGATCCAGTCTTCGGCGATATCGGAATGGCGATAACCAAAGCCCATGTCGTTGACCGTCAAATCGTGCAGGACGCCACCGGCATCGACCGCCTGGGCCGACACCAGAATGTCCTTGATTTCCGATCCATAGGCACCGCCGTTCATGCGCAGCGCGCCGCCAATGGTGCCCGGAATACCGCTGAGGAATTCCAGCCCGGCGATTGAATCTTGCTCAGCCGTCAGCGCGACATTCATATCCAGCGCCCCGGCCCCGGCGGTTACTTTGGTGCCGTCGGTCGAGACATGCGCGAATTCCTTGCCAAGGCGGATAACGACGCCAGGAACGCCGCCATCGCGGACCAACAGGTTAGAGCCCATGCCGATCACGGTGACCGGAATGTCGATGGCCTTGCGAGCCAGAAAATCGATCAGGTCATTGGCGTCGGCGGGCTTGAAGAGCGCTTCCGCCGGGCCGCCGACCCTGAACCATGTGTATTCGCCCAAGCTGGCGTTTTCCGAATAGCGTCCGCGAACGTTCGGCAAACGGGCGATCAGGCCGGTGGGTTTCTGTTCAGCCACCATCATTGCCCCGCCTCCTTGGTGCCATAGCGCGCCAGACGCAGTTTTTCCGGTAGCTCAATAGCAATCTTCGTTATGTCGCCAGCCCCCATGCAAACGACGACGTCGCCGGGGCGGGCCAGATCGTTGACGATCTCGGCAAGCATTTCGGGCTCGGCCAGCGGCATCGCCGTGCGGTGGCCACGCGCCTGCAATCCACCGACCAGTGAATCCCTATCAAACCCGGCAATCGGGTCTTCGCCTGCGGCATAGACATCGGTGACGATGACCGCGTCGGCATCGTTGAAGCACGAGCAGAAATCTTCGAACAAATCGCGCAAGCGGGTGTAGCGGTGGGGCTGGACGATGGCGATCACCTGACCCTCGCAAGCCGACCGGGCGGCTGCCAGAACGGCGCTGATTTCCACCGGATGGTGGGCGTAATCGTCGATCACGGAAATGCCGTCGATCTCGCCGGTCTTGGTGAAGCGCCGCTTGACGCCTTTGAATTCGGTGAAGGCGTTGATGATAACCGCCTCGTCGATGCCCATCTCGCATGCGATGGCGATGGCGGCCAACGCATTTTGCGTATTGTGTTCGCCCAGCATCGGCAGCCCGATACCGGCCAGTGTGCGGGTGGTTTCGCTTTTGCGATCACTGACGACCACATCGAAGGTGACGCCGTCGCCGCTGCTGGTCAGGTTAATGGCGCGGATATCGGCCTGTGGGCTGAAGCCGTAGGTGACGATCTTGCGATCCGAAACCCGCGGGATCATCGCCTGTACCTCTGCATGATCGATACACAGTGCGGCAAAGCCATAGAACGGAATGTTTTCAACAAAGGCATCAAAGGCGGCGCGCAGCGTTTCGAAGTCGCCGTAATAGTCCATGTGTTCCGCATCGATGTTGGTAACCACGGCGATGGCAGCGGGAAGCTTCAGGAAGGTACCGTCGGATTCATCGGCCTCCGCCACCATCCAGTCGCCACTGCCAAGGCGCGCGTTCGAGCCGAATGCGTTGATGATGCCGCCGTTAATCACCGTCGGGTCGAGCCCGGCGGCATCCAGCATGGCGGCGATCAGCGATGTCGTCGTCGTCTTGCCATGGGTTCCGCCAACGGCAATCGACCATTTCAGACGCATCAGTTCGCCCAGCATTTCAGCCCGACGTACCACCGGGATCATCAGCCGGATTGCGGCTGCGACTTCCGGGTTGTCCGATTTCACGGCGGTCGAAACCACGACCACCTGGGCGTCGCCCAGATTTTCCTCTGCATGACCGACGGCAACGGAAATGCCCAGATCGCGCAGGCGCTGGACATTGGCGCTTTCAGCCATGTCGCTGCCTTGCACCGAATAGCCGAGGCTGTTCAGCACTTCGGCGATGCCGCTCATGCCGATGCCGCCGATGCCGACGAAATGAATGGTGCCGATGGAAAGGGGAAGCGCCCTCATGCCGCCCTCCTCTCGCCGTTGGTGCCGATCAGGTCGAAGACCACGTCGGCTAGCCGTTCCGCCGCATCGGGGTGTCCTGCCTGTTTCGAGGCGGCGGCCGCGCGCATCATCATTGTCGGCACTCGCAGCAGGGAATTGAGCCGCTGGGCAAGACCGTCAACGGTGAAGATTTCTTCGTCCATCATCCAGCCGCCACCGGCTTCATCCAGCGCATGGGCGTTGAACGACTGGTGATCATCAATGGCATAAAGGTAAGGCACCAGAATGGCGGGGCGGCCAATCACCGTGGCTTCCGATACGGTCGATGCCCCGGCGCGTCCGATCAGCAAGTGGCTGTCGGCCAGTCGCTTCGGCAAATCACGGAAGAAGCTGTCGATTTCAGCTGTGATGTTCGATGCCCCATAAGCCGCTCGCACCCGGTCAAGGTCTTCGGGGCGGCACTGCTGGGTAATGTGCAGACGGCCTTTCAAATCGTCAGCCAGATTGGCAAGGGCGGCGGGCACAATGTCGCTGAGGATGCGCGCACCCTGAGAACCACCGGTGACGAGAATGCGAACCGTCGACGTTTCATCAAGATGCGGATAGGGCGTGTCACGTTGTTCGATCACGGCGGCGCGTACCGGCATGCCGGTACGAATGGACTTGGCGGTCATATCCTTCGTCATGAAGCGAACATCGTCGAACGAGGTGGCGATGCGCCGGACCCGATTGCCAAGCAGGCGATTGGCGCGGCCAAGGACGGCATTCTGTTCGTGGATGGCGGTGGCGTATCCACCGAAGACTGCGGCCAGCATGGTCGGCACCGAGGCATATCCGCCGAAGCCGACGACGACGTTGGGTTGCATGCGTTTCAGCAACCCACGCGCTTGCAGGGTGCCGAACGCCAGTTCCGGTCCGCTGCGCAGTTTCGCCACCAGACTTTTACCGGCAATGCCGCCAGCCCTGATCCGGTGGGTTTCAAGATTGCCCAGTGTGCCGCCATAGGCATCGCCACGACGGTCGGTAATCAGGCTGAGGCGGCACCCGCGAGCCGACAATTCCGTCGCCAGGGCCTCCGCCGGGAAGACGTGTCCGCCGCTGCCGCCAGCGGCCAGCACGACAAGATTGTCAGGGGTCGCGTTCATATCGCCCCCCCGATCCGCTTGCGCGATCCACTGGTGCCGTGAACCGGCTTGTCACGGGTCAGTGCCAGCATCATGCCCATGCCGATGGCCAACGCCAATGTCGAAGACCCGCCGTATGAAATGAACGGCAAGGTCATTCCCTTGGGCGGAATCAAATTTACCGTCGATGCGATGTTAATGATCACCTGCAAACCGAACTGGACCAGCAGTCCGGAAACCGCCAGCAGCTGGAATAGGTTTTCTTCACGCAGCGCGCGGGAGAAACCACGCAGCACGACGAAGGCGAACAGGGCCAAAATGATCAGACAGACGATCAGCCCGAATTCTTCTCCGGCGACGGCGAAAATAAAGTCCGCATGGGCGTCGGGCAGTACTTCTTTGACACGACCCTCACCGGGGCCGCGCCCGAACAGGCCGCCATTGCGAAAGGCTTCTAGCGCGCGCGTTACCTGATAACCTTCGCCCGTGGACGGATCGAGGAAACGGTCGATACGCGCCTGTACATGACCAAAGGTGAAGTACGCGCCGACGATCCCGCCCATGAACAATAACGCCAGCGCCCCGACCAGCAGCAACGGCAATCCGGCGAGGAAGAACTCGACGGCCCAGACCGCAGCGACAACGGCGGTCATGCCAACGTCGGGCTGCATCAGCAGGACGGTCGCGGTGGCGATGAACAATCCGGTGGCGATGGTATTGCCGGGGAATTTTGCGTCAGCACGGCTTTCGGAAAACATCCAGGCGACGATCACGGCAAACGCCGGTTTGACGAATTCTGACGGCTGCACGGAAAAACCGCCGATCCTGATCCAGCGACTGGCGCCCTTGACCTCGTCGCCAACCAGTAATGTTCCCAGCACGGCGATAAAGGCGACGCCACCGATAACGACGGCAAGACGCCGGATGCCGCGCGCCGACATCAGCGAAACGGCGATCATTAGGCTGAGCGCAACCGGCAGGAAAACGAACTGGCGTTTGACGAAGTGATAATTCTCCAGCCCGATACGATCAGCGACGGCGGGCGATGCGGCCAGCGTCAGGACCGCACCGATTGCGGCAATGACGACAATCGCCGCCAGCGTCCAGCGGTCGATGGTCCACCACCAGCGTCCGATCAGGCTTGTGTCGGTGCGTGCGAAGGTGCTCATGAGCGGGCCTCCTCTCGCACACCGGGAAGGGCCGCAACCGCCGAGCGAAAGGCTTCGCCACGGGCTTCGAAATCGGGGAACTGATCGAACGATGCCGAGGCCGGTGACAACAGCACGACAGGGTCGTTGTGATTGTCCGATATCGCCGATAACCGTGCGGCACCAACGGCGACATCAAGGGTTCCCGAAACCGTGCATGCAACACCCGGTTCCAGCACCGCCTGAAAATCATTGGCCGCCTCGCCAATCAGATAGGCATGGCGGATGCGATCCAGATACGGGGTGACGGCATCTAGCCCGCCATCCTTGGCCAGACCGCCTGCGATCCAGTAGACGTTGCCATAACACGCCAGCGCCCGGGACGCGGCTTCGGCATTGGTTCCCTTGCTGTCGTTGACATAGGAAACGCCGTCGATAACCGCCACCAGTTCCTGACGATGAGCCAGACCGGGGAAAGATTTCAGCGCCCTGACAATGACGTCCGGCGAGATTCCGGCGGCGCGGCCCACCGCATAGGCAGCAGCCGCATTCTGGGCATTATGAATACCGGGCAAGGCCTGGGCCTGGGTCATATCCAGAACCGCGACGGCGTTGCCATCACCCAGATCATCATAGAGCACACCGCCGTCCATATAGACGCCGCCCGCAACCGGGCCCGCGCCCGATATTCGAACGACGCTAACGCCATCGTCTTCCAGGGCTTGAGCAATGCCGCGACACGCGTCGTCATCGACGCCGATGATTGCCGTGGCTGAGGCCTTCAGCATGTGGAATATTTTTTTCTTCGCCGCAACGTAACCATCGAAGCCGCCATGACGGTCCAGGTGATCGGCCGAAATGTTGAGCAGCATCGCCACGTCGAGACCAAGCGAGGCGGTCAGGTCGAGTTGATAGGACGATATTTCGAAAACGTAGGTGCCATCCTTGTCCAGCGGCTCGAGATCAAGCACCGGGACGCCGATGTTGCCGCCTGAACTTGTCTGGCTTCCGGAAGCCTCGAAAATACATTCGACAATCTTTGTCGTCGTCGACTTGCCATTGGTTCCGGTGATGCCGACAATCCCGGCATCGATGCCAGAGCGGGCCAGCAGTTCCATGTCGCCGATAATCTCGACACCGGCGTCGCGGGCCAGCTTGGCGATCGGGTGCGGGGCCGGGTGTTCGATGGGAACACCGGGGCTGATCACCAATGCGGCGATGTCGGACCAGTCAGATGAATACAGATCGACCAGCGGGATGTTTTCAGCTGTGGCGGAAGCGCGGCTGGCATCAGAATCATCCCAGGCACGAACATCCGCACCACCGGCAATCAGGGCATGCGCCACAGAAACGCCGGAACGCCCCAGTCCGAAGACGGCGATGGCTTGTCCGTTAAAGCACGAGATCTGGATTGTGTTTGCCATCCCCCCCTACCTCAGCTTCAACGTTGACAGGCCGATCAGCGCCAGAATAATGGCGATGATCCAGAAACGGATGACGATGGTCGGTTCTGCCCAACCTTTTTTCTCGAAATGATGATGCAGCGGCGCCATCGCAAAGACGCGCTTGCCGGTCAGCTTGAACGAGGCCACCTGCACAATCACCGAAACGGTTTCCAGCACGAACAATCCGCCGACAATGGCGAGCACCAGTTCATGCTTGGTAATGACGCTGATTGACCCCAAGGCCCCGCCAAGCGCCAGCGATCCGGTATCGCCCATGAAGACCTTGGCCGGGGGTGCGTTGAACCACAGGAAGCCGAGGCCACCGCCGATCAAGGCGCCACAGAACACGGCCAGTTCGCCGGAGCCTGCGACATAATGAATTTGCAGATAACTGGAGAACCCGGCATGACCGATCAGATAGGCGATGATGGCAAACACACCGGCGGCGATCATCACCGGGCCGATGGCCAGACCATCCAGACCGTCGGTCAGGTTGACGGCGTTTGATGCGCCGACCATGACGACGGCGGCGAACAGAACAAAGCCCCAGCCGAGATCAATCAGCACGTCCTTGAAGAACGGTACGGCCAGCGTCGTTGCCAGACCGGCGGGCAGCATTTCCATGATCCAAAGCGTCGCGCCGATGGCAACAATTGCCTGTAAAATCAACTTGATACGACCGGACAGACCCTTGCTGGAACGCTTCACGACCTTCAGATAATCATCAAGGAAACCAATGATGCCGTAAGCGATGGTGACGCCCAGCGCCGCCCACATATAGCCGTTCGACAAATCCGTCCACAGCAGCGTTGCGATGCTCATCGCCAGCAGAATCAACAACCCGCCCATGGTCGGGGTGCCGGCCTTGCGGATGATGTGGTCTTCCGGTCCGTCATCGCGGATCGGCTGGCCGCCGCCCTGATAGGATTTCAGCTTTTCAATCAGATAGGGACCCAGCAGAAAGCTGATGACCAACGCCGTGAGCATCGCACCGCCAGTGCGGAACGTCAGATAGCGGAAGACGTTGAATACCGGGAACTGGTCGGCGAACGGGAACAGCAGGTGATACAGCATGACTAGCGCCCTCCCCCGGCCTGTTTCGATGAGCCGTCGGCGAGATTTAACAAGGCATCGACGACGAGACCCATGCGGCTGCCCGCCGATCCCTTGACCAAAACGATGTCGCCGGCCTGAACGGTATCGGTCAGCATCTGGATGGCATCGGTTGAATTATCGGCATGACCGCCGCGCATGGACTCAGACAAGGCCCCGTCGAGGGACGCCATATGACTGCCCGCGGTGAAAACCAGATCAATGTCGTTTTCTTCCAGTGCGTCTGCCAGTGCCGCATGTCGCTCGGCAGAATCGTCACCCAGTTCAAGCATGTCGCCCAGCGCCGCAATACGGCGGCCGCCCTGACCCGGCTGTAATTGTCCCAACACCCGGAAAACAGCACACATGGAAACCGGGCTGGCGTTATAACTTTCGTCGATGACGGTAATCTGCCCGCCCTTCACCGGAACCACGTGAGTATCGCCACGACCCTTTGGTGCGTGGAACCCGGCCATCGATACCGTCGCCTCGCCGACACTGCCACCGACGGCAGCAACACTTGCCAGAACGCCAAGGCTGTTGACGGCCCAGTGATGACCCGGCACGCCGAGGCGGAAATTGATGCGATTGTCCATGCATTGGGCCTCGACCCGCATGCCGCCATAATCGGGGGTTTCTTCGAGCAAACGGAAGTCGGCTTCTTCGTTAGATCCGAACGACAGAATGCGCGACACGCCCTTGGCCTTGGCGGCTGCCGCCAGACGATGAAAATGTGGGTTGTCCATGTTCAACACGGCGATGCCATCGGGCTCCATTCCTGCGAAAATTTCCGCCTTGGCATCGGCTATTTCCTCGACATTCTGGAAATGTGCGCTGTGGACGTCTTCGACGGTGGTGATGATGACAACGTGCGGGCGGGCCAGCCGCGACAACGGATTAATCTCGCCGGGATGGTTCATACCCATTTCGAAAACCCCGAACAGGCTGGCCTTCGGCATCCGGGCCAGACTGAGCGGCAGGCCCCACTGATTGTTCAGATTGCCAATACTGGCCGCTGTCGGCGCTTGCGCAGACAACACATAATTCAGGGCTTCCTTGGTGCCGGTCTTGCCGACGCTGCCGGTGATGGCGATGATGCGCGCGTTGCTGCGCTGGCGTGCGGCGCGCGCCAAATCTTCAAGGCCAGCCATGGTGTCGTCAACACGCAGCACCGGAATGGATAGGCCCGGCACATCGCGGTCGACCATGATGGCGGCTGCGCCACGGGCTTCGGCATCCGTGGCAAACTCGTGACCATCAAAATTGGGGCCATGCAAGGCGACGAACAGATCGCCTTTTTCGAGCGTCCGGGTATCGATACTGACGCCCGATGCCTGCCAGTCAGCCGATGACGTGCCCGGTGCCTCAACCGATGTCCACAAGGGCTGTTTTTTCATCGCCATCATGCTTCGGCCTCGCTGATGGCGCTGAGAATTTCTTCTGCGTCGTTAAAGGGATGAACGGTATCGCCGACAATCTGTCCGGTTTCGTGACCCTTGCCAGCAACGACCAAAACATCGCCCGGCTGCAATTCAGCAACGGCTGCGGAAATTGCATCGCGGCGGTCGGCAATTTCAACGGCGCCGTCGCAACGGTCCAGAATCTGGCGGCGAATGGCGGCAGCATCTTCGCTACGCGGGTTGTCGTCGGTGACATATATAATGTCGGCCATTTCCGACGCGATGCGGCCCATTTCAGGACGTTTACCGACGTCGCGTTCACCACCACAACCAAAGACGACGATCAGACGTCTTTCCACATGCGGGCCAAGGGCCAGGAGAATATTCTTCAGGGCATCGGGGGTGTGGGCGTAATCAAGATAAACCGCTGCGCCATTACCAAGACGGGCAACCCGTTGCATCCGACCGGCGACGCCTTCAAGGCTTTCCAGCGCCTGTACTGCGCGTTCGACATCGGCACCATCGGCCAGCATCAGCGCCAACGCGCACATGGCGTTGTCGGCCTGAAAAGCGCCGGGCAGGTTCAAGTCGACCTCGTACGATTTTTCATCCACGGTCAGCCCAAGACGCTGGCCGTCGGGCGTCGGAAAAATATCATCGAGACGCACATCAACGCCCTTGTGACCGTAACTGATGACCCTGAGGCCGCGCGCATTGGCGGTCGCCTGCAAGGCGGCGAAGGTTTCATCGTCGGCGTTCAAAATCGCGGTGCCGTCGTCTTTCAGAATTTCCTCGAATAGACGACGCTTGGCGGCAAGGTATCCATCCATGCCGCCGTGATAATCCAGATGTTCCGGCGTTAAGTTGGTAAACACCGCCATCGAAACGCGAACGCCATCAAGCCGATGCTGGCTGAGGCCTTGCGAGGATGCTTCCATGGCCAGCTTGTCGATACCGGCGTTGGAAAGTTCAGCCAGACTTTCGTGCAGGTCGGCCGGGTCCGGCGTGGTCAGACCGAAATCGTGTTCGATGTCTCGATCAGGACCATGGGCCGAAAGCCCCAAGGTGCCGAGACTGGCCGCCGGATGACCCAGCACCGTCCACATTTGACGGGCAAAGGACACCACCGAGGTCTTGCCGTTGGTGCCGGTGACGGCGCAAATGGTGTCGGGTTGTTTGGCAAAGAAGCGGGCCGCCATCATCGCATAGCGGTGGCGGGGAGAATTATCCAGCACCACTGGAACTTTAATATTTTCATCGACCGGCGGCATCGACAGAACCGCCGCCGCACCGCGGGCCAGTGCCTCGTCGATATAGCGACGACCATCATCGCCGGTTCCCGGGATAGCGGCGAACAGGAAACCGGGTGCGACCTTGCGTGAGTCGCACGTCAGGCCAGTGATGCCAGCATCATTGTATGACGACCCTTCCATCACGTCCGTTCGTTCTCCATCCAACAGGTCAATAAGTTGCAACCTTTCGTCCTCCAGCCCGCATGGCGGTCAGCGCCGAGCCGCCCTTGCCTGCGTTGTGCCCACCGGGAACGTCATCGTTCCGGGGCACGACACCCAGCAGGGTTGCCATACGGGTAATCACATTCTTGACCACGGGGGCCGCGACCCAGCCGCCGGTGGCATAATTGAAAGTCCGTTTGATGCCTTTCGGCTCGTCGACCATGGCCAACACCACGTAACGCGGCTTATCCATCGGGAAGGTGCCGACGAAAGAAGCAATCACCTGTTCCTTGTGGTAACCGCCGTTCATCAGTTTTTCCGCCGTTCCGGTTTTGCCGCCGACCAGATAACCCGGCGCCCCGGCATTGCGTCCGGTGCCGTCGGTGACGACCTGGCGCATCAACATGCGCATGCGGTCAGAGGTATCGGCCGCCAACACACGGGTTCCGGCAATGGGGATTTGCGAGCGCTGTTTGAGCAGCGTCACCGGACGACGGATACCGCCGTTGACCAGAGTAGAGACCGCATCGACAACCTGTAGCGAACTGACGGCGATGCCGTGGCCGTAAGAAATTGTCATCGTGCTGATGTCGCTCCAGCGTGACGGGCTTAACGGGGCACCGACTTCCGGCAGCTCGATAGATGCCTGCTGTAACAGGCCTAAACGTTCGAGATAGAATTTCTGACCTTCGGTGCCGACATCCAGGGCCATTTTGGCAGTGCCGATGTTGGACGAATAGGTGAGGATTTCAGGCACCGACAACCAGCGCTTTTTGCCGTGGAAATCGTTGATGGTGAAACGCGCAACGCGAATGGGGTCGGTCGTGTCATAGCCGTCGCTCAAGCCAACGGTGCCGCTGTCGAGCGCCATTGCAGTGGTGAACAGCTTGAAGGTCGAGCCCATTTCATAGACGCCCTTGGTCGCCCGGTTGAACCCCGACGACCCTGAAACGCTGGCCGGGGAATTGGGGTCGTAATCGGGCAGTGACGTCATCGCGACGACTTCGCCGGTTTCGACATCCATCACCAGACCGGCGGCACCGATGGCGCTGAATTCCGTTACCGCCTTAATCAGTTCGGCGCGCAGGATGGATTGGATACGAATATCGATGGACAGTTGCAGCGGCTCGTCGCCCTTGCTCAGAACCTCGGCGAAGTACTGCTCGACACCGGCGATACCGTTGCCGTCAACATCCGTCAGGCCCAGCACATGGGCGGCTTCCGGGCCATGTGGGTAAACCCGCTTTTCACCATACTGAAACGACAGTCCGGGGATGCCAAGGCGGTTCACCGCATATTGCTGTTTCGGGGTCAGGTTGCGGCTGATCCACACGAAGCGTCCCATCGAGTTCAGCTTCATTTCGATTTCAGCGGTATTCAGGGATGGCAGGACTTCTGACAGTTTCTGCGCGGCTTCCGTAGCATCCATGATGTCGTGGGGATCGGCATACAACGACGCCGTCGGCAGGCTGGTCGCCAGCACCACGCCGTTGCGGTCGATGATATCGGCGCGGGTCGAGGTCACCGTTGTCGCGGCCTTGGCGTGACTGGCGGTGCGGAGGTCACCGCCCCGGTCGAAAAAGGCCAGATCGACAAGCCGGACGCCGATGGCGGCAAAGGCAATCATGAACATCACGCCGGTGACCAGAAGCCGGTTGCGACCGGTTTCCATGCACTGTGCGGCGTTGGCTTCAGGGCGCATCATGTTGCGCCAAATGCTGTTCGGGTTCATGGTCATTGGCTTGCCTTTCTGGTTGCCAATTGCGGGGGCGGCGCCGGGGCGACATTTCTGTCTCCGGCCGGGGACGCTTCGGCGTCTCCTGATGCGGTCGTCAGCTGTATTTCCCTGACGCCGTCGAAGGTCTTCATCTGATCTGGCTCGACAGGCTTCATCCCCAGATGTTTGCGGGCCAGCCGGTCAAGTCGTTGGGGATTGTTCAGATGGCTCCATTCGGCCTTCAGCACGTGTATGGATTTTTTCTCAGATGTAATCGACCGGTTCAGCCCGACCAGTTCTTCTTCCAGATCCTGGACCTGATACTTGACCGAGAACAGCGCCACGCTGAGCGCGCCGGCCAACAGCAGAAACAGCAATGTTGTTTTTCCCATCATGCCGCCAGTCCATTATCGCCAGGCCCAACTTCGCCAGGCCAAGGCGGGGAGCTGTTACGCTCCGCCGCCCTGAGCCTGGCCGAACGGGCCCTTGGGTTGGATTGGGTTTCTTCCGCCGTCGGCTTGATGGCGCCCCGCTTGAGCAGTTCGAAGGTCGGGGCCGGGGCGTCAGCGGAGGCATCGGGGAGATGACGCGATGCGCGCGGGGCGTGCCCGGAACGCGCTTGCAAAAAGTTCTTCACCTTGCGGTCTTCGAGGGAATGGAAGGAGACGACGGCCAGCCGTCCGCCGGGGGACAGCAAGCGCTCGGCTGCGGCCAGACCACGGTCCAGCTCGCCCAGCTCGTCGTTGACGTAAATGCGCAGCGCTTGGAAGGTGCGGGTCGCGGGGTCGATCCCGTCCTTTGATTTCTTGACGATGCGGCGCAACAGCCCGGCCAGCTGTTCGGTCCGGGTAAACGGCTGGGTTTCGCGATCCATGACGATGGCGGCCGCAATCTTTCTCGACGCCCGTTCCTCGCCATAGGTGTAGATGATATCGGCCAGTTGCTCTTCGTCGTAGACGTTGATCACGTCGGCGGCGCTGAGGCCCCCGGTCAGTGAGCTGGAACCGGCATGGCCCATGCGCATGTCCAGCGGGCCGTCCTTACGGAAGGAAAAACCGCGTTCAGCGGTGTCGATCTGCATCGATGAAACGCCAAGGTCGAGCGCGATGCCATCAACGTGTTCAACACCGGCATCCGCCAGCAGTTTGACCATATCGCCGTAACAGCCGCCCAGAACCCTGAGGCGTCCGGGGTAACGCGTCATCAGGTGTTCGGCGGCTTTCAGGACATTCGGGTCGCGGTCGATGCCGAAGACCCGGCAATCAGCAGATTCAAGAATGGCGGTCGAATATCCACCGGCACCGAAAGTGCCATCGACATAGGTTGCGCCGTCACGGGGGCCGCGGGGGCCAAGGGCATCGAGCACTTGAGAGAGAAGCACCGGGGTGTGGGGCGTGCGCGATGTGGGGGCCATGGTCAGGGCTCTCCCTCGCCGGGGCTGGAGCGCCGGGGTGGCAGGGTGATATTGCGCGAGCGGGCCGCATCGAGGCCTCGATGGCGGTGTTCTTCGTGCGCCTCGGGCTGCCAGATCTGGAAGAAATTGACGCGACCGACGAAACGGGCCTCGCCCTTGATCTCGGCCCAATCGAGCAGTTCCTGGGGGATGACGACGCGGCCTTCGGGGTCGAACGGCACGGCGTGGGCGTTATCCAGAATGGCGATCAGCAGATCGTCCTGTTCGGGGGAATACATGGCGAGGCTGTCATCGAGACGCTGGGTGAGTGAGCGGAAGTAGGCTTCGCCGCATGCTTCGATGGCCTGAAAACGGATTGAGGGATAGACGTAAACGCCCTGAAAGCCTTCATCGACAAAGGACGCACGAAAGGCTTTGGGCACGGACACCCGTCCTTTTTTGTCAATCTTGTTGACGTGTCTGCCTACCAAAAGCGTCATGTCGGCCCCCGAGCCGCGTCTGCTTCCTAAAACCACCCTCTCAAGCGGCGGAACCCTTCCCCCTATCGACATAACGACAGGTAGGAATGGGATACCATGGGTAACCATGGGATGCAATGGGATATTATGGGTATTTCTGGGTTAACCGACGGTTAACGGCCCGCTTAAAACTCAAGGCTGGCAAGCATTTCCAGCAGGGGTTCAAGCGCGGGGCCCCAAACCCGAAACAGGTCTGAATCCCCTTTATGAATCGAAATTCTTGCCAAGCCCTTAAAATGCACCCGTCAAAATCCATCCCAAGCTTCTAAAAAGCACTGGAATTCAGGCGTTATTGTGGTCTGGTCGGGGTCATTTGGGGGCGAATTTGTAGCCCCATGTCTGCGAAGGTGCTAAAGCTCAAACGGGAGGCAACAACATGAGCGTGGAATTCTTTCTGACGTCGCTGGTCGTCATCCTGTTACCCGGAACGGGGGTCCTCTATACCCTCGCCATTGGACTGGGCAAGGGAATCAAGCCGAGCATTCTTGCCGCGTTTGGCTGCACCTTGGGCATTATGCCAGCGGCTATCGCAAGTATCGTTGGTCTGGCGGCCATTCTTCATGCCAGTGCGCTTGCTTTTCAGGTGATCAAGTATCTCGGCGTCGCCTATCTGTGCTACATGGCCTGGAATATTTTGCAGGAAGGCGGTGTGCTCAGCGTTTCAGAAAACACCACAGAAGCGGCAGCGAAAGACATTGTCGTAAAAGGCATGCTGCTCAATATCCTGAACCCGAAACTGTCGCTGTTCTTCTTCGCCTTTCTGCCGCAATTCGCCCCTGTCGATGCGGCCAATACAACACTGATGATGGTTCTGCTCGCCCTGACGTTCATGCTCATGACCTTCGTCGTTTTCTGTGGTTACGGGGCATGTGCCGCACTGGTAAGAGACTATGTCATCTCTCGACCGACCGTATTGCAGTGGCTGAGGCGAACCTTTGCTTGCACCTTTGGGGCGCTCAGTTTGCGGCTGGCGTTTTCTGAAAAATAACGTCGCCAATCACGAATATTGGCGTTGGCAATTCGGGGCAATTCGGCGAAATCAGGACGCGCGAACTCCGCCTGCCAGAATGATAATTCCAGCAGACGGAGAGATTAGATACGCAACAAATATTTTAGTCTTGCAAGCGAGCTTTAAGCGGCACGCACCTGGGCCATAAACTTGTCGACCTCGGCTTTCAGCAGTTCGGACTGCTGTGACAGCTCGCTTGCCGCCGACAGCACCTGACCCGCCGCAGCGCCGGACTCGCCAGCTGCCTGGGTAACCCCGGCGATGTTCGAAGAGACCTCGCCGGTACCGGCAGCAGCCTGCTCAACATTGCGGGCGATTTCCTGGGTTGCTGCACCCTGTTCCTCGACCGCAGCCGCAATGGCCGACGAAATCTCGCTGATCTCACCAATGGTCTTGGTGATTTCCTGAATGGCACCAACAGATTCCTTGGTGGCTTCCTGAATGCCGCCGATCTGGCTGCTGATTTCTTCAGTTGCCTTGGCGGTCTGATTGGCGAGGTTTTTCACTTCCGATGCCACAACCGCGAAGCCCTTGCCGGATTCCCCGGCGCGGGCCGCTTCGATGGTGGCGTTCAGGGCCAACAGGTTGGTCTGCTCGGCGATATCCGAAATCAGTTCGACAACCTCGCCAATTTTATTGGACGACGTCGCCAGCCCCTGAACCATGTCATCGGCATTCTCGGCCGCGGTAACCGCCGAATTGGCGATTTCCGTCGATTGAGTGACCTGGCGGTTGATTTCGCTGATCGAAGAGGACAACTCCTCGGCAGCGGCGGCCACCGTTTGCACGTTGGTCGAGGCTTCTTCCGATGCGGCCGCGACGGCGACCGACTGTGAGTTGGTTTCTTCCGACGTTGCCGTCAGCGCCTGTGCCGACGATTGCAGTTCGGTCGAAGCCGAAGACACGGTGTCAACCACACCACCGACGCTTCTTTGGAAGTCATCGGCCATGTCGTTCATCATCTTGGTCTTCTCTTCTGCCGCACGGACTTCCTGTTCTTTGGCTTCTTGTTCCATCTGTTTGACACGGACGGCGTTGTCCTTGAACACTTGTACCGCCTGCGCCATTTGACCGATTTCATCGGTCTTGTCGAGCGCCGGAACCTCTGTTTCCAGATTGCCTTCGGCAAGGCTGCCCATGGCTTCGGTCATACCGTTGACCGGGGTGACGATGGATCGCGTAATCAGTATCGCAACCAAACCGGCGATGGCCAGACCGATGGCAAGGATGATCCATTCGATGGTCAGCAATGCAGCCACTTCGTTACCATTCTCCTGGGCGTCATTATCCAGCAACCTCTGCTGGTTTCGCTGCATGCCACCTTCGCGGACGCCTTCGTCGTTCTTTTCACCCAACAGGGCGTTCAACAGCTTGCCGGCACGCGGGGCTGCTTCGGTGACCAGGGTATAATTGGCCATGTTCCATTTTTTCGAGCCGCGAATTGCAAACATCTTCGGCGGTAGCGGCGCGAAGTTTACGCGCTTGGCGGCGAAGTCCTTGAACGCGGCCACTTGGGCCGGGGACAGGTTGGCGGTCTGTTTGGACAGATCACCAAAGCGCTTGGTGTTCTTCGCCCACAGGCCGTTAAAGTTCTTGGCGAACTTGTCGTTGCCGGTCAAAAGATAGGCACGGATATTAGCCAGCCCGAGGCCGAACGAACCACGGGTGTCGGCCATCATGCCGAGGATCTGAACCCGGTTGCCCGTCGTACCGCCCTTGCCCTGCAATTCAAGGTCGATCATTTTGGAAATGCTTTTAATCATTACCCCGGCAAGCGGAGCGGCATCGCGCGTCAGGACCAGCGTTGCGGGCTGTTCTTCGGGTGTCTTGGCGATGTCTTCGACCTGTTGCTGGGCGATGCGGAACTCCTCAATCACGCCCTTAAATACCTGAAGGTTCTCAACATTTTTCGGATTGGTCCAGCTTTTCGACAGCTCGTCCATATTGGCGACGGTCACGTCGATGTCGGCCCACACGTCGGCGCGCTGATTGGCAAACTTCTTGGCACCGGTCAGCATGTAACCACGCAAGGCAGCCAGAGAGGCCTGAATATTCTTGACCATGTTGGAGCTGGCGGCCGCCGTTGGCATGCGCAGTTCAACGATACGCTACGCCGTCTTGTCGATGACGGAAACTTCGTAGATTGTCGCGCCAACGGCAATAGCCAGGATAAGGCCCATCGCCGCAAAGCCACCGATAAGGCGACCGCTAATATTGAGGTTCATTAACTCTCTCCCTGATTTTTCAGGAGCCTCAGCTCCCTGATTTTTATCCCCGGCATAAAATATAAATTACGGGAATTCTGAGAAGTCCCATAACGCATTCAAACCAAGGCTATTAAAATGTTTGATTAGAAACGATTATCGCCACATAACCAGTGAACACAATCATATTATTGAATTTATTCAGAACCTTCACGCCAACATGATGTTGGGATCCGGGGAAAGATGCCAGACGGTCTGTAAGCCGGGTTCTGTCCATACCACCCCCAAAAGGGTGGCACTGGATGACCATTCATCTGGGACGTTCGTTACCGAACGCCTCGTGCGACACACCCGGACGATGACGCGAAAACCCGCCTGTGGCCCGAAGCCACTGATCGTCCCTACTCGGTCTTGCTCCCGGTGGGGTTTACCGTGCCGTCACCGTCGCCGGCAACGCGGTGCGCTCTTACCGCACCCTTTCACCCTTACCGCTTGCGAACAAACGGCGGTTTGCTTTCTGTGGCACTTTCCCTGGGGTCGCCCCCGCCGGGTGTTACCCGGCACCGTGTTTCCGTGGAGCCCGGACTTTCCTCCAGCAGTCGAAACTGCCAGCGGCCATCCAACCGTCTGACCCGCCCCATGATTAGGGAATTGGACGGGGTCGGGTCAAGGGGGAGTGCGCTTTATCTGAAAATTACCGCTTCGCGTCTTCCGGCGAGCGGACGCGTTCTTGAGAACAGCTACACGCACACTGTCTCAAGCGGCGGTATGCCGTTAAAGCCGATCGAGGAGTAGGTCGTAGTGTAGGCACCGGCTGACAGGATCCAGACCTTGTCGCCGACCTGAAGATCGAGCGGCAGCGCGTACCCGGACTTCTCATATAGGATATCGGCGCTGTCGCAGGAGGGCCCGGCGAGAATGACCGGGCCGGTTGCACCGCCATCGCGGGCCGTGACCAGCCGGTACTTGATCGCCTCGTCCATGGTCTCGGCAAGCCCGGAGAACTTTCCGATATCGAGATAGACCCAACGTTGTGTCTCGCTCTCGTCTTTGCGAGAGACCAGAACCACCTCGGCTTGGATAACGCCAGCGTCGGCGACCAACCCGCGGCCGGGCTCAATGATCAGGCGCGGCGACAGTCCGGCGAAGATCTCGCGCACACTGGCCATCACCCGGGCGCCGTAATCCCCCAGGTCAAATAGCTCCGACCGATAGCGCGCCGGCATGCCGCCGCCGAGGTTGAGGCAATCGAGCCGTATACCGGCCTCTCGCTCCAGGCGGTCGAACACTTCACGGGCCTGGATCAGTGCCGGGGTCCAACGCTCGGGCTCGGTCTGCTGCGAGCCAACGTGAAAGGCGACGCCGTAGGGAATGAGCCCGGCTTCGCGCGCTTCCTGCAAGAGGTCCACCGCCATCGCGGTCGAGCACCCGAACTTCCGAGACAGTGGCCATTCGGCACCAGCACCGTCGGAAATCAGGCGGCACAGAACCTGTGCGCCCGGGGCGGAACGCGCGAGTTTCTCCAATTCACCGACGCTGTCGAATGCGAACTGCGTGACCCCGTGAGCGTGGGCCCAGGCGATCTCGCTTTCCTTTTTGATGGTATTGCCAAAGCAGATATCGGCCGCGTTGGCGCCAAGCCCCAGGCAAAACGCGATTTCGTTCCGGCTGGCGCAGTCGAGGCGAGCGCCGCGCGCGATTAGGCGAGAGACGATCTCCGGAGCCGGATTCGCCTTCACCGCATAAAAAGTCTCGCAGCCAGAGAAGGCGCTCGACAGTTCATCGTAGCGCGCCTCAATTAGCGCCAAATCAACGGCTAGGGTCGGTCGGTCGAGCTCGGTCGCAGCGAAATACGCAGCCAAGCGAGGCGAGATGCGGGCGAGATCCGCCGGCACCGGCCGGGCTGAATGGTCGGGGTGTTCACCAATGGCGGCATCGTCGACTGGAAATAGGGTGCTCTGGGCGGTCGTTAGCATCGTAGGTTCCCTCTCGGAAATCAGTCGTCGCGCCAAGGGACTTGGCGAATTGGACCGAGGTTTGCCAAAAGGACGCCTCGTCGTCACTTAACCACAGTTGGAGTAGCCGCTGCGGGCCAGGGGCACGTGCGCGCGCGTCAACGCGCGCCACTCTACGGAGATATAAGGGCGCACGCGTCAACGCGCAGCACTCTACGGATATAAGCGCGCGCGCGTCAACGCGCGGCACTCTACGGATATAAGGGTACCGTGCAAGAAAATTCGCGAAGAATGCGTGTTCTATTCGCGCAGGAGTGCCTGAGCTCGTCCTGGTGAGTTTTCCGTCAGTCCAAAAGTCTGCTCAGAGAGCTGTCCTCCGGCCTGTCCGGCTAATTCACGAGCCGCATCGCTGTTGATATCCTGGCGAACGTGACCGCCGAGCGCCTGGGCAATCTCGTTGATCG
>JABHGV010000044.1 GCA_018671895.1 Rhodospirillaceae bacterium | reverse complement strand
GTCCAAATTGCCGAGCCCGCCATGACAGGTAAAACGGATCGATGGGAATACAGTGACCGCCCAGACCGGGGCCGGGATAAAACGGCATAAAACCAAAGGGCTTACTCTTCGCCGCGTCGATTACTTCCCAGACGTCGATGCCCATTTTGCCGTAGATCAGCTTCAGTTCGTTGACCAGCGCGATGTTGACGGCGCGGAAAATATTTTCTGTCAGCTTGGCGGCTTCCGCCACTTCCATGGACGACACGGGAACCGTGCGGGTGACGACACGCCCGTACAGGGCCTCGGCTAATTGCAGGGCCTCGGTGCCATCGCCGCCGACGACTTTCGGGATATCGGCGGTGCCGTGGGTTGCATTGCCCGGGTCTTCGCGTTCCGGTGAATAGGCGAGGAAGAAATCCTTGCCGGATTTCAATCCACCAGCCTGGAGAATCGGCTTTAATACTTCCGATGTGGTGCCGGGATAGGTCGTCGATTCCAACACCACCAACTGACCGGCGCGCAAATATTTGGCAACCGTCGCTGCCGTCGAGGTAATAAAGCTCAAATCCGGTTCGTTATTGTCGGTCAGCGGCGTCGGTACGCACAGGATTATGGCATCCATATCGGCCAGGCCTGAAAAATCAGCGCTGGCGTGAAAGCGGTTGTTAGAACGGGCGGTGACAATGTCGTCGTCGCTACAGGTTTTCAGGTACGAACGGCCATCTTCAAGGGCGGCGATCTTGCTTTGGTCGATATCGAAGCCGGTGACCTCAAAACCGCCTTTTTCGCAAGCCATGGCCAGCGGCAGGCCAACATAGCCCAAACCAACAATGCCGATTTGCGCGGCCTGATCGCTCAAACGCCCCAACAGGGCTGTTAAATCGCTGCTCTCTGTCATCTGCTTCCTGTTCTCTTAGCCTCTGGAAACTAACCCGTCCGATTGACTTTGCAACGGTTTTTGTCTTCGTTTGTGCATGACCAATATAGATGAATTGAAATTTCCTGATTTCAGGACCGCTGCGGAACGTCTCGCCGACGATATGGCGGCAGCCCTGAAAGACGCCATTGTTGCGCGAGGACGTGCTGGCATCGCTGTTTCGGGCGGTCGCACGCCGGAAACAGTGTTGCCCCGACTGGCCACCGCCAAGCTTGATTGGGCGAAGGTTGACGTCACCCTGATCGACGAGCGATGGGTCGATTCTGATCATCCCGACAGCAACGAAGGGCTGGCGCTGAGGACGCTTCTGGCTGGCCGGGCTGCAGATGCGAGGTTTGTCGGGCTAAAGGTTCCGGGCGATGACCCGTTTTCGGCGTTACCGGAAATCGAGCAAAACCTGACACCGTTAAACTGGCCGCTGGATGCGGCGTTTTTAGGCGTCGGGCCGGATGGACACATTGCATCCCTGTTCCCTGATTCCGGTGACTGGCGAGACGCGCCGGGGCGGGTTCTGGCCGTGCAGCAAGCAGGCGATCGCCGCGCCCGCATCAGCTTGACGCCGAATGCCTTGCTCGATTGCCGCCACATATTCCTGATTTTGTCAGGGGCTGAAAAAATCGCCGTTTATGAGGCGGCAAAAACGCCGGGGGATATGCTCGAAATGCCGCTGCGCCTGATCATGCATCAGGTGAGGGTACCGGTGACGGTTTATATCGCACCTTAAATCTTGTGGAAGCGCCATTTGATTTCGGCACCATCGCCATGCAGCGGGCCGGAAACGACGATTTGTTCGATTCGGCGCGGTTCACCGCCATCGCCCAGATAGATGCTTTCTTCCAGCGAGATGCTGCCGCCGCTGGCCTGAAACTGCCAGCCGCCGCCACTGGGAAGCTTCAACAGAACGGCGGAACGGTCCTGGACCAGCGATGCATGAACACCGGGGTGCAGATGAAAACGGATGGCGAAATCCTTGCCGCCGGAACCCTCGATGGAATCTTCGCCGCGCAAATCTTCGCCATCGGGTGACAGGTACAGATTGCGCTTGTGCAGGACGCCGACGGTTTTGACGTATCCGTTATGGCCGGTTTCCAGCCAGACCTTGCCGTCGGACTCGCGACGCGTGCAGGTCACGTTGGTCGGGCCCACACCGATTCGACCACCAGACAGGAACTCCATGGAATTGGTGTCATCGGCGACCAGTGCCGAATGGGCGGCGGTCGTCCGGGTTGCCGTTTGCCATCCACCGCCGTGCCGTGACCCGCAATTCACCACCAGTCGGTCCTTGGCCACACTCATTTCAAACGACAGGGTGCCCGCGTGGGCGTTGGCCTGGCCGCCCGGGATCGGCATGCCGGTGTCCATGATGACCGTTGTGCGACCGGAACTCAGGCGCTGAAATCCGGTATGCGGGGCGCTGGTGGCGGCTTGTCCCTTGATGCCGGTGCCTGAGAGCACGGCCTTGACCCGGTCTGCACCCTCTTCAAACGATCCATTGAACAACGCCAGCCCACCGTCGCCCAGACGCATGGCGCGCAGCATCGGGGTCATCCTGTCGATGGCGCCAAGCAACGGTGTCGGCACTTCCAGGTGAGCCGCGATCAACAGGTCGCGCATGTTGTTAAGGGCATCCAGGATATCGAGCTGTAGCGACGGATTGCGCTCGAAGTGACCGCCATCGGCGAGTATTTGCCGGTCCATCTCGCGGATCATCAGATTGAGCGCACCATCCAGCATAACCTCGGCACCGGGCAGACAGATGGCGGCTGTGACCAGCCCATGGATCGCCTTGAAGGCGCGGGCATCTTTTGGCGCGGTGGCGCAGCTGCGGCCCAGATGGCGCGTCTGGCGCATGGCGCTTTCCAGCACAGCACGACGCATTTCGCTGTCGTCGGGGCAAATAAACCGGATGCCGTTGATCCACGAGGTCAGACGCTCGCCGACCACATCGGGCCGCCATGCCATGTCCTGCCATTTGTCATAGGTTTCTATCCAGCCGCGGATCAGGGTGCGCGATCGCAACAGTGCCTCGGCATTGCCAAGGGCGACCAGATGGTTCAGCCACGAAAACCCATGCAGCGCGGCGGACTGATCGGGGGCCTCGAGAACAAAGTCCGGAATGGCGGGAAAGAACGAGTCTTCTTTTTCAGGCAGATCAAGGCGCACCCGATGACGTGCGAGCATAAAGTCACCGGCCAGGATTGCGCGTCCGGCGGCAGCATCGCCAATCGCTCGTTCAGGCGGTGACAGGCGCAGGGCGTCCGGCGTCTTGCCTTTCAGCATCAACCCATAGATGGGGCTGCCATAGAGAAGTTTTTTCACGCCCACGAATCCTTCATCAATTCATGGTTTTGGTAGCAGGTTATCAAGGGTGGTTCAAACCCTGATCAGACGGGCCGCATAAAATCCATCCATGCCGCCACTGTCACCCAGATATTGGGGCAGGCTGCGCAGATCGCCGTGGGGCGTGATCAACTCTTCCATGCCCCCGACCTCGGCTGCCTTGATGGGCTCGCGTTGGACTGGCGCATTGCCGGCCAGAAGCTCAGCGACGCGCATGCCGCCTTCTTCGGGTTGCAGTGAACAGGTGCAATAGATCAGCCGCCCGCCGGGCTTCAGCATTTCCGTGGCGGCGACGAGCAAGCGGCTCTGGGTGTTCGCCAGCTTTTCCACATCGACGGGTTTTTTCAGCTGCGCCACGTCCGGATGGCGGCGAATGGTTCCCGTCGATGAACACGGTGCATCCAGAAGAATTGCATCGACAGGCTCAGGCGGACGCCAGTCGATGGCGTCGGCAACGATGGTTTCGGCCTCAAGGTTCAACCGGTGCAGGTTTTCTTGCAGCCGTTTCATCCGGATTTTGCCGCGATCGACGGCGGTCACTTGGGCGCCGGAGCTTATCAACTGCGCGGTCTTGCCGCCGGGTGCTGCGCACAGATCGATAACGCTCTGGCCGCTAACGTCACCCAGTAGCGATACCGGCAAGGCGGCAGCCGCGTCCTGCACCCACCATGCGCCCTCGTCAAACCCGGCAAGGCCGGTCACCGCGCCACCGCTTTTCAGGCGCAACGATCCGGTGGCAAGGACCGTGGCGTCCAGCTTGTCGGCCCACAGTTCCGGGTCGCGTGCGACGGACAAGTCAAGGGGCGGCTCGCTCAGGTGCGCCTCGGCGATGGCGCGACACGTGTCGATGCCATAAGCCGCGCGCCATGAATCCCACAGCCAGTCAGGCGTGTTCAGCCGCGCGGCATCCTGTGTAGTGAGCATTTTTTCGCCGTCCCGCCCAATCCGTCGCAGCACCGCATTAACCAGTTTCTTGAAATTCGCAAAACCCAGTCCGTCAAGCATGGTAACGGCAGTATCAACGGCGGCGTGGGCCGGGGTCCGGGCAAATAAAAGCTGACAGATGCCAAGTCTGAGGACATCGCGAACGGCAATCGCCTTGCGTGGCAGAGGGCGTTCCAGGCAATTGCCGATCAAATCGTCGATCTGACCCAGGCGTCTGAGAGTCGTCGTCACCAGATGTCGGACGAAGGCACGGTCCCTGACGTTAAGCTGCACGAAGCCCTTCGACGATGCCAGGGCATCATCAAGGGGGTGGTGCCGTTTAAGAACATCGCCGAGCAATTCAAGGGCAACGCGGCGTGGTTTTAAGGATGTTTGGTCATTCATTGCTCTTACATGCCGGAACCGGCAGGGCGGCGCAATGCTCTTGATGGTCGGGGGCGCTTGGCATAGTGTCTCGGCAAGTAACCCCAAATATATTTTTAACGGTATGCAGATGCCTTCCGCGGACAGCCCACAAGTGAAAGAAAACCCAGCCGCCCCTGTTTTATCAGAGGGTCGAGTGCTGGGCGTCGCGGCATTTCTGGCCTTACCCATCGCGGCCTTTGCGCCCAAGGGGATGGCACCGTTGCTGGCGTTGTCATCGTTGTTGCTGTTGGGGCTGACATATCGGCAAGCCGGTTCGCTGATGGCCATCTTCAGGCAATTTCCAAAGCCTATGGTCGCCGTGCTGGGCGTCTTTTTGGTCTACGCCACCCTCAGTGTTTTCTGGTCAATCAATCCGGCGGGGACGATGCGTTCCGTGTTGGGGATTGGCCTGGCTTTTCTTGGCGGTCTTGTTGTCGTCTCCACGGCCGTTCGCCTCACAAAGACTGATCAGGACTTTTTCGAACGTGCTCTTGTCGCGGGCGGTCTCTTCGGTTTCGGGCTCATTGGGTTTGAATTGCTCAGCGACACAGCAATTTCGCGAATCCTGATTACTCTTAAGGGCGGGAAAGTTTTTGAAAATGGCTCTTACACGATTTTGCTGAACTCCGGCATGTCGGTGGCGGCCCTTTATGTATGGCCGTGGCTGCTGGCTCTCAGGCGGCGTTATGGCAATGTCGTCTCCCTTGTCGGGGCTGTCGCTGCCGGTGGCGTGCTTGTGTTGGGCGAATCGGAAGCGCCTTTGCTGGCGCTGGCATTTGGTTTTGTCATTACCGCAGCCGCCATGACCCTGCCCGGAAAAGTTTCCGCCCTGCCCGGTGCTGTTTCGAAAACCGCGATCATTGCAATTGTGTTGGCTGTTGCCGGTGCGCCGCTGTTGCCGGGTGCGCTGCCTGACCCGCTGACGGAAAGCGCCAAAATGCCATACCTGTCGAATTCCGCCCAGCACCGGCTTGTGATCTGGCGAACGACGGCCAACCACATCGCTGAGCGTCCGATTCGCGGACATGGACAGAATGGCACACGCGCCCTGTACGGTAAAAGTGACAGGGTTAATTTGACATTCGCAACGGACGACAAGTCGCGGACATGGACAAATATTTTCGAGCCAATTCCCCTGCACCCCCATAACGGCGTACTGCAGATATGGCTCGAGCTTGGGGCTGTTGGTGCCGCACTGCTGGCGGCTTTCCTGCTGGTGTTGTTACGGTCTGTGGCAAAGCTCAGGGCCGAAAAAATTGAATGGGCCGCCTGCTTTGGCCTGCTGGCGACGGGGCTGATTATTTTTTCACTCAGCTATGGCGCATGGCAGGGCTGGTGGCAGGGAACCCTGTGGCTGCTTGGTGCCTTTATGGCCGCCACCGCTGGTGAACGAAAAGAAGTCAAGCCACCGGTAGAAACCGGCGGACCGACAGGCCCGGAACCGACCCGTTATGGCGATTGGGAAAAAAAGGGAAGATGTATAGATTTCTAGTGCAATCGACATTCTTTAAGCGCGCCCTACGGGCGGCGCATTCTCTGGAAGCCAGGTTTTAATTTGCGGCAGCCATCAGGCTTTCAAAATTCAAGTTCTTACCACCAAACTTGTTTTGACTTCCAGAAGCCCAGAAAGCCAAGGGGCGAGGAGCCCCGCCCGGCGACTGAGGGGCAGCAAAAAAGCTATATGGTTTTAAACCATGTAACTCGCATCCGGACGGATGCGGTCCATGCGTCCACGCCACCATTCCAGCGTTTGTTTCAGTCCCTCTTCCAGCCCGATTTCTTGTGACCAGCCACTGGCTTCGTTAAAGCGGCCTGCGTCTGCCATCAACGCCATCACTTCGCTTTTTTCGGGGCGCTTGCGCGCATCTTCCGTGACCACAGGCTTGTCGGAACCGGAAATATCCCGCAGCAGGTCGAGCAACTGGGCAATGGAAACCATGCGACCACTGCCAGAATTAAAGGCCTGCCCCAGATGTTCGTCGCCCAGGTCGGCGGCCAGTATGAACGAGCGCACGGTGTCTGTGACAAAATTGAAGTCGCGCTCAGGCGTCAGATCGCCGAGCCTGATCTCGCTACATGAATCGTCCAGAATTTGTCGGATAATGGTGCTGATGACGGCCCTTTCGCCCTGGCGTGGGCCATAGGTGTTAAACGGCCTGAGCGTCACCACCGGTAGCTCGAACGACCGGTAAAAGGAATCTGCCATCATGTCGGCAGCAATTTTTGATGCTGAATAAGGCGATTGTCCGACCAGTGGATGGTCTTCGGTGATCGGCGTGAATTGGGCGCTGCCATATACTTCGCTGGTCGAGGTGTTGACGACGCGCCTGACCCCGGCACTGCGGCTGGCTGCCAGAATGTTGACGGTGCCCTTGACGTTGGTCTCGACGTAACTGCCTGGTGCGTCATAGGAAAACGGAATGGCGATCAGGGCGGCGAGGTGGAACACGGTGTCGACGCCATCCATGAGCGCGTTCATCTGGTGAGGATCGCGGATGTCTCCGCGCACAAGGTTAATGGACTGGCGCTCATCCGGTGCAATGTCGTCAAGCCAGCCGTGACTGTCGAAGGCGTTGTAAAGCGCCAGCGCCGTAACGTCGGCCCCTGCACGCGCCAGATGCTCAGCCAAGTGCGAGCCGATGAAGCCATCAGCACCGGTTACCAGAACCTTGCGCTTTTCCCAAGACATGCCGTTCCTTTCATTCATGTTCGATGGTTCGGAGTGTACGGGGTTTTGCCGTGCCGAGACAATAAGGCGAACACCACCGCCGACGTTGCGGCCCTTCTGCCTGGGGCGACGGCAACTTAAGAACAAAAAAAGAACATTTGTACTTCCATTTCAATACCTATGGGTGTTATAAGCACAGGCAATCAATCGATGATTGTATAGTGCCGACGTTAACACATGTTATTGTCCAAAGGATCGACACGGATGCGCGCACGCCAGTCATATTATCTGTGGCCTTTGTTGGCGCTGGCAGGCCTGTTCGTCGGGCTGCCGTCGTCGGCGGAACGTGTCGGAAACACCATTCCGGGGCCGGTGCCAGCGCGGATCATTCGGGTTGTTGACGGCGATACGGTGGTTGTCCGGGCTCGAATCTGGCTTGATCAGGAAGTCGAGACCAAAGTCCGTCTGCAGGGCATCGACACGCCTGAACTGAGGGGAAAATGCCAGGATGAATCATTGCTTGCCCTTGCGGCACGGGATTTCGTTATCGGTCTGGGCAAGACGGTGAATGGCACGACAAATGACGAAGTCCAGCTGTTTGATATCGAATACGGAAAATTTGCCGGCCGCGTCGTTGCCCGTATAAAAAGCCCGAATGGCGTTGATTATTCCCATGCCCTGATCGCGGCCGGGGTTGCCCGTTCCTACGATGGTGGACGCCGCCAGCCATGGTGCTGATCCAGCGCCTTGAATCCCTTGCCCGTTTTGTTCAAGTGCGCCAAAATCCTTCTCCGGTATATTGAAATCACGAATAACCGAAGAGTGAACTTAAATGGCGATGATGGACGGCATGTTTCGGTGGTTGCTGACACCGCCTGACGGCAAACAGCCGGAAACAATAAAAAATGCTGATGCTTTTGTTCCTGCCCACTTGGCCGAAGCACCGGCGCTGACAATTCTTGTCTGTCAGTTTGATGGCGCGCGAGGTCGCGACTTGTCCGAACGGATAATCGGGTTCTTGTCCCGGCGTTCAGCCGTCGTTGTCAAGCAACTGAACAAGACATTGCGCCTCAGTGGTCGGGGAACGCTAGTCGAGAAGTATCTGGCGGCAGCGGAAACTGGACGAAAATGGCTGGCGGGCACCGAGGCCGATATTCTGCTGTGGGGCGATATCGGCGATACGGAAGACGCCAACTTCAACATGCGGCTGCTGTGCGCCGTCGCCGATACCGTCAAGCAGCCGGGCAGTATTGGCATCGGCGATACCATTGAACTTCCCTACGAATTTCCTGAAGAACTGGAAGAGCTGATTTTTGCTGCAACGATTGCCGCCGTTGGTCCGCGCAAATCGACCTCGCAAGGTAAGCTGAGGGAGATGTTGAAAGAGTCTGTTGGGGTACTGGATGCCTATGTGGATACGCCACCGCAAGGCTTGCCGCCAACATCACAATCCTCAGTGATGGGAAGCATCGGCAATATCATGGCGTCCATGTGGCGCCTCAGCGACGACGGCGCATTTCTTGACCGTTCGGTAAATGCCTACAGGGCCGGACTGACGGCGGAGTTCGACAGCTCTCGACCGATGCCATGGGCGTTGGCGCAAAACCATCTTGCCGCCGCCCTGCAAGCGCAGGCCAAGCGCGACAACAGTCTCGAGCCGTTGCTTGGGGCGGCCGATTGTTACCGTGGAGTCGCCGCGGCTCTTGGCTCGCAACACACCAATGACTGGGCGCTGGCCCATATCAACCTTGGCGATGTTTTGGCGGCGCTGTCCAATCATGGCGACCGCATCGCCCGCTTGCAGGAAGCGGCAGAGACATATCAAAGGGCCCTGTTGGTCTTTACCCGCCAAACCATGCCGGGGCCGTGGTCGGAACTGATGAATCAAATCGGCGTCACCATGATGACCATTGGCGAGAACGTCGCCGGCACAAAAGCGCTGGAGCAATCTGCGGCGTGTTTCCGCCAGGCCCTCGAAGTCCGCCGCCGCGATGTCGCGCCACTGTTATGGGCGCAGACGGCAAATAATCTGGGTGCCGTTACCTTTGCCATATATCGGCGCGAAGCAAATGCCGTGCTATTACACGAGGCAGCCGCCTGTTTCGAGGGCGCGGCCGAGGTCTATTCCCAGCACGGGCGCACCCGCACCGCCGACGTCGCCCGTAACAACCTGGACCGCGTGCGTGAAACTGAAGGGGCCGTCTAGCGGCTTTGGTTGGCGCACCCTACGGGTGGCGCGGCCTCTGGAAGCCAGACTTTAATTTTGACACAAATCTCATCTGCACCCGTCATTCCCGCGCAGGCGGGAATCCAGGATATAAAAAAGATAAACCCTTTTTTTAGCGCGCCTTTGGCGGCGATGCTTCTGGAAGCCAAAACAAGTTTGGCGACAGGAGCAGAATTCCTAAGAATCCGGCTCTTGCCGCCAATTAAAACCTGACTTCCAGTGAAGGAAAAAGCCAAGCGGCGAGGAGCCCCGTCCGGCGACTGAGGGGCAGAACAACCGACAAAATTATTTATTTTGCCGGTTCTCAATCAGATCCTCAACAACGCCGGGGTCAGCCAGGGTCGAAATGTCGCCCAGATTCGAATAATCGTTCTCGCCGATCTTGCGCAAAATACGGCGCATGATTTTACCAGACCGAGTCTTCGGCAATCCCGGCGCCCATTGCAGCCAGTCAGGCGAAGCGATCGGACCGATCTCTTTCCTGACCCACTTCACCAGTTCCTTCTTTAAGTCATCATTGGAATCGACGCCGGCATTCAGGGTGACATATGCATAAATGCCCTGACCCTTGATTTCGTGGGGTGCACCAACGACCGCGGCTTCGGCCACATCCTTGTGGGCGACCAGTGCACTTTCGACCTCGGCCGTACCCATGCGGTGACCGGATACGTTGATCACGTCATCGACGCGGCCGGTGATCCAGTAGTACCCATCTTCATCGCGACGACAGCCGTCACCGGAGAAATATTTGCCGGGATAGGTAGAGAAATAGGTTTCGACGAAACGTTTGTGATCGCCATAGACGCTGCGCATCTGGCCGGGCCAACTGTCGGTGATGCACAGGTTGCCCGATGCGGCGCCTTCAAGTGGTGCGCCTTCGTTGTCGACCAGTTGCGGCTGAACGCCAAAGAACGGACGCGTCGCAGACCCCGGCTTCAACGCCGTTGCACCGGGCAGCGGTGTAATCAGGATGCCGCCGGTTTCCGTCTGCCACCATGTGTCGACAATGGGGCAGCGCTTTTCGCCAACCACATTGTAATACCACATCCAGGCTTCCGGATTGATCGGCTCGCCAACCGTGCCGAGCAGCCGGAGTGATTTACGCGAGGTCTTTTTCACCGGTTCGTCGCCGTCACGCATCAAGGCGCGGATAGCGGTCGGAGCGGTGTAGAAAATATTGACGTCGTGCTTGTCGCAAACCTGCCACATGCGCGATGAGTCCGGCCATGTGGGCAGGCCTTCGAACATCAAGGTAATGGCACCGTTGGCTAACGGCCCATAGATGATATAGCTGTGCCCAGTGACCCAGCCGACGTCGGCCGTGCACCAGTATACATCGCCGTCCTTGTAGTCAAAGACGTACTGATGGGTCATCGATGCATAGACCATATAGCCGCCGGTGGTATGCAGCACACCCTTTGGCTTGCCGGTGGAACCGGACGTATAAAGAATGAACATCGGGTCTTCGGCGTTCATTTCTTCGGGCTCGCACTGGTCAGACTCTTCCGAACAGGCTTTGTTGAAGCGTACGTCACGACCCTCGACCCAGTTAATATCGGCCTTGGTGCGGGTGACGACGAAGACCGTGTCGACGCCGCTGCACTTTTCTATTGCCGCATCGGTGTTGACCTTCAACGGCACCGGCTTGCCGCCGCGAACGCCTTCATCGGCGGTAATCACACAGTTCGATTTGCAGTCTTCAATGCGTCCGGCGAGCGCTTCCGGCGAGAACCCGCCGAAGACGATGGAATGAATGGCACCGATACGCGTACATGCCAGCATGGCGACGGCAGCTTCAGGGACCATTGGCATATAAATGGTGACGACATCGCCCTTTTTGATGCCACGCGTCTTCATGGCGTTGGCAAACCGGCAAACGTCGGCGTGCAGTTCTTTATATGTGATGTGTTTGGAAACTTCCGGGTCGTCGCCTTCCCAGATAATGGCGGTTTGATCGCCCCGGCTTTCAAGGTGCCGGTCCAGACAGTTGGCCGAGGCATTCAGGGTGCCGTCGTAAAACCATTTAATGGAAACGTCCGGGGCGTCAAAACTGACGTCCTTGACCTGTGTATACGGTTTTATCCAATCGATACGCTTGCCTTGCTCGCCCCAGAAACCCTCGCTGTCATCAACCGAGTTTTGGTACATTTCAAGGTACTTGTCATTATCGGCCCAGGCCGCTTCAGCAACAGCAGCGGGGACCGGAAACAGATCATTATCCGACATAATATATTCTCTCCCTGATGGATTTATTAATTAATGGCGATTATCCCAAATATGGGCCAGGACACAAGGGGACTTTCCGCTAAGCGGACAAGTAAACACCACCATCACGGACCGCTACCTTGACCTGGGTCAGGCTTTGATCGGGGCAAGGCCCTGAAACGCAAAGCCCGTCTTCGATGCGAAACAGGGCGCCATGGGACGAACACAAGATGTGCGTCTTGTCTGGATTGAGGAATTTACCGGGCATAAAGTCCAGCGGCGCGCCGATGTGGGGGCAGGAATTGACGTATACGAAAACCTCGCCATCGCGTCGGATGACCATGAAACTTTCCATGCGGCCATCGCGCTCAAGAAAAAAGCCGTTCGACGAGCCTTCTTCGACGTCGTCAAGATCACACAGCTTCACGACGCCGTCTCCATTACCTGCTCGACAGCCCAGCGGAAAAACTCGCTCTTGAATCGGGGCATAGCTTTGGCAACATCCATCCATTCCGGGATGTGGTCGTGATCCATTGGCGGGTGCACCTGTTCGCCCGCTTCGACAAGATAAAAAGTTGCCTTCTTGTTATTGGCCTGTCGGCGACGCCTGGAAATGCTGTATTCGTTGGCGCGGCCAATCTTGCGGATAATCTCTATTGGGTGGCCGGTCTCTTCCAGGGCTTCACGGCGAAGCGCCTTCTTGCGGCCTTCGCCGCCTTCGACACCGCCACCGGGCAGCACGACCTTGCCGCGGGCGCGGGCGACAAGAATCTGGCCGGAATCGTTGAAGGCGATGCCATAGACGCTCTTGCGGCTTTCATAGACATGCCCGTCGATCTTTTTGCCGAACTGGGGCGTGTCTTTCTTTGCCTTTTTATCTTTTTTCTTGGCCATCAGATCTCCGGGGCAAAGACTTCTTTCCATGCCTGGATGGTAACGCTTTCGAACAGACCAGCCTTTCCATAGGGGTCGTTTGTAGCGAATTCTTCCGCCTCGGCCTTGTCTGCGACATCAAGGATGATCAGGCTGCCGGTCATGCCGTCGCCATCATCGCTCAGGGTCGGGCCGCCAACATAGATGCTGGAACGATGGGCATTGGCATATTCCAGATGGGCTTCACGGGTTTCGGCGCGAACGTGGGCGTGGCCTGGTTTGTCATGGCAATGAAGGACGAAAAGCATCGGCGGTCTCCTGCTTGAATATTATATATTAAGGACCGTCACCGAAGGGGTCTTCATCGCCGACGGGACGCGCCAGCAGGCCTTCGATAGCGGCATCGATATCGACGAAGTGATTGAGGATGCCATCCATGGCGGCGCAAATCGGCGCATCGACATTCAGGCGTTTGGCCAATTGAGTTACTGACGAGGCCGTGTGCACGCCTTCAGCGACAGAGGTCCTTTCGCCCAGAATATCAGACAGGCTGCGGCCTTCGCCAAGCGCTACACCGAGTGAGAAATTGCGCGATTGCATGGCGTTACATGTCAGGGTTAGGTCGCCAAGACCGGCCAGTCCCATCAATGTTTCCGGCTCGCCGCCTTTGGCCGCCGCCAGCTTGGTAATTTCCGAAAGTCCCCGGGTGATCAGGGCGGCACGCGCATTGTCGCCCAGCTTACGGCCCTCGACGATGCCACACGCGATGGCCAATACGTTTTTCACCGACCCACCCAGTTCGGCGCCGATCATGTCTTTGGCGCGATAGGCGCGGAACAGTGAATCACCAATGGCATCGGCCAGCCGCGCCCCTAAAACTTCATCGGAACATGCCAGGGTGACGCCGGTCGGCAGGCCGTCGGCGACTTCGCGCGCAAATGTCGGGCCAGACAGAACGGCCAGCGGTACATCGGCCAAGGTCTCGGCACAGACTTCGCTCATCAACAGGGCGGTTTCCTGCTCAATGCCCTTGCAACAGATGACGGCGGGGGTTCCTGACTTCCATAGGCCGGACATATCTGTCGTCATGGCACGCAGGAACTGCGCCGGCATGACCAGAAATACAGCATCGCAGTCACACGCCTCGGCCAGATCTGTGGTCGCCCGGATTTCGGGGTCCAGATCGACACCCGGCAGGAACGCTTCGTTGATGTGGGTTTCGTTGATGGTGTTGGCGACATCGGCTTCGTGGGCATGAATAACGACATCACGACCGCATCGTCGCGCGGTTGCCGCCAGCGCGGTGCCCCAGGCCCCGGCTCCGATAACACCGATCTTTTGAATGGTATCGCTCATATGATTGTTATGCCTGCGAGCACTTCACCACGCAAGTTCTGCGTGGGGTAGATTTTTGTTGGCGCATGCTCCGCATGGCGCGGCCTCTGGAAGACCGACTTTATATTTTGACAGGAGTCAGGCTTTCACACCGGCGAAGGGGGCGGCTGTGGCGTCGGGGTCAAGCGGCCATCGCGGGCGCGGCTTGAAATCAAGGCCATCAGTTGCACCATCCATCCCCAGGGCCTTGATCCGCTCAATGCCTGCCCAGGCGATCATCGCACCGTTGTCGGTGCACAGCCGCTGCGGCGGCGCGATTAACTGAAAACCGTTAACATCGGCAAGACGTCCCAGCTTTTCCCTTAAGGCCCCATTGGCGGCGACGCCTCCGGCGATGACCAGGGTGCGGGCTTGCCCGTGCTCGGCGGTGAAAATGTCGATGGCGTTCTGGGTGCGATCGACAAGGGTTTCGGCAGCAGCCGTCTGGAACCCGGCGCACAAATCGGCGACATCCCCGCCTTGCAGTGGCCCGGCAGGCAACGCTTCGGCAGCGTGGCGGACCGCCGTTTTAAGGCCGGAGAAGGAAAAGTCACATCCCGGTCGCCCTTTCATCGGGCGCGGCAGACTGAATCGCTCGGCATCGCCATTCAGGGCGGCCTTTTCCACCAGCGGCCCACCCGGATAACCAAGACCCAGCATCTTCGCCGTCTTGTCGAAGGCTTCGCCCAGCGCATCGTCGATGGTGGTGCCCAGTCTGCGGAAGCGCCCAACCCCTTCGACCGACAGTAACTGGCAGTGCCCGCCCGATACCAAAAGCAGCAGATAGGGAAAATCGACGCGGTCCTTTTCAACAAGCCGGGCGCTCAGCGCGTGGCCTTCCAGATGATTTACGGCGATGAACGGCAGGCCTGTAGCCAGCGCCACGGCCTTGGCCGTCATTACGCCGACGATAACGCCGCCAATCAGTCCCGGCCCACCGGTGGCGGCGACGGCATCCAGATCGTCGAAGCCGATGTTGGCGTCGCCCAAAGCCTGATGAACCAGAGAATCAATGGTTTCCATATGGGCGCGGGCCGCAATTTCCGGTACGACACCGCCAAAGGGGCGATGTTCTTCGATCTGCGAGAGCACCACATCGGCAAGGACACGCCCGTTATCGTCAACCACGGCAGCGGCCGTTTCGTCACAACTTGTTTCGATACCAAGCACGATCATCTATAAACACTCGTCTTTAATTTGCAGCGCCGGGGACTGGCGCGTATAAAGCGCCGGGGACTTTACTCCCTGTTTGCCGCCAGAACCACAAAATGAATACGTTTGGACCTTAATATGGCACGTTCATCAAACCTTCGCATCGGTACGCGCGGCAGTCCGCTTGCACTGGCTCAGGCCGAACAAGTCAAGACGCAACTGACGGAAGCCTTTCCTGATCTGGCCGCGGTGCTTGAAATCGTCGTTATCAAGACGACGGGCGACGCCATCACCGACCGTCCGCTGGCTGATGCCGGCGGCAAGGGCCTGTTTACCAAGGAAATTGACGACGCCATGCTGGATGACAGCATCGACCTTGCGGTTCATTCCATGAAAGACGTGCCGACGTGGCTTCCCGACGGCATTGTCCTGCCCTGTATGCTGGAACGCGAAGACCCGCGCGACGCCTTTATTTCTGAAAAGGCGACCAGTCTGGACGGACTGGATGAAGGTGCCGTTGTTGGCACTGCCTCATTGCGCCGTCAGGCCCAGGTGCTGGCTCGACGACCGGACCTGAAGGTGGTGTCTTTTCGTGGCAACGTGCAGACCCGTCTGAAAAAACTTTCTGACGGCGACGTCGATGCCACCTTGCTGGCACAGGCCGGGCTGAATAGGCTGGGCCGTGCGGATGTGGCGACCAGCGTTATCGAAACCACCGACATGTTGCCCGCCGTCGGTCAGGGTGCGATCGGCATCACCTGTCGGGGCGATGATCGCAAGGCCCTGCATTTTCTGGGCGCCCTCAATCACACCGAAACGGTGGCCCGGGTTACGTCGGAACGGGCCTTGCTGGAAGTTCTCGACGGTTCGTGCCGGACACCGATTGCGGCGCTGGCAGAGATCGCCGGGGACCGTCTGACCTTACGGGGCATGATCGCCAAGCCCGATGGTTCGGAAGTTCTGGAAACGACGCTCAGCGGCAGTGTCGCCAATGCCGAAGGGATCGGTCAGGACGCCGGGCATGATCTGCTGGATCGGGCCGGGCCGAACTTTCTGGAAGGCCATTAACATGCGGGTGCTGGTGACCCGACCGCTGGAAGATGCCAGTGAACTGGTCACAGCATTGGCCGACATTGGCGTCGATGCACTGGTTGAGCCTTTATTGAAAATCAAACTTCTCGATGCTCCTGGCCCGGAACTGGATGGCGTACAAGCTCTGTTGGTGACCAGCGCCAATGGTGCTCGTGCCTTCGCCCGTCTGTCGCCGGCCCGTGATATTGATGTTTACACCGTTGGCGATGCCTCGGCGCGGGCGGCCCGGGATTTGGGCTTTTCCAGTGTCGAAAGCGCATCGGGCAATGTTGATTCGTTGGCTGCATTGGTTCGCGAACGACTGACACCGGAAAACGGCGCACTGTTGCACATAGCCGGGTCGTGCATTGCCGGCGATATTGGCGGTCAACTAACGGCAGATGGCTTTGATTATCGTCGTTGCGTTCTGTACGGCGCCGAAAAGGCGAGTGAATTGACGATGGACACCCGGCAGATTATACAATCGGGCGGCCTCGATGGAGTGGTTCTGTACTCGCCCCGCACCGCGAGCAGCCTTGTTAGTTTATTGCATGCCGCCGAACTGGTTGCTCCATGCGAACGCTTAAAGGCTTTTTGTTTAAGCCCGGCGGTTGCCGACAGTATTAGCGGGATCAACTGGCAAGCCATTGTTGTGGCGGCGAGCCCGGATCAGGTGGCGCTGATAGAGACAATCAGGGCACATGCCTGATAGTCTTGAAATGTGCTGATAAATTTTAAATGGGATTTTCTAAGTGACCGAGAATAACGAAAAAGCCTCTGGCGAAGAGGCGACGTCCAGCACGCAACCGGACAAGACGTCGTCGGGAACGCCCTTCCCTCGGCCCTCGCACCCGCCGGAACCTAAGGGAATGTCTGGTATTGTGTGGATGGCCCTCGCACTGGCCATTGTCATTGGCGGTGGTTTTGCAACGAAACCCCTGTGGCTTCCCCATGCGGTCGATTACCTGCCAAAGCTGGAAGGGATGGCGTCATTACAAACATTGATAACGCCGAAAAGTTCCCCATCGACGATGCCAGAGCCGGCACAAGCCCCGAACCCGGTCGCAAGCCCTGCTCAGAAGCCCGTCAAGGCATCGGCGCAGACGCAAGCCGACCGGATCAGCGAGCTGGAACAGGAACTGAAGACCCTGCGTGAAAGCGGCACGGCGATTCAGGATCTGGAACAAGAACGGGCCCGGATGAACAAAAGCATGTCGGCGTTGATGGACCGCCTTTCCGAAGTCGAAGGGAAGCTGGATAACGTCGGCAAGATGACCGATGTCTCTACTCCGCCGTCCGATACAGCGAATACGGCTGAATCCTTGCAACGGTTATCACAGCGAGTGGCGGGTCTAAGCGAAGACGGCGAAGCGTTGAGCGATGTTCTGCAGCGACTGGCGCGACTGGAACAGGCCATTGCTGAAAACGAAAAGGCCGGTGCGGCAAAGGCGACGATGGGGGTGTCGACGATGGCCCAGTCGCTGGTGTTGGCGATCGGCAGCCTGCGCGAAGGTCTGAAGACCGGCAAACCGTTTCCTTCGGAACTGGCGGCAGTGAAACGGCTGGGCGAGAAAGAGCCTGATGTCAGGCGTGCTGTCGAGGCCCTGGCCGCTTATGCCGCAAAGGGCATCCCAACCCTTGAAATGTTGCGGCTTGATTTTCCCGGTGTTGCGCGTTCCATCGCCGACAAAATTCCTGCCCAAGGCGGCGGTCTGGTGGAAAAAACCCTGAATCAGATCAAGTCCATGGTTGCGGTGCGTCGCGTCGATGCAGACGGTGCAGTACAGGCGCCCAAGGATGCGACGGCGACGACGAAGCTCGATGCAGTCTGGCAAAACCTTGAACGGGGCAATCTGGACGGGGCCGTTCACACCCTGGATGAGATGGGTGAGCCGTCGCGGACCATTGCCACATCCTGGCTGGCCAATGCCCACGCCAGGCTCGAAGCAGATGCATTGATTTCTTTCCTTAATGTGCTGGCGGTATCGCTGCTGGCCCCGGCGGGGAAATAAAATGATACGTGCCATCGGTTTTTTGATCGTTCTTGCGGGTCTGTCGGCTCTCAGCGTCTGGTTTGCCGATAATCCGGGACAGGTATCGCTGGTCTGGCAAGGCTACGTAATCGAAACGTCGGCCGCTGTGTTGGTTATGGGGATTGTCATGATCGCCATTGCCGCAGCTGTGTTGTACCGGCTGTGGGTGGCGCTGAAACAAGCCCCCGGCAAGATCGCCCGAAACCGCAGGGATGCCAAAACACGTCGTGGTTATCAGGCCTTGACCCGCGGCATAGTCGCGGTCGCCGCCGGTGATGCGGTTGAGGCGAAAGCACAGGCCGGTCGGGCCGATGGATTGTTACGCGAACCCCCACTAACGATGCTGCTGTCGGCCCAGGCCGCACAGCTGGATGGCGACGAGGCGGCCGCCGAGACCTTCTTTACTGAAATGCTGGACCGCCCGGACATGGAATTTCTGGGCTTGCGCGGGTTGCTGGGTCAGGCGGTCAAGCGCAACGATCAGACAGCGGCCCTGAAACTGGTGCGCCGGGCCTCTCGATTACAGCCCAAAAGCGACTGGGTCACCCGCACCCTGTTCGATCAGGAGGCGCGTGCCGGGAACTGGGCGAAAGCCGACGCGGCGCTGAATTCGGCGCTGGCCAACAAAATGCTGCCTGAGGCCGAAGCGGTTGGCCACAAGGCTGTTCTTGCCCTGCTGCAAAGCGTTGATGCGGAAAAGGACGGAAACCCGGTCGAGGCCATGAAACTGGCGAAACTGGCGCATGGTGAAGACACAAGCCTGGTGCCCGCGGCGTGTCAGTATTCACGGCTGCTGACGGGCATGGGGAAACGGAGCAAGGCCTCTGGCGTTATCGAAACCACGTGGGCACGTCAGCCGCATCCCGATCTGGCGGCTGCCTATTGGCACACGAAAGATGAAGAAGATGCACTGGCGCGAATGAAACATGCCGAAACGCTGGCGGCGAAAAATTCCGGCGACGATGCCTCGCGGCTGTTGCTGGCCGGGGCGGCTATTGAAGCGGGCCTGTGGGGTGTGGCGCGGGAAAATCTCGACGACCTGCCTGTTACCCAGGCGCAGTGTCGCTTGATGGCGGCGTTATGCGAGGGCGAAAAGGATGATAAGGCGGCCCATGAATGGCTGGTTCGCGCCGCCATTGCAGAACCCGACGCCACATGGGTCTGTTCCGATTGCGGCAATCTGACCGATGCGTGGTCGGCGCTGTGCGGCAAGTGCGGCAATTTTAACTCCTTTGACTGGCAGCGCCCGTCAAGCATTCCCGGCATCGCCGCGCCACAACATGAAACGGTTCCGCTGCTGGGTGCAGACACGGTGATTGACGGCGACGGCCCGGAGCAGTAATACACTCCGCACAGCCGCCTTAGCTCAGTTGGTAGAGCATCGCATTCGTAATGCGGGGGTCAGAGGTTCGAATCCTCTAGGCGGCACCATTTCTTTCAATAGGCGTCCCGCCAGTTCGAGCAGCTCGATAGTGGCCTTGACCACATGCCCGACGGTCGTTGTGCGCTTACCCGTGAAAAGAACTCTGAAAACTGAGCCCTTCCTTATGGGCTAATGACAGGTGCCCCGGCCTCTTTTTTCCAAATATTTCTGATGATAATCCTCGGCCGGATAATACGTCGGTGCGGGGTATATTTCGGTGACGATGGGCCTGGGAAAAACGCCGGCGGCATCAACTGAATCCCGGGATGCTTCGGCCAGACGTTGTTGCTCTGCATTATGGCAGAAAATTACGGACCGGTACTGGCTGCCAACATCCGGGCCCTGTCGGTTCAGGGTGGTCGGGTCGTGACAGCCCCAGAATACCTTGAGCAGCGTCTCGTAGCTGACAATCGAGGCATCGAACGTCACGTCGACGACCTCGGCATGACCGCTGTCGCCCCGGCAGACATCCTCGTAGGTGGGATTATCCAGGCTCCCCCCGGCATAACCAACGGATGTCTCCGTCACCCCCTCGGTCTTGGCGAAAGTAAGTTCAACCCCCCAGAAGCACCCAGCCCCGAATGTCGCTTTGTTCATAATCGGCTCCAATGTTGTCTATTTGATATAAGCTGCCGGCACTGCGGTGTTAACCCGGAAATTGTCTCACATGTCTTGTTCCAGAACCGTTTCTGACCCGACTCGGTTGCCCATTTGACGGTTGTTTGGCGGCGAAAAGGCGGCACTCCTTGTTGTAAAACGGGCCTCGGCAGTAGCCATGGAAATTTTCCGATGATGCCTGATTGACGCCCCGGAACGAAGGTGCCATCGGGCGTTGGTTATGAGGGTGATAATCAGTCACCTGACGCTCGCCGAGGTGCAGGTGTCATTGGCTATTCCGCCCAAAAATTAATCATTTCGGTTCCGTATCCCATTGATAATACTAAGATAACCATGGAACGATCATTCTACAAAAACACTGACGATTTCCCGAAATCGATGGCCCCGGTGCCGCGGGATGGTGCAAGAACAATGATTTCAAAACCCGGGGATGGACCCCTTGATCACCCCCGATGACGATGACAATGACAATGCGGAAAATGAAATTGCTTCACAACAGGAACATTTTTTTCAGGGACTGAAATTCAATTTCGGCATGCGGGCGGTGCGGGGCGATTTTTTCAGTTGGCATGGACATAAAAAAAACCGGAGCAATTTTTTTGCCAGCAGACGATGCGTCATCGTATCTGTTTCTCAATGATTTTTGCGCAAGCCCCAGGCGTCTTGAAAGGGGTGATGCAACAGGGCGGTAAAGATCGCCTGAAGGGTTCATCACATGCCAAAAATCGCGGCCCAGCGCCTAAATGCCGGTCGTTTGGCGCTGGTTCAGCCGCTTTTCAGCATCAAGAGGAACTTGAAATAGATGTTTGTTTTCAGATGCTTGTGGGGTATCTCCGGTTGTTTAGTCAATGGGGTAAATGAAGCCTTAATGGATGTCGATGGCGGGAGTGAGAAAAACAACATATGCAGTTAGGGTCCCGCAAACAGTCCACACGCGAGGTCGAAACCGTCGATATAGCGGCCCGGGCGGCACTATTTCGAAACGCCCCCGGTGCGGTCTGTCCTGATTAAGGGAATCAATCATTTGTTAACCATAAGCTGTTGGAATCAATACAAGAGAATCAGTTGAGCAGGGTCGGACTGGCAAGGTCCGTGGGCAAAATGACCGCAGCACAGAGCGTCACAACTCAAAAATCATCAGGCGGGCGCAAGCATTCCTATACGGTGTCGTGCGCCAGCGCGTTTCGCGACGACGTAATGGCCCTGGCAGGGAAACGTGGCGTCAATGTCGCCGATTTGGCACGGTCCGTGGTGCTGGTCGTCGCGGCCGACGAAATTGCCGCCTTCCCGGACCCCGGCGAGCCAAAGGCGGATGATCGGGAAACGGTGGTTTTAAAATCGGGCAAGGCCAAAGGCACCCCGTGGCGGCGCAAACCCCGCCTGCAAGTACGCATGACCCCCGGATATGACGTTGAGAATTTGCGCCGGGCCTTAGGCCTGGCCCTCGCCGTTGATCGAGGCGAGATCGATCTGCGTCTCGACGGCCTTGCCGGCTCCTCTGGGATGACCCCGCAGCCCGAGCCGGAAGCCCCGTTGGCCCCATTGGCCCATGAAATGACCGCCGAGCTGGACCGTTTGCGCTCGATGGTGTCGGCCCTTTCCTTCGAACCGCTGACCGAAGGCATTCGCTCGCGCAATGATGCACTGCATGTAATGGGCTTCCCGCCCGACAGCCTGCCCGATAGCGGCACCTTGAAATCGCGGTTTCGGACACTGGCGACGATTCATCACCCAGATAGCGACCACGGCGATCACAGCCGCATGAGCCAGTTGAACGAGGCGATGGCACACTTGAAGCGCGGGGCTGCATAAAATACAGTCCGGGCCATGCCGGAAAAAAACAAAATCCTGATTACCCGCAATCTGCCCGACGATGTCATCGCCCGGGCATGCGCCGACTATGACGCCGAAACCAACACCGATGATGCGCCGTACGGGGCCGATCAGATGATCGGGTTGTGTCAGGGCAAGGACGCACTGTTGTGCACCATTACCAACGATGTCGGTGCCGATGTCATTGCCCGCCTGCCCGACAGCATTCGCGCCATCGCGACGTTTTCCGTCGGCTTCGAGCATATTGATCTGGATGCCGCGAAAGAACGCAACATTGTCGTTACCAACACACCGGGCGTGTTGACCGAAGCAACCGCCGACATCGCATTGTTATGTCTGTTGGGCGCGGCCCGCCGGGTGACCGAATCACAAGCCACACTGCGTGAAGGCTGGACCGGCTGGACACCGACACAGCTGATGGGTATCGAGGTTACAGGAAAACGACTGGGGTTGGTCGGCATGGGCGATATCGGTCGCGCCACGGCCCGTCGCGCCCGGGCCTTCGGTATGGATATTCATTACCACAACCGCAATCGACTGGATGCGACGCTGGAAGACGGCGCGGTCTTTCATGAGCGACTGGAAGACCTGTTGGCCAACAGCGATTTTCTGTCGCTGCATTGCCCGCTAACGCCTGACACTCGACATTTGCTGAACGCCAAGACCATTGATCTGTTGCCGGACAATGCGGTGGTCATTAACACAGCGCGCGGCCCCGTCGTTGATGACGAGGCCCTGATTACGGCATTGAAAAGTGGTCGGGTGGCGGCTGCCGGGCTTGATGTGTTCGACGGCGAGCCTAATATTAACCCCGGCTACTTTGATTGCCCAACAGCCTTCCTGTTGCCGCATCTGGGCTCGGCAACGGTGGAAACCCGCACCGCTATGGGAATGACGGCGCTGGATAATCTGGATGCCTTCTTCGCCGGAACAGAGCCGCCGAATCGCATTGCATAAAAAAAGCCCGGTGGATTTCGCCACCGAGCTTTTTTGTTTATGAAGGCGCTTATCTAGCGGCGCTCGCCGAACAGCCTTAACAACATGATGAACAGGTTGATGAAGTCCAGATACAGGGTCAGCGCGCCCATGATGGCTTTTTTCGACATCACTTCGGCGCCATCTGCTTCCAGATACAACGATTTGATCTTCTGCGTGTCGTATGCGGTCAGGCCGACGAACACCAGCACCCCGATCACCGAGATGACGAAGTGCATGGCCGAACTCTGCAGGAATATATTGACGACGCTGGCAATGATAATGCCGATCAGGCCCATCATCAGGAACGACCCCATGCCGCTGAGGTCACGCTTGGTGGTGTAGCCGTACAGGCTCATGCCAGCAAAGGTGCCCGCGGTGATGAAAAATACGCGCGCGATCGACGTGCCGGTATACATCAGGAAAATATTTGCCAACGACAGGCCCATAACCGCTGCGAAGGCCCAGAACAAGGCTTGCGCGGTCGATGCCTGCATCTTGTTGATGCCGAACGACAGTGCCAGTATGAAGCCAAATGGTGCCAGCATGACAATCCATGCAAGGCCGGTCGGCTGCAACACGCCACCGGGACCGGCGGCATAAAGCACGTTGATAATTGCCGGCGTGTTGGCTGCGAAATAGGCGATAATGCCGGTCAACGCCAGTCCGGATGCCATCAGGTTATAGACCCGAAGCATGTATTCGCGCAGGCCGACGTCAATGTCGGCCGCAGTTGCTTGCCCGGCGTTTGCTTGTCCGGTGTTAAGTGTGAAACGATTGTCGCGGTCGAGTGCCATAGTGGGACCTCATATAATGTCAGCCAAATTCGTATACCTGTTTTAATATGTCAGGAAACGGGGCGAAATCAAGGCGATGCTTGTAACGGATTGTAACAACCCCACCTGAAATACAGGCAGAAGACGCAAATAGCCGGAATTTATCGATATGATGCCATTCAGAGTCGTTCACAGCGCCAGCGAGGATTGGGCCAATGCGGCCAAGGCCTTGGCCGACGGCGTTGCCGCGACCGATGACGGCGCAAATTTGGGTTTTTTGTATGCAAGCGACCCGCTGCCCGCCGATATTTCCAGCATTCTCACATTTCTAAGGCAAAAGACCGATATCGAACACTGGGTCGGATGCGGGGCAGCGGGCGTTATGTCCATGCCTGGAACCATGCCTGGAACCATGATGGGGGACATCGCCGACGATTATGACCGTCCGGCGGCGGTGGCAATGGTCGGTAAAATGACGGACCAGTCGTTCCGGGTGATACAGGATATGAGCGAAACATCATCGATTTCGGAATGGTTGGCTACGGAAGATCCGTACTTCGGCATTGTTCACGGCGAATCGATGGATGGATCCGTGCCCGATGGATTGCAGGACTTATCCGGGCGCTTCGCATTTCTGGTCGGCGGCCTGACGTCGTCTATCCACAAGAACACCGCCATTGCCGACGGTGCGACCACAGCCGGACTATCAGGGGTGCTGTTTTCTTCCGGGCTTGGCGTTGCCACGGGTTTGAGTCAGGGATGCCTTCCCATATCAGATATGCATGAGGTGACCGATTGTCAGGACAATGTGGTCATCGGCCTGAACGGACAGCCGGCGCTGGAAGTGTTTACCGAGGCCATCGGAAAAGAACTGGCCGCCGACCTGCCAGGGCTCGCTGGTCTGGTTCATGCCGCCGTGCCGGTCGAAGGGTCCGACACCGGCGATTACATGGTGCGCAGCCTGCTTGGGATTGATCCGAAACGTGGCATGCTCGCCATCGCCGATGATATTCGTATCGGCACCCGGCTGATGTTCGTCAGGCGCGATGCTGAAAGCGCCCGGGAAGATTTGCGGCAGATGGTCGCAGACCTGAAGGGCCGTATGGACGCACCGCCGCGCGGCGGAATCTATATCAGCTGCATGGCGCGCGGGCCGTCCCTGTTTGGTAAAGAAGGCGTGGAGCTGGAAATTATTCGCGACGGTCTGGGCGATGTGCCGCTGGTCGGCTTCTACGGTAACGGCGAGATTTCAAATGCCCGCCTTTACGGCTACACCGGAGTACTGACTTTATTTCTTTAAGCAAGCAGGGGGGTCGGATGCGATTATTTGTCGGCATACAGATGCCCAAAGAAATCCGCGACAGACTGAAGGCAATATCGTTCGGCCTTGCGGGCGCACGCTGGATCACGCCGGATAACCTGCATGCCACCCTGCGCTTTATCGGCGATCTCGACGGGCCATCGGTGGACGACGTTGACACCGCGCTTGGTGGCGTTCACGCGCCGGGATTTTCCCTGACGCTGAACGGTGTCGGTCAATTCGGGCGCGGCCACATGAGCCATACCGTGTGGGCCGGGATCAAGACGCAACCGGCGCTTGTTCATTTACACGACAAGATCGAGTCGGCTTCAGTTCGTGCCGGACTGGATGCCGATCGTCGCAAGTTTACGCCGCACGTGACATTGGCGCGGCTGAAAAAAACACCAGAGCACGAGATCGCTGACTGGGCACAATCCATCGGCGATTTAAAGATCGGGCCGTTTCAGGTCGATTCGTTCCAGCTGTTCCGCTCGCACCTGGGTCATGGTCCCGCCCACTATCAGGTGCTCTCAGAGTACGCGCTAGAACCCGAACTTGTTTAAAATCCCACTGACGGAACCAACGTACGATCCGCCGAACAGGCGAACGTGAACCAGCAGCGGATACAGGTTGTACAGGTCGCGGCGCTCTTCGAAAAATCCCGGTGCGATGGGCCGATGCTCGCCATAGCGCGAAAAGAAATCATCGCCACAGGTTCCAAACAGGGTCGAAAAGGCGAGCTCGACCTCTGCGTCGGCAAAATAAATGGCAGGGTCTATGAAACCGGTGATGCGCCCGTTTGCGGCCAGCACGTTGCCGCCCCACATGTCGCCGTGGACCAATGACGGCTGGGCCGGTTCTTCAAGCCAGCGCCCAACGCTGTCGGCCAGCTTTTCCAGCCGCGCCATGACGTCGCCGGGAAGCCGCCCGGCATCAAGTGCCTGGCGGCCCATATACACCAAGCGGTGTTCAGAAAAGAAATCGAGCCATCGGGGTGTTTCCGGGTTCGGTTGGTGCAGGCCACCGATGACGGTGTCATATTGAAAACCATAGGATTGGGCCGTGATGTCGTGCAGGGCAGCCAGAAGATCGGCGGCGTGTTGTTGCGCGGATGCATTCAGGGCACCACCGGACTCGACGTATGTCATCAATAAAAGATCATCATCGCCAAACAGCACATCGGGCACCGGCAGGGCCGACCGTTCTTTCAGGTATTGGAGCATGTGGCCTTCAAGCTCCAGCCCGCTGCCAGCACCACCAACTTTGGCGACCACGGTTTCGCCGTTTTTAAGACGCACCTTGTAAACGTCGCCGATACAGCCACCGCCGAGCGACGATGTTTTTGCCTGGGCCGAGCCAGTGACACGGCTAATGACGTCGGATATGTCCGGGCGCATTCCTAAGAGCCTGCCTCTTCGTTGCGCTCTTCCTGTCGCGCCTTTTGTCTGGCGGCCGCAGGCGTTGCCACGACAAGCGCCGCAAGCGTGACAACAACCGCACAGGCTTTGCAGGTCTCTCCCATAACAGGGCGATTATACATTAAATGATTAAAAATGATTGGTGCGGATGTCGTCGAGCAGCCCGATGGTCGCCAGTTCAATCAGGTCGAGCACAACCTCGAAACCATTGCCGCGACTGTAATAAGGGTCGGGCACGCTTTCGCCTTCGGCACCTTCGGCAAAATCCAGCAACAGCCGGACCCGGCCTTCTTCGCCCGGCGGACAAACCGCCATCAGGTTGGTGTGGTTTTCCACATCCATGGCGAGGATGTAATCGAACCGGCGGAAGTCTTCGTCGCGTACACGCCGGGCGCGCTGATTACTCAGGTCAATGCCGCGACGCATGGCGGCTGTTTGCGAACGGCCGTCCGGCGGCTCGCCGATATGAAAGGCAGCGGTGCCAGCGGAATCGATGCGGAACCTGTCGGCCAGTCCTTCTTTTTCAACCAGTTCCCGAAACACGCCCTCGCCCGTCGGCGACCGGCAGATGTTGCCAAGACAGACGAACAGGACGTTGATGATGGGGGTGGTCAAGAGGTGTGGCTCCGGTCTAGTTGCGGCTTCTTTTGCCTATCCGCAAGCGCAGCGCGTTCAGCTTGATAAAGCCTTCGGCGTCGCGCTGGTCATAGACGGTGTCTTCCTCGAACGTCACCATGGCTTCGTCGTACAGGCTGTTGGGCGACTTCCGTCCGGTGACGGCGACGCCACCCTTGTACAATTTCATGCGCACCGTGCCGGTGACAGGTTCGCTCGCGGCATCGATGGCGGCCTGCATCATCTCGCGTTCGGGCGCGAACCAGAAGCCGTTGTAAACCATCTCGGCATAGCGCGGCATCATCTCGTCTTTCAGGTGCGCCGCGCCCCGGTCCATGGTGATGCTTTCCATGCCGCGCCGGGCTTCCAGCAGGATGGTGCCGCCGGGCGTTTCGTAAATGCCGCGCGACTTCATGCCGACGAACCGGTTCTCGACGATGTCCTTCCTGCCGATGCCGTTGTCGCCGCCGTATTTGTTCAGTGCGGTTAGTAATGTGGCGGGTGACATTTTCTCGCCATTGATGGCAACCGGGTCGCCGTGTTTGAAGTCTATTTCGATAACCGTCGGCGTATCGGGTGCGGCCTCTGGCGAGACCGACCGTGTATAGACGTCTTCAGGTGCTTCGACCCACGGGTCTTCCAGCGCCTTGCCCTCGCATGAAATGTGCAACAGGTTTGCGTCAGCTGAATAAGGCGGCTCGCCCTGCTTGTCGCTGGGCACCGGAATCTGGTGTTTGTTTGCGTACTCGATCAGCTTGGTGCGCGAGCCCAAGTCCCATTCCCGCCAGGGCGCGATGATTTTGATGTCCGGGTTCAGGCCATAGTAACCAAGCTCGAAGCGAACCTGATCGTTGCCCTTGCCGGTTGCCCCGTGGGACACCGCATCGGCACCGACTTCGGCGGCGATCTCGATCTGGCGTTTGGCGATCAACGGTCTGGCGATCGAAGTGCCAAGCAAATAGGTGCCTTCATACAGCGCGTTGGCCCGGAACATCGGGAACACGTAATCGCGCACGAACTCTTCGCGCAGATCCTCGATGAAGATCTCTTTGATGCCCATCATTTCGGCCTTAGCCCGAGCCGGTTCGACCTCTTCGCCTTGCCCTAAATCGGCGGTGAAGGTGACGACCTCGCAGTTATAGGTATCTTGCAACCAGCGCAGGATCACCGAGGTGTCCAGTCCACCGGAATAGGCCAGTACGACTTTTTTAATGTCCGCGCTCATATCTCAAACTCTGTCATGTTGAAAGGTTGGCGCAGTATAGGCGATAGACGGATGGGGGCAAGCCTAGTGGGGGGCCGTCCACTCGGACAGTGACGGCTTGATTGATTCGTAGTCGCGGTAGCCAAGCGTTAGGAAGGCGTATTGGTCGTCTTCGCCGGGATTGCTCTGGCGGGCAATGATGGTCGGAAAACCGGTGACGCCCAGCGTCCGGGCCTCGTGAAAATCCTTTTGGGTAGCGGCGCGGGCTTCGTCAGACTCGAGCTGCCGGGTAAAGTCAGCCGCATCGACGCCGTATTTCGTTGCCAGTTCGGCAAGGGCTTTTGAATCTGTGACATCCCGGTTCTCGGCGTAATTGGCCTGGTGCAGGTCTTCCAGGAAATCCAGCGCAGCCTCAGGTTTCATTTCGCGCATGGTGACGACGGCACGGCATGCGGGTTCGGTGTCATAGACAAAACCCTCGCGTTCGAAAAAATCAAAATCAAAGGGCTGGCCGGTTTTATCGTGCACCTGTTCCCAGTGATGGCGGATGTATTCCTTCATGGTTTTGTCCATGGTCTCGACGGTGCCGGGGCGCAAGCCGCCGACAAGCACCTCGATGCCAAGTCGATCCGAGAAATCGTCTCTCAGCTGTCGCATGATCGGCGCGAACCCCCAGCACCATGAACACATGGGGTCGGCGACAAGGATCAGGGTCTGGGTGGGTTTGTCGGCCATGGGGGTCATTATAGTGAACCTGAGAGAGAAAAACCGCCCCCGAACGATACAAGGAGAAGATCGTCGAGGGCGGAGTCTGTGACCGGTATCTTAAAGCCGGTCAGGGGGGGTATGGGGGTGGTCATCGAAACGTAGGCCTTGATGATCGCCGGGGATTCGGCAAAGACCGCATAGATGCTGGGCAGGAACCCGAACTTTCTTCGGCGCTCGACATTTCCCGATGGGATGCGCCCGGGGTGGTGGCTTTGTCGTGAAGTGTGAAAGCAGACATGTTTCAGGTTTCCCAGTCAGTGGTTATTATATTAAACTTGAATGCTCGTTCTAATATTTAGCCATCATGATATATGGTGGGAAACACTGTCAATAGAATTCAGAATGATTATTCCAATTATTTTGGAACGGGGCGCAGAAAAAGTCCCTCAGTCGAAGCTGGCGACGGCGACGTCGGCAATATCACGCAACGTCCCTTCGCCCGGGCGCAGTTTGGCGACGGCCTGAATGCCTTGCATGGTGCAGATCATCGACCGCGCCAGGGCTCTGGCCTCGCGGGTATTCGATATCTCACCCATTTCCTGACCCTGAACGATCAGATCGGTCAGGGTATTTTCGACCTGAAGCATGCGACTGCCCAGCATTTTTGCCAGTTTGTCGTCGCGCGAACACAGTTCGGTCAGGGTGTTGGTCATCAGGCACCCGCGTCGACCTTCGGGCGAAGTGCCAAGGGTGACCAGCCCATCGAAGACGTGTTCAATGACGCCGCGTGGCGAGGCATCGCTTGCACTTTTCATAAGTGTACTGAGCGGCGAGGCGGCGAAATAGCGCTCCAGCGCAGCCTCGAACAGACCCGCCTTGTCGCCGAAAGTATCGTAAATGGAGCCCCGATTGATGCCCATGGCATCGACCAGATCCTGGATCGATGTCGCCTCGTAGCCCTGACTCCAGAACACCTGAACGGCGGCGTCGACGACTTCTTCGGGTTGGAATTCTTTATGTCGTGCCATTGTTTCGTCCTCGAATCTATCGGCTGAGCATACAATTATCGGAACGATAGTTCAAGAATTGTTCAGGCAGGGTGGGCGTCGTCTTCGATTCCGGCGGCCCGACGGGCTTTCAAAAGGCTCATGCGTTCGCGTTCGCTGTCCGATTTCAACTGCCCACAGGCGGCCAGAATATCGCGCCCGCGCGGCTTGCGCACCGGGGCGGAATAACCCGCATCATTGAGGATTTCGGCAAACCGGCTCATCGCCTTGTCAGATGAGCAATCGTAATCGGCACCGGGCCATTTATTAAACGGTATCAGGTTGAATTTGGCCGGGATGCCCTTGACCAGCCGCGCCAGTTGTTTGGCGTCGGCCGGGCTGTCGTTGATGCCATCAAGCATGATGTATTCGAACGTGATGCGGCGCGCATTGTTCGACCCGGGATATTCCCGGCACGCCTGCAACAGTTCCTTTAAGGGGTACTTTTTGTTGATCGGCATAATAATGTCGCGCAGCTCGTCGGTAACGGCGTGCAGGCTAATCGCCAGATTGACACCCAGATCTGCCCCGCACTGTCGAATGGCCGGAACCACGCCCGATGTGGACAATGTAATGCGGCGTTTCGATATGGCGATGCCGTCGCCATCCATGATGATCTTTAGCGCCTTGGCGACGTTGTCGTAATTGAACAGCGGCTCGCCCATACCCATCATGACGATGTTTGACAGCAGCCGGTCCCCGTTTGGTGTTGGCCATTCGCCGTAAGAATCGCGCGCCAGCATGACCTGGCCGACGATCTCTGCCGGGTCCAGATTGCGCACCAGCCGCTGGGTGCCGGTGTGGCAGAACTTACACGTCAAGGTGCAGCCGATCTGGCTGGAAACACACAATGCGCCCCGGTCTTCTTCTGGGATGAAAACGGTTTCGGCTTCGTTGCCGTCATCAAACTTGACCAGCCATTTGCGGGCAGAATCGCTTGATGTCTGCTCGCGGCTGACTTCGGGGCGGGCAACAACGAAGTTATCGGCAAGCTTTTCGCGGGTCGGCTTGGCGATGGTCGTCATTTTGGCGAAATCAGTAACGCCCTGATGATAAATCCAGTGCCAGACCTGTTTCGCACGGAACGGTTTCTCGCCGATTTCAACCAGAACGGCGGTCAATTCGTCGCGGTCGAGCCCGACAAGGTTGGTCAATGTCTGTGACATGCCCCTGATATAGCCGTTTTTCCGAAGAACCCAACCGTTAATTGGATTATTTGCAGGCCTCGAGGGCGGTCTTGTGGGCGGCAGTGAAGCCCTTCAGGGAATAGGTGTCGGTGGTCTCGGTGCCCCTGGACGACGTTCCCTTAACGACAAGTTCGACGCCACGCTTCATGGCGGCGACCATGGCGTCATCGTCAGAATCCTTGTACGTCCACGCGCTTCCATTCTTGGTGAACATCTTGAAGGCGTCCTTGCCGATGGTGGCGATAACATCACGGCCCTTTTTGAAACTGTAGCCCGCGGTCAGCGAAACGATGCCGCTGGATTTTTTATCAGAGGGGCGCAGGGTGACAAGCATGTAGGTGTCGCCGCGCTTCTTGTAATCGCCTTGCTGCTTCCCGGGTTCGGACCCGATGTAACAAACAGGCTGGCCCGCTTCCTTGATGGCGAAGGCGCTCCAATCACCGAACACGTCAATCAGACCTTTTTGCTGGGCGTGGCCATCGGTCGACGCCAGTACGACAACAAGGAAGGCGGAAATGGCAAAAATGATTCTCATAACCGCATTGATACTCCCGCCCGATGCACTTGCCAAGCCTGCCAGAGGATGTCACTTAGGATTATGGATGATTTGAGTGAAAATCCGGTGCTCGTCGAAGTGACGCGCGGCGAAATGGTCGAAAGCCGTCATCGCGGGGCGGTCTGTGTGACCGATGCCGCCGGAACCGTTATTGCGGGCCTCGGCGATATCGAGCGCGCGGTATATCCGCGTTCGGCGATCAAGCCGTTGCAAGCGCTGTCCCTGGTCGAAAGCGGTGCCGATATCAGCGCGGAAGAATTGGCGCTGGCCTGTGCATCGCACAATGGTGAGCCGGAACATGTTGACCTTGCGTGTCGATGGCTTGGGCGATTGGGGCTGGATGTTGACGATCTGGAATGTGGGCCGTCGGTGATGATGGAGGGTCTGACAGGCTCCCCGACCCGCGCCCACAATAATTGTTCGGGAAAACACACAGGGTTCCTCGCCACCGCCCTCGACATGGGCGAACTGAGCGCCGGATATATCGGTGTCGCCCATCCAGTGCAACAACGGGTACGGAGGATTTTGGGCGAGATCACGGACTTGGATTTATCGAACGCGCCCGAAGGCATAGACGGCTGCGGCATTCCGGTACTGGCAATGCCGTTGCACGCGATGGCGTTGGGGCTGGCGCGGATGGCCGATCCGTCGGCGCTGACATCGGAACGTGCAACCGCTGCCCAACGCATCACCCGGGCGATGATGGAACATCCATTTTTGGTCGCCGGTAGCGGACGCTTTGATACCCGGCTGATGGCCGCAGTGAAGGAACCTGTTGTCGTCAAGACCGGGGCCGAAGGCGTACACGCAGCAATTCTGCCGAACCGGGGGCTGGGGGTAGCGTTGAAAATAGATGACGGTGCGAAGCGCGCTGCCGAAGTCACCATGGCGGCCGTGCTGTCAGCCTTGGGTGTCGCGAACATTGCCGATGATCTGATCAGCCCGGTGGTGCTGAACGCGGTGGGTGAAGAGGTCGGTGTTATTCGTCCGTGTCTTCAGACGGATGGGTTTCCGACGGCGGGTCGTTAAGAAACGGATTGGCCTTGTCGCGAAATTGTGGATCGCCAAAGACCGGATCGGGCAGCGGTTCCGTCGGCCCGCCGGGGCGTTCCGGGCGACGTTGAAACCTGCCCAGGCTCTGCACCCGGTCGTACATGACAATGGCTGCGGCAACGCCGACGTTGACGCAGAACCGCATCGGGATCTTGATGGTGTGGTCGCACCGGGCGACCATTTCTGGCGACAGGGAACCCCGTTCCGGCCCCAGCACATAAGCCGCCCGTGGCGGATGGCGAAAGCTTGGCAGCTCGACGGAATCTTCCATCAGCTCGACCCCGACCAGCGAACATTTTTCGGGCAGGATCATGCTGTCGATGTTGGGAAAGCCGTACAGCGGAACGTGCCCTGTGGCTTGCGAAGTGTCGGCCCGTCCGCCGACGGACTTGTCATAGGTGGCAGCCACGGTAAAAACGAAGCCCGCCCCGAAGGCGTGCGCCGTGCGGAAGATGCTGCCGACGTTCATGACTTTCGAGATGCCTTCGACACCGACACCGAAATAACCACGCATTGTTCAGGTCCTTACTGGTTCTTGTTTCTGTCGTCCCCGGCTCAACACCAGCACGTTACCGGCGAGCACCAGAACCATGCCGACGATTGCCCATGAAGACCATTGGTAATTTTCATACACCGTCGAAATCGCCAACGCGATGACCGGGAACAACACGGTTGCGTATGCTCCCTTGCCGGCCCCGATCCGGCCCAACAAGGTCAGGTAACTGCCAAAGGCCAGGACCGAACCGAATACTGCCAGATACAACAGCGAATAGATATATTCCGCGCTGGTGTCAAAATTGAACGGGGCGCCGCGAAGCCAGGCGAATATGGCCATGAACATCGCACCATAGGCCATGCCATAGGCGTTGGTCTGCACCACCGGCAATCCGCGCAACTGGTTGGCGACGGCGACGATATTCCCGGCCGATGCCAGCAGCGTGCCGATAAGGCTGAGAACAAGACCCAATGCGCCACCGCCCGACAGATCGAAGCCTTGAATCTCAGGCCAGAAAATAACCGACAGGCCAACAATGCCGATGGTCGCCCCAACGGCGACCCGGGGCTGGATCGCGTGGTTAAGAAAAATCCGCCCAAAAATGATGTTGGCGACGATGATGGATGAAAAAACCACGGCTACCAGCCCGCTGGTCATTTCCATATTGGCCAGATAAAAAACGAAATAGTTGCTTGAAAACAGGAAAAACCCCAACACGATCATGCGCCAGTGGTCGCGCCAGGAAAATCGCATCCCATAGCCCCTGATCACGCAATAAGGCAACAGTACGGCGGCGGCTACGGCGAAACGATAGGCGACCGAGACCTCGGGTGCGACAACGCCGAACTGGAACGTGATGGCGTACCAGGTGGATCCCCAAATCAGGACCGTGACCGCGTACAGCAGAAAAACATTCACTCCCCGCATCCCCCCGTTCACAGGTCGTTCATTTAGCGCTAGATTATGGGCTGAATCGTTAATGCGTTTGAATTTGAACCTCGGGAGCCGACATGTCCAACCCCTTTATCGTTGCCATTAAAACCGACCCGGCCAAGTTTCTGTCGGAACTGGACACGTCGGAACTCAAGGCGGTTGCCGAAGGTTGTGTCGAAGTGTTGGAGGCGCGCGCCAAGAAGGGCGAAAGCGATGCTCCGCCCGCGTTGCAATCTCTCTATCGATCCGTTGCCAACGTTGAAATCTAGACGGCGCGCCGCCCGAAGGTAGCTAAAAACCTAAAGATTTGATTCCAGAAAATCGTTGAAAGCATCCCACGACTGTTCATCGGCGACCTTGCGATAGCGCGACGAACCAATCACCGTGAAAGCATGTGGCGCGCCGGAATAGACCTGCATTTCATACATAACGCCAGCCGCTTCCAGTTCCTTCGACAGGGCCGCCACATGGTCCATGGTGATCGAGGTATCGGCTCCACCGTGGGCAACCAGAATCGGCGGTGTGCCCGCCGGATAGCTTTGGCCTTCGGGTGTCGATAGCCCCCCGTGGAATGTTGAGTAACCGACGATATTGGTCGCCTTGCCCGACCGCGCCAGCTCCAGCACCGCCGCACCACCAAAGCAATATCCCATCACCACGGCCTTGGATTTAGCCTTCTTGCGGGCTTCTGTCAGCCCGGCCAAAATCAGGCTGCGCATTTTATCGCGGTCATTGTACAGCTTGCCGGTCTCGGCCTTTTTGGCACCGGTTTCGACCGGTCGGTTGCCCTTGCCGTACAGGTCAACGGCAAATGCGTCGTAACCCTTTTTCGCCAGCATCTCAGCGCGGTTGACTTCGTATTCTGTCAAGCCGTCCCAGTCGTGAATAATCAGCACCAGGCCTTTCGATTGGCCTGAGGCACTGGCCCGGTAGCCTTCGTACTCGGCCCCGTTCGAAGAATAGGTGACGGCCTCTCCGGCGTTGGCGGTTGTGGGTAACAATGCCGCTAGCAGAGCGTAAAATAAATGTTTCATGATTGCGTCCTCCCTTTTGATACTTTGATATGGAAGCTATATATGGGGATGCGAGTCAAATATAGGCTCTTCGGGCCAAGCTTGTTTTGACTTCCAGTGACCTCGCCGCTGTAGGCGCGCCTATGTAGCGAGTTCTTTTATATCTTTGAACAGCTCCAGGGCGTCGGGGTTGGCCAGTGCCTCGCGGTTCTTGACATCGCGACCGTGGACCACGTCGGAAACGGCCAGTTCGGTAATTTTCCCCGATTTGGTGCGCGGGATATCGGTGACGGCGATAATTTTCTGGGGCACATGGCGCGGCGTGCAGTTGGCGCGAATCTCGGTTTTGATTTTTCCGACCAGTTCGTCGTCCAGTGTGACGCCGTCGCGCAGCACCACGAACAGCACGACGCGGACATCGTTGTCCCATTGCTGGCCGATGACGATGGCTTCCATAATGTCGCCGAGCTTTTCAACTTGCCGATAGATTTCCGAAGTGCCGATGCGCACGCCACCGGGATTGAGGGTCGAGTCCGAGCGTCCATGAATGACGATGCCACCGTGTTCTGTCAGTTCGACCCAGTCGCCGTGATGCCAGACATTGGGATACTTTTCGAAATAAGCCCCCTTGTATCGGGACCCGTCGTCGTCGTTCCAGAAGCCGACGGGCATGCACGGGAACGGCTTGGTGCAGACCAGTTCGCCTTTCACACCTTCAAGCGCATTGCCGTCGTCATCAAACACTTCGACCGCCATACCCAGGCCGCGCATCTGGATTTCACCGGGCCACACTGGGCCTGACGGATTGCCCAACATGAAGCATGAAACAATGTCCGTACCGCCCGCGATGGACGCAAGCTGGATGTCGGTTTTTATGTGCTCATAGACGAAACGAAATGAATCCGGTGATAACGGCGAGCCGGTCGAGGCCATTGCGCGCAGGCTGTCCAGCTTGTGGGTTTGCTTCGGCTTCAGGCCTGCCTTGGCGACGGCGTCGATGTATTTGGCCGACGCCCCGAACAGGGTCATGTTCTCGGCATCGGCGAAATCGAACAGCACGTTGCCGTCGGGATAAAACGGCGAGCCGTCATAAAGCAACAGCGTCGCCTGGGATGCCAGCGCCGTGACCAGCCAGTTCCACATCATCCAGCCGCAGGTGGTGAAATAAAACACTCTGTCGCCGGGTTTGATATCGCTGTGAAGCTGATGCTCCTTGATATGTTGCAACAGGGTTCCGCCCTGTCCATGAACGATGCATTTCGGCGCGCCGGTGGTGCCTGACGAAAACATGATGAATAGCGGGTCGTTGAACAGCCCGCGGACGAAATCGATGTCACCGGCCACCAGACCATCGGTGAAGTCATCCAGAAGAACCGCGTTCTTAAGGCCATCCAGCGAAGGCTCCTTTGTGGCATAGGGAACGATGACCGTGTGGGTGAGGGTCGGCAATTGAGAAATAATTTCCGTCAGCTTGGCCGTCTGGTCATGGGTCTTGCCGTTGTAAAAATACCCATCGACGCTGAACAGTACCTTGGGCTCAATTTGGCCGAACCGGTCGAGCACGCCCTGGACGCCAAAGTCGGGTGAACACGATGACCACACCGCGCCAATGGCCGATGTCGCCAGCATGGCGATAACGGTTTCGCCCATGTTCGGCATGTATCCCGCGACCCGGTCGCCGGGCTTAACCCCGGCACGGCTGAGGGCTTGTGCGACGAGCGACACCCGGTCATACAGCCCCCCATACGACAGCTTGCGCCGGACCTTGTCTTCGCCCCAGAAAACGATGGCATCGTCATCGTCGCGGCGGCGCAAAAGGTTCTCTGCAAAATTCAGACGGGCCTCTGGAAAGAAGCGGGCACCGGGCATGGCGTCTGGGTTTTCCAGAACCACGTTGCCCCAGGTCTCGGCGCTGATACCGGCGAAGTCTTTCAGTGATTGCCAGAACTTCTCGGTCTCGGCGATGGAAAAATCATACAGCGCCGGGACATCCTCGATGGTGACGTTCCAGTCGTTTTCGACCTCTTCCATAAAGGCGGTCATGTTGCTGGTGCTGACGCGCGTATCGGACGGCTGCCACAAAGGAGTGTCAGTCATGCGGAGACCTGCTCGTTGATGGCGGCGGCGAGTGTCAGGTCCTTGGTTGTCACGCCACCGGCGTCATGGGTGGTCAGGGTGATGTCGACCCGGTTATAGACGTTGCTCCATTCCGGGTGGTGGTTCATGTCTTCGGCGGCCTTGGCAACGCGGGTCATGAAGGCGAAAGCCTGAACGAAGTCATCAAAACGAAAGCTCTTGTGGATTGCATCGCGGCCATCCATGGAAGCCCATCCGTCTGGAAGGTTGCCGGTCATGGCTGCTTCGGTTGCTCCGGCGGTATTTGTTTCTGGCGAATGATGATTTCGACACGCCGGTTGGAGGCCCGGTTTTCTTCCGAATCGTTGGGCGCCAGCGGGCGGCTGTCGGCATAGCCCATGGCCGACAGTCGGCCCGGTTCAATGGTTGTCAGTTCAAGCAGGTGGTGGATGACTGAATTGGCGCGCGCCGTCGACAGGTCCCAGTTGGACCGGAATTGTGCAGTGCTGATTGGGCGGTCGTCGGTGTGGCCCGCGATTATAACCTCGCCGTCGGTTTTCTCGATAACCACGGCCAGATTATTCAGCGCCACCAGAAACGCCGTCGTCAGGGTCTCGACGCCGGGCGGGAAAGCAATTTTTGCCGGGAAGCGAACGACGACCTCGCCCTCGCGTTCTTCGACGTTGGCCATGGATTTGGCGATCTGTTCGGCGATCACCGCTTTGACCTTTTCTCCCAGGGTTTCTTCGATTTGGGTGACCTCTTCGGGCGGCTTGTCGCCCAGAACATCATCGATTTTCAGGTCCTGAACGACCTTCGGCACCCTGCTGCGGGCGGCTATTCCGGCCGGCCCTCCGTCTTCTTCGACGACGCCAGCCAGTTTCTTGATGTACTGAATGCCGAAAGCCTCGCGCATGTTACCGGCGATTTGCTGGTATTTGTCGGCGTCCATTTTAGCGAACGTCAGCATCAGCACGAACAAGGTCAGCAGCAGCGACATCAGGTCGGCGAAGGTGACCATCCATAGGGGCGCGCCGGCTGCCGGTTTTTTGCTCACTATTCGTCTCCGTCCTCGTCAGATGAAATCATTGTGCGTTGGTCTTCTGGCAGATAGACCTGCAACAATTCTTCGATGACGTTGGGATGGGTTTGCGCCTGAATCTCAAGCACGCTGTCAATCATCAGCGATTTACTGGTCAGTTCACTGTCCAGCCGTGATTCCAGCTTGTCGGCAATGGGCAGGGCAATCAGGTTGGCGATGATGGCGCCATACAGCGTCGTCAACATGGCGACCGCCATGGCCGGACCAATGGCGGCGGGGTCTGACAGGCTGCTCAGCATTTGCACCAGTCCGACCAGGGTGCCAATCATGCCAAAGGCGGGTGCGGTGTCGCCGATACCGCGGAAAATCTTGCTGCCTTCTTCGTGCCGACGGATCGACTGGTTCATCTCGCCGGTCATGGTCTTGCGCACCACTTCCGGGGCCATGCCGTCGATGCACAGCTGGATGCCTTTTTTCATGAAATCGTTTGCGATGTCATAACCTTCCAGCGCCAGCAGGCCGCCCTTGCGGGATTTCTTTGCCAGTTTCAGGGCCAGGGCGACCAGTTCCAACGGGTCTTCCTTGTCGCCGACGAAGGCGGCATGGACGCCGACCTTGAATGCGATGGACACCTGTTTCAGCGGGAATTTGATCAGGGTGGCAGCGAAAGTTCCGCCCATGACAATCAGGAAGCCGGGCAGATTGAGAAAGATGTACATGTCGGAGCCGACCAAGATCGCGGCGACGACGACGCCGGTTCCGCCGACCAGGCCGAGTAGAGTAGCAATATCCATTCGGCGTCAGCCCCCGTTTTTTTTGTGAAACCCTTTGAAAAGTAAAGATATGTAAAGTGCGCGCGGACTGCAACGACGATGTTGTCGGGGGAATGCCCGGGCGATACAGTTGGGGAATGACGGATCACAGCAGACCACCGACCTTGAGCGCGCTCGAAGCCATTGCGACCAATGCTTTACGTACGGTTCCAGCCGAGCTGCTGACCCATGTAGACAACGTCGTTATCCGTGTCGTTGATTTCCCCGATGCCGAAACCCAGGCAGAAATGGGCTTGGCCTCGCCCTTTGACCTGCTGGGATTATACAGCGGTGTGCCGCTGGGCGACAAAAGCGTCGTCGATGTAACGCCCGATGTTGATATGATCTTCCTGTATCGCCGACCGATACTGGATTACTGGTGCGAAAGTGGAGAAGACCTGAGCCATCTGGTGCGCCATGTGCTGATCCACGAGATCGGCCATCATTTCGGCTTCAGCGATGCCGATATGGAACGCATAGAGAGTCTTTAAGGGTTTTGCAGCTAGTTAGCCGTTAAGAGCGCCGAGGCGATGTTGCGGTTGGCCTCGATCATCGCGTCCAGGGTATCGGCGTCATAATGCTCAAGCAGCTTGGCGGCTG